>JBGCFN010000018.1:0-90791 GCA_045106935.1 Gammaproteobacteria bacterium | reverse complement strand
CATCGGCGACTTCTTTTGCGCTCATCTCTGGCTTTAAATCATAAGTGGCCACTTTAGGTGATGGCACCATAATGCGATCTTCACCAGGGTAAGGTGTTTCTTTACCGCCATTAATAAAAAATGTGACATGAGGATATTTTTCTGTCTCTGCACAATGAAGTTGCCTTAACCCCATATTACTAACAACTTCTGCTAATGACACTCTTGGGTGTTGTGAGGTAAATGCCACCGGGCTACAGAACGATGAATGGAACACGGTCATCGTACACATACTAATTGGTTTGAAGTTACCTAAATCAAATTCTTTAAAGTCTGGCTCAGCTAATGCTGCACCCAGTTGTCTAGGACGATCATTTCTGAAATTAAAGAATATGACTTCGTCATCCTTTTGTATCCGACTGGTATCTTTTATAACAGTGGGTTTAATAAACTCGTCAAAAACATCTTGCTCGTATGAGGACTTAATTGCATCTCTTGGAGTATCTGCTTCCAAACCATCTGCACTAACTAAGGCTTTCCAAGCAAGCTCCGTACGATCCCATCGTCGATCACGATCCATAGCATAATATCTACCAATAATGCTGTGAACTTTTCCATTCGCAGCATCCAAAAGTTCTTTGATATCATCGAGATAACTATAGGCACTATTTGGGCTTGTATCTCGTCCATCAGTAATCATATGAATGGCTGGTTTAACACCATTTAATTTACACATGGCCAATAGTGCTTTTAGGTGTTCAATATGAGAATGCACACCGCCATCTGAAACTAATCCTAGTAGGTGGATGGGTCTAGATTTTTCCTTAGCTGATTGGAGTGCCGCAACTAGCACTGAGTTTTTAAAGAAACTACCATTGTGAATAGCATCATTAATTAATACTAAATCTTGATGAATGATATTTCCGCAGCCCATCGTGATATGCCCAACTTCAGAATTACCCATTTGTCCTTCAGGTAAGCCAACCGCAGGGCCCGATGCTTCTAACGTAGTGTAAGGATTATTTGCAAAAAATGTATCTAGCCTTGGTGTCTTGGCTTGTGTGACGGCATTATTGTCACCATCAGAATTAACACCATATCCATCTAGGATAATTAGAATCGCACGTCTAACGGCGTCATTTTCATTTACAGACATTACAGTTGATCGCTAAGGTTTATTTATTTTATTTTCTGGTTCTGATTCAAGCAATTCTATTTCATCTAGCTCGAGATTCATCTCTTCATCTGTCATTGCGCGAAAGCGCCTATCTTCAGGAGCTACTCGTTTATTCACGATTTTCGACATGAGTAAGCCCAACTCAAACAACAGCCAAACTGGTATCGCCAACAGTATCTGAGAAATCACATCTGGTGGCGTTAATAGCATTCCTACAACAAAGGCTGCTACGATGACATAAGATCTTGCTCCGGATAATTTCTCAACAGTGGTGACGCCCGTCATCACTAACACAAACGTTAACACTGGTACTTCAAAGGCCACACCAAAAGCAATAAATAACTTGGTAACAAAATCTAAATAGCGACTTATATCTGTCATCACAGCAACACCTTCAGGTGTTACTTTAGTAAAAAAACCAAATACAAGCGGAAAAACTATGAAATAAGCAAACAACATCCCCAGGTAAAATAAAACTGAGCTTGATGCTAGCAGTGGCATCACCAATCGTTTTTCGTGTTTATATAAGCCAGGTGCGATAAATGCCCAGACCTGATACAAAATCCATGGGATGGTCAGCACAATTGCTAGCAACATAACCATTTTGAAAGGTGTTAAAAATGGAGATGCGACATCTATAGCCACCATCGTACTACTTTCAGGCAGGTGTTTTAACAAAGGTTCTGCTAAGTATGAATAAATTTCGTTAGCAAATGGAAACAAACAAAGTAGAGCTGCCAACACGCCTATTAGCGTTTTAATTAAGCGATCGCGTAACTCAACTAAGTGCGTTATTAACGATTCTTGTTTGTCTTCCTCTGTTTCAGCCGTCATGGACTTTATCTATATAACTATTCGATCTTAATAGGAAGGTGATATATATAATGAGAAGCAATGATTTTTAATCAGTCTTATGGTTAGTTTCATGATGGCTTTCATCAGTGCTATCAAGTGCTTTTTGTATTTCTTGCTGTGTGTCTGACTGAGTATCATTAAGAATATTTCTTAATTGGGATATTTCACTTTGCTGTTTTTCTAACATTTCTTTTAACTCTGCCGCTTTTAACTCATTTTCAATATCTGAACGTACTGACATCATCATACGTTTACCTTTTCCAACCAATCGACCAATTTTTGCGGCAAGTACTGGCAACTTATCTGGGCCTACGACTAATAGCGCCACGATAAGGACTATCGCTAACTCCCAAAAACTAAAGTCAAACATATTTGATTATTTATCTTTAGCGTCTTCTGTCTCAGTCGATTTTTCAGCCTCTTCATTTTTAACAGCTGATTTAAAATTCTTAATCGCACCGCCCACATCACCACCCATGTTTTTTAAACGCTTTGTCCCAAACAGAAGCAATACAATTGCTAAAATTATCAGTAACTGCCAAATGCTAATTCCCATTACAGGTCTCCTAATTATGTCTATTTGTGAGTAAGCTTATTTGCTTACTCTATTAGCCTTCTCTTCTAAGCCCGAAAGCCCGAATCTTCGATCTAACTCATCTAATACATCGCTGATATCCAAGCCATTATTTACAAGCAATACCATGCAGTGAAACCATAGATCTGCTACTTCTTTAGTCAGTTCGTTGGAGTCTGAACCTTTAGCTGCAATGATCACTTCACTGGATTCTTCACCCACTTTTTTTAAAATGTGGTCTAATCCTTTCTCGTATAGGCTTGCGACATAAGACTCATTTGCTTGAGCGTCCTTACGAGCAATTAATACTTGTTGAAGTTGTTGCAATATTTCTTGATTTTGCATCTCTATAGCTATGCCTTTTTCAGCGATTTTTAAGGATATCACACCCATATTTCATTAGGGTTTTGACGGGGTAGAGGCGAGAAAGTTTATCCCCGAACGGTAATTCCTTGCTCACGCATATGGGCTTTTGCTTCACCGATGGAATATTCCCCAAAATGGAAGATGCTAGCGGCTAATACTGCATCGGCTTGTCCTTTTGAGACACCATCACTTAAATGTTGTAGGTTGCCGACACCACCAGAAGCTATCACTGGAATAGGCACTGCTTGGCTAATATTTTTAGTTAGCTTTAAATCGAAACCAGATTTAGTGCCATCTCGATCCATACTGGTCAATAACAACTCTCCAGCACCATATTTAGCCATTCTAACGGCCCATTCAATGGCATCTATTCCAGTTTCTTTTCTTCCGCCGTGAGTGAAAATTTCCCATTTATCTGGCTTACCATCGACAGATACTTTTTTTGCATCGATTGAAACCACTATGCATTGTGAGCCTACTTTCTCTGAGGCTTCTTGTACAAACTCTGGGTTATGTACAGCCGCTGTATTAATACCCACTTTGTCTGCACCCGCATTCAACATTCTTCGAATATCATCAACGTTACGAATGCCGCCACCCACAGTTAATGGAATAAATACTTGAGACGCGACTTTTTCGACAACGTGTTCAATCGTATCTCTTTCATCTGAGCTTGCCGTAATATCCAGGAAGGTAATTTCATCCGCTCCCTCAGCATTATATCGTTTAGCAATTTCAACTGGATCACCGGCATCGCGGATATCGACAAATTTGACGCCTTTTACAACACGTCCTGCGTCAACATCGAGACAAGGTATAATTCGTTTTGCGAGAGACATGAAGCTACGCCATGTGCTGACTAGCAATTTCTTGTGCTTCTTTGAGGTCGATTGTTCCTTCATATAAAGCTCGACCAACAATCACACCGACGATCCCCTCTTCATCTGTAGAACATAAGTTTTTTATGTCGTTGATATTTGTAACTCCACCAGAGGCAATCACTGGGATATGGATGGCTTCAGCTAATTCAACAGTGGACTCAACATTTAATCCTTGCATCATTCCATCACGGCTTACATCTGTAAAAACTATCGAGGCGACGCCATCTGCTTCAAAATGTTGCGCTAGGTCAACGACATCATGATGCGATAATTTTGACCAGCCATCGATGGCGACTTTACCATTTTTGGCATCTAAGCCGACAATGACGTGCCCAGGAAATTCTAGACATAAGTCATTAACAAAGTGTGGAGCGGTGACAGCGCGAGTGCCAATAATTACATACTGCACACCCGCTTCTAAATACTCTTGAACCGTATCTTCATCACGTATACCCCCACCAACTTGAATCGGTATATCAGGGTGATTTGAGGTAATAGATTTTATAATATCGAAGTTACGTGGTGCGCCACTGACAGCACCATCTAAATCAACTAAATGTAATCTTTGTGCACCTGCTTCAATCCATCGTTCAGCGACAGCAACAGGGTCCTCATCAAATATTGTTTCATCATCCATTCGGCCTTGGCGTAAACGTACACAGCGACCTTCTTTAATATCTATTGCAGGAATAATAATCATGTCAGTAATTAGCTCTGTTTAATTGCCGTTCCAGGTTAGGAAGTTGGTTAATAATTGTAAGCCATTATCAGCACTTTTTTCAGGGTGGCATTGCATAGCAAATACTTTACCATCTGCAAGTGCTGATGAAAATTCAATTCCATAATCGGTCATTCCTGCAGACTGCTCAGTCTCTGCAAGACTCACATAATAGCTATGTACAAAGTAAAAGTAGCTATCTTGAGCAATACCGCTCCATACAGGATGATCAAATTTTTGATCAATTGTATTCCAGCCCATATGAGGAATTTTATGGGTGATAACATCTGTCTCTTTAAATGCCTCAGAGAATGCCTTCACTGATCCTTTCAATAAACCTAAACACTCAGTCCCAGCATTTTCTTGACTACGCTCTAGCAACACTTGCATTCCCATGCATATGCCCAAAAATGGCTTTTCTGACGCGGCTTTCTGAATAGCATCACGAAGATTGTATTGGTCGATTTGACGCATACAATCGGCTGCAGCTCCTTGTCCAGGAAAAACGACTCGCTCACTGTTACTGATAACAGTTGGGTCTCTAGTAATTTGTATGTCGAATTTATTATCCGATACTTTTGTCAGCGCACTAAATACAGAATGTAGATTACTCATTCCATAATCGACGATGGCTACTTTTTCCATGGTGTAATGATAACGGTGAAATCGAAAAACAAATATATTTTCAATCGATTTGGCGCGCTATAGAGCTCCCTTAGTAGAAGGTAATTGATCTGACATGCGTGGATCCATCTCACACGCAACACGCAAAGCTCGACCTAATGCCTTGAAGATTGTTTCCGCAATATGGTGTGCATTACAACCACGTAAATTGTCGACATGCATAGTGACTTGGGCGTGATTAACAAACCCTTGTAAAAATTCAATCACTAAATCTACATCAAAATCTCCAATTCGCGCACGCGGATAGTCTGCATGATACTCAAGTCCTGGGCGTCCAGAAAAATCGACCACTACCCTTGATAATGCTTCATCTAAAGGGACATAAGCATGGCCATAACGCCGCACGCCTTTTTTATCACCCATGGCTTTATTGAATGCCTGGCCTAAAGTAATGCCCGCATCTTCTACTGTGTGATGCGCATCAATATGTAGATCACCTTTGGCCTTAAGTTTGATATCAAATTGACCATGCCTGACGACTTGATCCAACATATGGTCAAGAAAAGGCACACCACTATCAAGCTCTCCCTTGCCACTTCCGTCGATATCCAACTCTACGGAAATTTGGGTTTCTAGTGTGTTTCGTTCAATTTTTGCAGTGCGTGAAGCCATAACGATCTATTGTAGTTATCGAGTTATATTTAGAGTCTGATTGTAGTGCTAATTTACACTTCTAGCCAGAAGGTGACCGGTCCATCGTTAGTTAAGGTCACTTGCATATCTGCACCAAATACGCCGTTCTGTACACGATTATATTCTTTTTTTGCATGAATAATTAACTGCTCAAAGTATTGTTTACCAACCTCTGCAGAAACATTTTTGCCAAAACTGGGCCGATTTCCACGACGAGTATCTGCCACCAAGGTGAATTGTGGAACCAGAATCAAGCCACCGTGTATATCTAGCAGACTAAGGTTCATTTTATCAGCATTATCTGGAAATATTCGGTAGTTTAGTATGCGCTCAATAAGTCGTTTACTTTTTTCAGTCGTATCACCAGACTGCACTGCCAATAAGGCCACAATCCCTGTATCGATGTTAGCCACTTTTTCATTATTGATAACTACTTGGCCATCAGAAACACGCTGTATTAAGGCGATCATGAGTATCGCTTTGCTAATTCATTTGTCGCTGACACCAATGCATCTACTATCTCTGCCTCACTCGCAGAATGACCACTCGTTGGAGCAATATAGTAATCGGCTTCTGGCCATGCTTGGTGTAAGGCGTAGGCCTGCTGGACAGGGCACACAACATCATAACGCCCGTGAACAATATAACCAGGAATATCACTCAGTAAGTGGGCATCACGTAATAACTGATCTGGCGCTAAATAAGCATTATTCATGAAATAGTGGCATTCAATCCTAGCCAAACTCAAGGCCACATCATCACTTCCAAAATGATCTGTTACGCTCTGTTTAGAGTGCAAAGTCGAAGTTCTACCTTCCCATATAGACCATTCACGAGCGGCGTTTAGTTGTGCTTGCTTATCGTCACCCGTCAGACGCTGATAATAAGCAGATACCATATCTTGGCGTTCCTCTTCAGGAATTATGCATTGATAGTTTTCCCAGTAATCTGGGAAAATTGCACTTGCCCCTTGTTGGTAGAACCACGCAATATCTTCTGGTCGACATAAAAATATCCCCCTTAATACTAAGCCAAGCACCTTATCGGGATGAGCTTCGGCGTAAGCCAAGCCCAGCGTTGAACCCCAAGAACCACCAAACACGACCCACTTTTCAATCTTCAATTCCGTACGGATTTTCTCGATATCCGCAATCAAGTGTTGAGTCGTATTATCCTCAAGGCTTGCATGCGGTTTTGATCGCCCTGAGCCGCGTTGATCAAAAAGAATAATGCGATACTTTTCTGGGTCAAAGAACCTAGGGTGATAATTTTCGCAACCCGCACCAGGGCCACCATGCAGAAACACTGCAGGCAGACCTTGCGGGTTTCCATACTCAGCCACCCATAATTCATGTCCAACTGAGACAGGCAGATAAAATTCTTTGCGAGAGGATATCTCTGGATAAAGTGTTAACATTTATATTATTCAGCTTTTGAGTTAGTCACATGCAATATATAAAACCACCTAAATCATTATTACATCTAAGCGGCAAAGCCATTGCTGATTATAAAATGATCCAAAACAATGACCGCGTATTACTTGGTCTATCTGGTGGTAAAGACTCGCTGAGCCTGCTGCATATTTTATTACATTTAAAAAGACATGCACCGATTTCTTTTGATATTGGTGTTGTGACAGTAGATCCACAATCTGATGCTTTCGACCCCTCACCTCTGATTCCATATCTGAAATCGTTAGATGTTCCTTATTTTTATCAATCTGAACCAATTTTAGAGTTAGCAGATAAACATATGGACAACAAATCTTTTTGTTCTTTCTGTTCCCGCATGAAGCGCGGTATTATTTACAGCACAGCCAGAAAGGAAAAATATAATGTAATTGCATTAGCACAACATTTAGATGACCTAGCAGAAAGCTTTTTAATGTCCGCATTTCATGGGGGACAGTTGAATACAATGAAAGCAAATTATGTCATAGATGCAGGGGATCTTCGTGTCATTCGCCCATTAGTTTATGCGCGTGAAAGACAAACCCAAGCATTTGCTGAGGACTCACAATTACCTGTCATCCTTGAAAATTGTCCAGCATGTTTTGACATGCCAACTCAACGATATTATTTCAAGCAACTGCTGAATAATGAAGAGAAAAACAATCCTGGTGTTTACAAAAGTTTATTGTCGGCCATGAAACCTCTAATTAGCAAAGATAATACTCCTGACCAATCGGTTAGTTAACACCATTTTACTCTTCTTACTTTGAAACATCTTCTCATAAAATTAAGCTTCGGATTGTTGTCGTATTGTCCTTTAAGCATTCATCACTTTTTAGGAAAACTTATAGGCAATTTGCTTTTTGTTTTTAATAATCGAAACAAACATATTGCCCGAGTAAATATTGATATTTGCTTTGCAGAAAAATCCCCACATGACAAACAGAAGTTATTAAAAAAAACATTACAAGAAAATGGTAAAACACTCATAGAGTGCTTTTGGTTATGGAAACATCCACACTCTGTATTAAATACGTTACTAGGCAATATAAACAATCATCACTTATTAAAGCGTTCAGATAAACAGGGCACTATTTTTGTTACACCACATTTTGGTTCTTGGGAATTTATAGGATTGCTCACCGCAGCCAACAGTGACTTACTTATTTTGTATGCGCCGCCCAAGTCTAAACATATAGAGATGCTTTCCTGCCAAGGAAGAAGCAGTACTGGGGGCACGGTCATTAGTACTCATGATTTGAATGCAAAACGTTTAATTAAACATATAAAGCATGGTGGCAGTGTTGGCATTTTACCTGACCAGGTGCCAGAAGGAAATGGAGGAATATATTCTTCATTTTATGGGAGGCAGACGTATACAAGTACGTTGGTTTGCAAACTAGCTAACAAACTCCAATGCCCCGTTGTATTTTGTTATGCCTTACGCAATACGGACAATTCTTTAAAGTATGACGCTTATTACCATGATGCACCGCAGGCGATATATAGCAAGGATCTTGTAACTGCGACTGATGCATTGAATCAATGCATTGAAAAATTTATAAATCGTGTGCCTGAGCAGTACATTTGGGGCTATAAGAGATTTAAAAAACCTGCCCCGGGTGACAATAATCCTTATTAATTATTTATTTTATTCGCTTAGCAACAATCATCGCTTGATTTCGCCAGCCCTTTAGACTATCTCCCTGTACACCTTCCTCTCGATAGACTAACACTTCCATCTCATTGCATAAATTTAGGAGTTCATTTTTAGCCAATAGGAAATTAGGATTACTTGGACCAATATGCTGTGCCTTTTCTAATGTAAACGTTTGATAAAACAATAAACCGCCTATTTTCAAACTGTCACATAAATTGTTGAATGTCGCTCTATGTAAAAACTGAGACACGGCCACTACATCAAAAATGTTTTTGTCTGGTGGATTATTTTCTACATCTCGTTCACTTACTTTGATGCTTAAATTCCTTAACTCCGAATATTGTTTTAGTTTGTTTAATGCGGTGGTCGAGACGTCCCACGCTTGCACTTGTAATTTCTTTGAAGCTAAAAAAATTGCATTCCCTCCCATACCGCAGGCTAGATCTAATCCTTCGCCATGGCTAGGTAATAGATGAGCATTTTCGTAAAGTACCGTGCTTGGTACTGCGTCTTCGCTTTGTTGTTGAGAATAAATATTATCCCATTTATCAGCAATCGCGCTCATGCAAATTTAACGCTGCCAGAATACAGGTGTAAATATAACTAGCAATGTAAAGATTTCAAGACGGCCTAACAACATACCTAAACATAGGACTATTTTACTAAACCCGTTGATACTCGAATAATTTTGAGCCACGTCTCCTAGACCTGGGCCTAAGTTGTTCAGTGTCGCCGCCACAGCTGAGTATGCGGTTACCTGATCGATGCCTGTTGCCATTAGCAGCAATAGCATAACGATAAATACAGCAATATATGCTGATAAAAATCCCCATACTGCTTCCATCACTCGATTATCAACGGGTTTTTTGCCTAGCTTTACCGCAAACTGAGCATTGGGGTGTATTAAGCGCATAATCTCACGCATTCCCTGTTTAAATAACAGTAATATCCGTATGACCTTCATTCCTCCACCAGTAGAGCCAGCACACCCTCCAATAAAACTAATCATTATTAATAGTACGGGAAGTACTGTCGGCCAGAGATAAAAACTCTCTGACGTAAATCCGGTCGTCGTACCCATGGAAACAACTTGGAAAATTGATTTTGTTGCTAAGGCGAACCACGCTTGATTTGACTGGTGCATATACAACACTGCAAATGCAACCACACTAACGATCGCTAATGTTGAAATATACATTTTGAATTCAGCGTCACGCCAGTAATACAACATAGAGCGGTTGCGCCAAACCACAAAGTGCAACCCAAAATTAGCTCCTGCGATAAGCATGAAAATAATTGCGGCCCATTCTATCGTCGCACTATCGAAGTATTGGATATTAAGGTCATGTGTCGAAAATCCACCGATGGCTATCGTTGAGAAGCTATGGCTGACCGCATCAAACAAATTCATCCCTGCAAACCAGTAGGTCAGCGCACATAGGATTGTTAATGACAGATAGATGTACCAAAGTGCTTTTGCAGTTTCGGTAATTCTTGGTGTCAGCTTACTATCCTTCACTGGGCCTGGCGTTTCTGCGCGATATAGCTGCATCCCCCCAACCCCCAACATCGGCAGGATAGCCACCGCCAACACTATAATTCCCATTCCACCTAACCATTGTAGTTGTTGCCTGTAGAATAAGATTGAATGAGGCAGAGTATCTAATTGGCTTAACACCGTCGCACCCGTGGTTGTTAAACCAGAGATAGATTCAAATAGACTATCAATAATTGAAATATGCACTGCGTCGGACAACAGTAGTGGTAGTGCACCAAATACTCCTAACACCGTCCAAAATAAAACAACAATGATAAAGCCGTCGCGTAATCGCAAATCGCCATGATGTTTATGGTAAGGCAGCCATAATAAGAATCCTGTCAATAAGGTAGCAAGGAATGCGTTGCCAAAACTGTTAAAGGCATCAGTCTCGCCATAATAAATGCCTACTAATAATGGTGGAAGCATGGTGACGCTAAACACCATAAGTAACTGACCTAATATTCGCTGAATGACTGTACGTTGCATACTAGTCTGTAATGCCTATATATAAGTTGTCTCTAAACAAAAGTTGCACTTACCTGAAACATTTTTTCAACGTCACTAACTTTATGTTTGTCTGCCAAAAACATAATGACATGATCTTCAGGTTCTATAGTTAATTCTGGTTTTGAAATCAATACTTCGTCATCACGTACAATTGCACCCACTGCTGCTCCACGTGGCAATTTTAATTCTGATATTTTTCGTCCAACAACTTTAGACGTATTGGCGTCACCATGTGCAACCGCTTCAATTGCTTCAGCAGACCCTTTACGCAATGAATGGACAGCGACTACATCACCACGACGAATATGAGCTAACAATGCACCAATTGTGACTTGTTGTGGTGAAATGGCGATATCAATCATGCCACTCTCTACAAGCTCAACATAACTTGGCCTGTTAATTAATGACATTGTTTTCCTTGCCCCTAATCGTTTTGCAAGCATTGCCGATAATATATTTGCTTCATCATCATTGGTAAGCGCACAAAACACATCGACACTATCAATGTTTTCATCGACCAACATATTTTCATCCGCGGCATCCCCATACAAGACAATCGTTTTATCTAATGTCTCTGACAATACTCTCGCACGATCTGGGTCTCGTTCAATCAGTTTTACTCTAAAATGTGGTTCCAATATTTCTGCAAGTTGTGACCCTATATTTCCGCCGCCAGCAATTAGGACTCGTCTATTAGGCTTATCTAAGCCCTGTAACATTGTCGTTACATTTTTTGCCTGTGCTGTTGATGCGACAAAAAATAAATCATCTCCTGCTCGAATAGTCGTATTGCCATCAATGTTGAGCACTTCCTCATCACGATACATAGCTACAATCGACGTTTCCATTGTTTTCATGCCGTCGAATATCTTACTAACCGTTTTACCGACAATTTGACTGTTATCATTAACTTTTATTGCCACTAACTGTACTTTGCCATTCGCAAAATTGAGCACCTGCAATGCACCTGGATGTTCTATCAAGTTTTGTACATATCTTGATACAAGCAACTCTGGGCTAATTAATACATCAACTGGAAGTGCTTCTTGCACAAACAGATCTTGATAATCCAAGTAATCGGCAGTACGAACACGTGCGATTTTTGTTGGCGTATGAAATAAAGTGTAAGCGACTTGGCATGCAACCATATTTGTCTCGTCACTATTGGTTAATGCGACAATCATATTTGCATCACGAGCACCGGCCTGTTCAAGAATACTTGGATACGAGGCGTGCCCAGTAATCGTCTGCAAATCAGCACGATCTTGAATTTCTCTCAATACTTTAGGGTTACTATCAACCAAGGTAATATCATTAGACTCATTGGCCAAACTTAATGCCAATGATCCTCCAACTTGCCCTGCACCCAGAATTATTATTTTCATTGTAAATACGTAGTCGAATTTGGCTCGAATTGTAACTTCATTCCTGGCTAACAAACACCGTTAACTTGAATCTTTTGAACCGATACCTAAGGAACGTAGTTTTCGATATAGATGCGTTCTCTCCATACCAACTAATTCTGCGAGTTTACTGACACTCCCATCAACCCTTTTTAACTGATGCAATAAATATTGTTTTTCAAATGCCTCTCGCGCCTCTCTTAATGGCATATCTAACAGACTTTCTACAATTGTTGCTTTGTTCTCAACTTCTGTCGCCCTGCTTGCTAGCGCCCGTTTAACATCCTCGACGCTTATTTCCTCGTCTCCGCCAGTCACCAGCAGTTCTTGAATTAGCGCTTTTAATTCTGCGATATTACGCGGCCATTGATAATGCAAAAATGCATTTTGGGCAGCAATTGAGCATTTACGATAGGCGTAATTATCTGACGCACATAGATTATCAATGACAAGATTCACTAACTCAGGGATATCTTCACTATGATTTCTTAGTGCGGGGACACTTATACGGGTCATAGATAAGGTAGTTTGTAGCTCATTTAATATTGTTGATGAGTCTGCAGTGATTGATGCAACAACTTTGACGTTAAATCGTTTAAATACCTGCACGGCTGATAGCTGGTGCAACAGATCAACAAACCTTTTCTGTACCACTTGAGTTATTTGGTCGATATTCTCAAAAAATATGGTGCCGTTCTGGGCAAATTTTATTGAATCAATCAATTCTGTTTTAAGTTTAGACCAGGTTGACTCATCCACTCTAGCCATATCAAATTGTTCGTTGCTAACCACGACAAATGGGTGACCTGCACGGTCGCTTTTTTCATGAATGTATCGTGCAATCGTATACCGACCTGCACCTTCTTCTCCTGAAACAAGCAAGTTTGTGTTCACCTGTGCACAGCGCTCAGTTATTTCAAATAATTTTTTCATGACAGGGCTGGTGCCTACTGGTGTCACAAAGTTTTTATTTACATTTCTTGCAAGTGTGTTTACATCCTCTTTTTCATTTCGGCTATCTAATGCTTTGCGAATTGTTTGTATAAGTTTTGCCGTCGTCAATGGCTTTTCTACAAATGCATATGCACCCAGTCGAGTTGCCTCTACCGCCGTTTCAACTGTTCCATGGCCTGACATCATCACTACTGGACACTGTAATACTTTGTTCTCTTTCCAATCTTTTAATAATGTAATGCCGTCTTCATCTGGCATCCAAATATCTAATAACACAAGGTCGTAGACAGACTGGGTAATTTGTAGGCGAGCACTTGCAGCCGTTTCAGCAGCATTAACGTGATAACCCTCATCCGTTAATATGTCACTGACTAAACCACAAATATCTGGCTCATCATCAACTACTAGTATTCTTTCAGCATTCATTTTGTTTCTACTCGCATTGTTTCTCTGCCTTTTTTAAGGCCGTATTCATACAAGGGGAAACGTATGTTTATAGCAGCGCCACCCTGTTTTTGATTTGTAGCCCTAATAACACCATTGTGCTCTTCTATTATTTTTTTAACTATCGCCAAACCTAATCCATTACCTTTTGGCTTGGTTGTCATATAAGGATCAAAGGCCCTACCTAAAACATCGCTTGGAAATCCTGGACCATTATCGGCAATCTCGATCCCAGCATATCTCGCATTAGTAAATTCAAACGGAAATGTATTGATTGTTAAAATACATTTTTTACCTTCGGGCATTGATTCGATCGCATTTTTAATTAGATTATGTATTACTTGACGTAATCGAACTGAATCTCCTCGAATATTGAGTGAGTTTGAATCTAGATTTAAATTTATACTGACACTTTTCTGGTCACCTTTATACAACTCAACGGTATCCAACACTAAGCTATTTAAATCCAATGCTGTGGGTTCCATCGTAGGCATACGTGCGTAATCAGAAAAATCATTAACCATTAACTTCATCGATTCCACTTGTTGAACGATAGTATGAGTCGCACGATCGACAATTTCAGATTGTTCAGCAGCTAAATTTGGTAATAACTTTCTGCGTAGCCGTTCTGCCGACAATTGAATTGGTGTTAATGGATTTTTGATTTCATGTGCTAATCGACGGGCAACTTCCCCCCATGCTGAATCTCTTTGCGCTTGCAATAAAGTTGTCACATCATCAAATACTAGAACACACCCTCGCTGAGATTCTTCTTCGTTTGGTAGTTTGACCGTCTTGCACAGAATTGTTTTTCGTCCTTGCGGGGTAAACACTTCCATCTCCACCTGCCATTCTTCTGATGGCTCTCTTATTTTACTCGCGACTAACGTGCAAAAATCTTTCAGAAACTCATGGGTTGTACCTATCTGAACAAATTGTTTACCTATAAATTGGTTCATATTGACATGAAATATTTCACTGGCTGCTGCGTTTGTTGTTTTCAATGCAAATGAACTATCTAAGCTCAATACCCCTGACGATAAATGTTCTAGAATTGTTTGTAGGTAAGTACGTTGATTTTCAATAATCCGCTGATTGATAATGGTGGTATCACGTGCGACAGATAGCCTTTCAGTCATTCTATTAAACGAGGCAACTAACATTCCCAAATCATCGTGTTGTCTAACAGGTAATTTTTTATGATATTGCCCAGCAGCTACAGCTTTAGTACCTTCAGCCAACTCTTGTATGGGTGCTACCAAAACACGTGACCAATAAAATGCAGCAAAAACAGCAAACAATGCACCGAGCGCCAGTACAAGCGTTAAGACTAAAATGAAATTTTGCTTTAATGGTGTGCGTAAATAAATTAATTCATTGTATTGTCCAAAAGCCCCTTGAACGTTCGCCGCTAAGTCTCCTATCCGATCAGACACTGGATATAAAAACTGCAGCAAGCGAGTTTCTCCTGCGGGAGAATCCGAGGGAACCGGATAGACCATTCTAATTTGCAGTCCATCATTTGTTGTCGGATCAAGCGTCACATAGCTTTCACCTTGGAGTACAAGTTGCAATACACTTTCTGCTGGCAATTGAGGTACTGCCGCACTTGGCTCAGCATTGCCTGATGCAATAATACGATTATTAGAATCAAACAATGCAATTTCAGCCGCACCTGTGCTTCCAAGAAGATCGTTTATTAACAATGTTGCATTAAATGATTCTGCGTCAATGAATTCGGATACCAAAGGGTCTGCTTGTTGTCTTAATGTTCTTATATGCAGATCTAAAGAGGATCGACTTAAATCAACTGCATCTTGCAATGCATTTTCTACCTTTACATCAAACCAACTATCAACACCTCGCTCTAATAACCAGATTGAGAATGTATACACGATAAAGACAGGCATACTTGCTGTGAGTACAAATAATAAAACTAATCGTAGTGTTAATTTTGCACCTGGGGCTTGACGCTTTAGGCGCCCCATTAATCGACCAATGTTATAAATAATTAGCGCAATAAATACGGCTAATAATGCCGTGTTTATGGGTAACAACCAATTATGTAATCGCCCAAAATAGGTCACACTTTGTGTTGCATCTGCCATTAATAAAATAGCGGCCACTAGCGCTGTAAACATTATGGCTAATAACCATCGTTCTCGAACTAAGACTTTCCTTACATTGGCCATACTGTCCATCCGCTTGATGGTCGCCAGTTTGAAGAGATATAACTTTTAATGCGTAAAGGCAATGGTAATTTTTCTGAGGCTAATCGTGCACGTGCTCTAATATAATAATCTTGATCTAAGTCTAGTGAATCTAAGGTAGCTATTTCAGCGTTACGAATTCTGCGTTGATAATAAAACGCAGAATATAAATCAGGAAAACTAAATTCTTTTTGGTCACCCATATCTACCATGACGAACTGTTTCGTTAAGGCGTGGTACTTCACTCGAAAGCCTTTGTTTAACTGGCTAATTAATGGGCCTTTCCAATAGGGACTTTTTTGTCGCAGCTCGACATCCAATAAAAATGTCATCTCGATGCCATTTCTTAATGCCTGTTTAACACGCTCATCTAAACCATAGTCAACGTTGCAATCGACTCTAATTTTTTTCTCGGTCACATTTGAAGATAGTTTACTCACAGTAATCCCTTTATCCGAGCACGCCATGTGAGGAAACAATATCGATGCAATAATAAAGAGAAAACTTAGAGAACTTGGTAGGCGCATTATTTTTTATCTTGCCTAAATTTATTCTCTATCTTGCCAAAATTCTGCACTAGTGTCTTGAATAATAGGCAAAAATATACAATTTAGACATGATTGATGGAGTCACCAAATACCTGGTTTTCCAAGGCATTTGAATTAGAGAAATCACTCGCTGAGACACATTTTCCCCCTTCCGGAATTAGCTCACAGATTACGAGTGATTTTTCACCTGTCGAAACTGTGATGCCTGATTTTGATATCTCGATCACTGACCCTGGCAGAGAGCCCTGTGCGCTTGAATTGCTTAGTAAAGCCTTTGTAAGGCGTATTCTGCGTCCATTGAAATGTGTATACGCGCCTGGCCAAGGGTGGAAAGCCCTAACCTGGCGTAAAATTTGTGGGGCAGACTCACTCCACTCAATTAAACCGTCACTCTTTTTTAGCTTTGAGCAATATGTTGCTTTTGTTGGATCTTGCTCCTTCGGTTGATTTTTACCGTTGGCAACTAAGTCGATCGCTTCAAGTATATGTCTCCCACCCAATGATGCTAACTTGTCATGAAGGGTTTGAGAGGTATCGTCATGCGTAATCTCACATGCTGACTGCAACCATATATCTCCAGCATCCATTGCCCGCTGCATTTGCATAATACTGACCCCACTCGCATTGTCTCCGGATAAGATTGCGTGCTGTATGGGCGATGCTCCGCGCCACCTAGGCAGTAAAGATGCATGAATATTAATGCATCCTAGTTTGGGTAAATTAAGTAACTCTTGAGAAAATAACTGACCATAAGCAGCCACGATCAATAAGTCTAAATTAAGCTCTTTTAAGATTGAAATTGACTCATTATCATTAACGTTTTCTGGCTGAAATATACGCACGTTTGACGAAGTTATCGATTGCTTTACAGCACTTTCTGAGATTTTACGGCCGCGCCCAGACTTTCGATCAGGCTGAGTAAGAACAGCTAACAAGTGGTGTTCACTCGTCATAATGGCGCGCAGTGCGGGAACAGCAAACTCGGGTGTGCCAGCATAAGCTATGCGTAAAGGTCGCATGATTATTGTCTTAACTGTGAGTTGGTAACGGTAGGGTTAAATAGCGTTAGACGACGGCTTAGAATTTGTTAGTTCACCTGACTTTTCCAGTTTGACTAACTTTTTCTTGATGCGTTGTCTCTTAAGGGGCGAAAGATAATCGACAAATAATTTCCCTTGCAAATGATCCATTTCGTGTTGAATACAGACCGCAAGCAGATCATCTGCCTCGAGTTCAAATGACTCACCATTCTCATTAAGTGCTTGAATTTTAACCTTTTCTGCACGTGTAACATTTTCATAGAAGCCGGGGACAGACAAACACCCTTCTTGCATCTCTTCTGTCCCATCTGATTCAATGATTTTAGGGTTGATTAGACACAATGGCTGGTCTTTATTCTCAGACACATCAATGACTATGACTTCCAGCTGAATGTTTACCTGTGTCGCTGCTAAGCCTATTCCAGGGGCTTTATACATGGTTTCGAACATATCCTTCACCATTTGTCGCACTTGATCGTCCACCTGAGTAACTGGGTGCGCTTTTAACCTTAATCGTGGGTCAGGAAAGTGTAATATTTCAAGCAGTGCCATTGAGTTATTAAAGTTGATTAAACAAGTTTCACTTTGTTATATAAATTTCTTAGGTCTACAATTCAGATCTTATTAACGCTAATATTTTAAACCATCGTAAAGTCCAATGCGCAAAAATCTTAATAGAATTTATCAATTATCCCCTCTTGTACTAGGCTTACTGCTTATATCTTCTGGATGCAGTGTGACGCCGAATGAAGCTGACAGTGCTGATTCAGCAGATAGTATGGCTAAAGAAACGATGGCCATGGAAGAGGAAAAACCAACGACCACTGTTTATGAGGTAGATAATGCTGACGTCGAAGTAGACAACTTACCTACTTCACCTGAGCAGAACCAAGCGACACTAAAATCTTCAGCCCCAGAGCAATATATTGTGCAAAAGGGCGATACCCTATGGGATATCTCTAATAAGTTTCTCAATCAACCTTGGTATTGGCCAGAAATTTGGTACATGAACCCACAGGTTCAAAATCCCCATCTAATTTACCCAGGTGACATCGTTAACGTATTTTATGTGGGCGGCAAGCCTTACATGACGGTGAATGGAGATAATCGGGTCTCTGGAATTGAGCGCTTATCACCGATAATGCGAGGAGAGCCCATCGAGGCTTCACAAAAAGTAATCCCTATTCAGGTAATTGAACAATTTTTAACTCGCCCACTCATAGTTGGTCTGGATGAATTAGAAACATCGCCTCACATTGTTGCCTCTAGAGACGGCAGACTTGTGTATGGATCCAATGATCTTGTTTATGTTCGAAATGCTGCTGACTTAAATATTGACAGCGCCTATAACGTTTACCGTCCTGGCGATGAATTTAGAGACCCCGTTTCTAATGAATTATTAGGCTATGAAGCGATTCACGTCGGCGATGGAAAAATCACTCAAGGCGGTGAGCCAGCATCACTGTTTATCACTGATGCAAATCGGGAAATTCTCCGTGGTGACCGCATAATAGAAATCGACAGCATTGATGCCAACAGTGCATTTTACCCTCGCAGCCCTGAGCAAGAGCTAAATGGTCAAATCATTTATCTTTACGACGCCATCTCACAAGTGGGCGCTTACCAAGTGGTTGCCACGAATCTAGGTGAAAAGCACGGGGTTGAAAAAGGCCATCTACTGGCAATTAATCGCGCGGGTGAGATAGCCAATGATCCTTATGCGAGAGAAGGTCAAGAAGAGAGCCTGACGTTACCAAATGACCGTACAGCCGAGGCCATTGTCTTTCGTGTATTTAACAATCTAAGCTATTTATTCATTCTTGATGCTAATCGTCCAGTGCGCCATGGGGATATCGTCACATCTCGTTAAATAATTTTAGACGTTATTGTGCGCTCACTACTATCATGAAAATACCTTGCTAAGTTAAGTTCCTCTGACATTTCAGAGGGATTTAACTTTTCATGACAGAAATTGAAAACTGGCTAAAACTTTGGCATATCTCAGGAATTGGGCCTAAAACTTTCCACTATCTACTCACAAGATTCCCGAACGTCACCGGGTTATTTAATACTAATCACACTACTCTAATAGAGAAAGGCATCCCGAAAAAAGTAGCGACAGCGATCATCAATGATCAGTCAGATAGCTATCTCAATGATATCCAATGGCTCAAGTCACATTCGAATAATCATATCGTTTTAATTTCTCAGGCAAATTATCCCGACATACTCAAGGAAATTTACCTGCCACCACCAATTCTTTATGCCCGTGGCAATCTAGACCTCTTAAACAATAAGGCATGTCTTGGAATTGTCGGAGGACGAAAAGCAAGCTCATTTGGCCAGTCGATTGCTTCTAAATTTTCTTCTCAACTCGCAGAATTAGGTATATCTATCGTCAGTGGCTTAGCCCGTGGTATCGATAAACAGGCCCATATGGGTGCTCTTAGACCAGATCATGGCAGCACTATCGCCATTCTTGCCCATGGAATAGATAGTATTTACCCGGCAGAGCACACACCATTGGCCAATGAGATAGCCTGCAAAGGCCTATTACTCTCTGAATTTCCCCCTGGGGTAAAACCATTACCTCGGCATTTTCCGCGCCGAAATCGAATTATTAGCGGATTAAGCCTGGGCACTATCGTGATAGAAGCAGCTAAAAAAAGTGGCTCTTTGATTACAGCTAGGTATGCGTTAGAACAGGGACGAGAAGTATTTGCTGTGCCTGGCCCAATCAATAACCCCCTCAACCGAGGTTGCCATGAGCTCATAAAACAAGGTGCAAAGCTGACCACTTCAATAGAGGATGTGCTGGAAGAGTTAAACTTAGAAACGTCGACCTGCACTCACCGGCCAATATGTACACAAAGCCACCAGCTTCTATCGGGAGAATCTAGAAATTTACTGGCACATGTTGAATATACCCCCTTGCCAATAGAGATAATTATTGAAAAAAGTGGATTGACCCCAGAACAAGTTTGCTCCATGCTGATGGAGCTGGAAAATGGCGGCCAAGTAACCTCTGACGCCTTTGGACACTATTCTCGCGCATAGATATGGATTTGATAAATGAAAGAAAATGTTCTTGATGTCTTAACGTACATGTTTGAAAGCTACTTTGAAGAAGCTGATGCCATGTTTAATCGTGAGGCGTTATTAGAAGAATTAGTAGAAGTTGGATTTGACCACGGCGATGTTGAAAAAGCCTTTAATTGGCTTGCTGACTTGCCAACCTCAAATGATGACCTACAACTCTCTTTACCTGGGAATGAAACAACTCGGGTCTATAATCCGTGGGAGTTAAAAAAACTAGACCTTGAATGCCAAGGCTATTTATTAGAGCTTGAGCAGATGGGCATACTCACCGCCACAAGTCGTGAGCTTGTGATCGATAGAGTAATGGCCTTAGACACGGATGAAATTAATATCGAACAACTTAGGTGGGTCTGTCTAATCGTGTTGTATAACCTTTCAGGTACTGATGTCCCTTATAATTGGTTAGAAGATGTGATTATGGATTTATCCTCATCTCACATTCATTAAATAAGCACTGATCACTTTTTTACGTCTGTAGTTCCTAAATGGGTAAGCACCTCGTCATTGTAGAGTCGCCGGCTAAAGCCAAGACAATTGAAAAATATTTAGGTAAAGATTTCACCGTTCTGGCATCTTATGGCCATGTACGAGATCTTATTCCTAAAGAAGGTGCTGTCGATCCCGAAAATGAATTTGCGATGAAGTATCAGATTATCGAACGCAATGAAAAGCATGTCACAGCCATTAGTAAGGCTTTAAAAAAATCTGACTCTTTATATCTCGCAACTGACCCTGATAGAGAAGGCGAAGCCATCTCCTGGCATCTGTCAGAACTATTAAAAGAGCGAGGTCTACTTGATGATAAAGAAGTACACCGTGTTGTATTTCATGAAATTACCAAAAGTGCCGTTCAAGATGCTATTGATAATCCTCGCGAACTTGCCAATGATTTAGTATATGCGCAACAAGCCAGACGCGCGTTAGATTACTTAGTTGGCTTTAACCTCTCTCCTTTACTATGGAAGAAAATTAAACGTGGCTTATCTGCGGGTCGCGTACAAAGTCCTGCGCTTCGGTTGCTATGTGAACGAGAAGATGAAATAGAAAAGTTTGTCGCAAAAGAATACTGGACTATAGAGGCTGACTGTAAAAAAGGTAAGCAAGCTTTTCAATCAAAGCTTTCGCACCTTAAAAAAGAAAAGTTAACGCAGTTTGATATCAACACAGAAAAACTTGCCCAAGCTGCTCATAAAACTTTAACCAAGGCTGCCGATGGCAAACTTATTGTAGGCAAGGTTGACAAAAAAGAACGAAAGCGAAATCCAACCGCTCCGTTTATTACCTCAACCATGCAACAAGAAGCAATCAGAAAGCTAAGATTTTCTGCACAGCGTGCCATGCGTACAGCGCAACAATTGTATGAAGGAATTGATTTAGGCTCTGGCCCTGTCGGCCTTATTACCTACATGCGTACTGACTCGGTTATTCTTGCGAACGAAGCAGTAGAGGAGATCCGTGAATTAATTAAAACGCGGTACGGTGATAAGTCACTTCCTAAAACACCACCAACTTATAAGACGAAATCTAAAAATGCTCAGGAAGCACACGAGGCTATTCGTCCTACCTCTGCCTTACGTATTCCTGAAGAAATAAAAGAATTTTTGTCTGATGAACAATACAAACTATACGATTTGATTTGGAAGCGAACTGTCGCTAGCCAAATGACGCATGCGGTGTTGAACACTGTTGCTGTGGAATTGCATTGTGGTAGTGATGAAAATATATTCCGAGCCTTAGGTTCATCGATTAAAGACGCAGGATTTATGGCTGTTTATCAGGAAGGGGCTGATGATAAAGCCGCTGACAGTGGTGATGAAAAACTACTTCCCGTGATGGAAGTAGGTGATGAAATTAATTTACAAGAAATTCGCTGTGAACAACACTTCACAGAACCGCCACCGCGCTTTACTGAAGCAAGTTTAGTAAAAGCTTTAGAAGAGTATGGCATTGGTCGTCCATCGACTTATGCTTCTATTATTTCTACCATCCAAAATAGAGAGTACGCTGAAATAGAAAGCCGGCGTTTTTTCCCAACGGATATAGGCCGTTTAGTCACTCGCTTTTTGACAAAACATTTTACTCAATATGTCGACTATGATTTTACAGCTAGACTAGAAGACGAGTTAGATGAAATATCACGTGGTGAAAAAGAATGGGTCCCTGTGATGGAGTCATTTTGGAATCCACTAGATGAGCTAGTCAAAGATAAAGAAGTATCTGTTACACGTGAGGAAGCCATTGAAGCAAGAGATTTAGGTATCGACCCTAAATCGGGCAAACCGATGAGTGTTCGTATGGGTAGGTATGGGCCTTTTGTTCAAATTGGCACTAAAGACGATGAAGAAAAACCTAAGTTTGCCGGTTTACGCCCTGGTCAAAAAATGGATTCTGTCACGCTTGAAGATGCCCTCGAATTATTTAAATTACCGCGTGATCTCGGCGAAACAGAAGATGGTGAAAAAATCTCAGCAAGCTTTGGTCGTTTTGGCCCTTATGTAAAATTTGGTACTAAATACGCTTCCATTAAAGGCGAAGATCCACACACGATTACGCTTGAGCAAGCCTTAGAGTTTATCGCCATCAAAAAAGAAGAAGATGCAAACAAGTTCATTAACGAATTTGTTGAAGAAGGTATTCAGGTGTTGAATGGTCGTTATGGCCCCTATGTCACCGATGGCAAAAAAAATGCCAAGATACCAAAAGACGTGGAGCCCGCTTCGTTAACCTTAGAGCAGTGTCAGGAAATGATAGCCAAAGCCCCGGTGCGTAAAGCTAGACGCAAAACCGCTAAAAAGAAAAAAGCTGCTAAAAAATCTTCATAAGTTTACTGCTAACATTAGCGGATGCCTTCATCATCACAAAATAGCGCCGTGAATGTTTTAAATAACGCTGGCGTTATTGCCCACCAAACAGATACTGTTTTCGGACTTGCCTGTTTACCACTCACACAATCATTACTTCGTCTGGCAAATATTAAAAGTCGAGACGAACAAAAAAGTTTTATTTTGTTAGCGGCCTCTGCTGAACAGGTGGAAGAATTTTTACTTGCTGATAACAACACGCTCGATCTTTTAAATAAACCAACAGCCACACCTACTACATGGCTAGTCCATGCAAATAAAAACGTGCCGTCACAATTATTAGGCTCTACCAATAAAGTCGCCGTTCGCATCACTAAACATTCGCCTATTATGGACTTATGTATTGAAGTGGGTGCGATTGCTTCAACCAGCGCAAATATTTCAAATCAACCTAACTGCATCAATGCTCAGCAGGTTCGCGCAGTATTCGGACCAAATATTGATTACATTGACCAGAATCAAACACCTGGTAGCGGTAAATCTAGTACTATTATCGACTTAGACAGCGGTAACATTTTACGCAGGTAGAATTAATTTATGAGTGACTCACCCAATCTAACTAATGTACTGACCTATTTAGAATCTCTGCAAGATACTATCTGCACAGAATTATCTCGTATTGATGGAACACCCTTTGCAGAAGATGTATGGACCCGAGAAGAAGGGGGTGGTGGGCGTAGTCGTGTACTAAGGAATGGTGCTGTATTTGAGCAGGCTGGGGTTAATTATTCCCGTGTCAGTGGAAATCAATTACCTAAGGCAGCCACTACTCAACGACCGGAATTATCTGGTAGCAGTTTTGAAGCGGCGGGTGTTTCCTTGGTTATTCACCCAAACAATCCTTACATCCCTACGAGTCACTGTAATGTTCGTTTTTTTATTGCCCAACCCAAAGATAACGATCCAATTTGGTGGTTTGGTGGTGGCTATGATTTAACACCCTATTATGGCTTTGAAGATGATGCTAAACATTGGCATAACACAGCAAAGTCAGCCTGTGACCCATTTGGTGATAACACCTATAGCAAATATAAAAAATGGTGCGACGAATACTTTTATTTGCCTCACCGTAAAGAGCCAAGAGGCATTGGCGGGCTATTTTTTGATGACCTTAATGAGCCAGATTTTGATACGAGCTTTTCTTTTTTACGTAGCGTGGGTGACAGCTTTTTAAAAGCTTATTCTCCCATTGTAGAAAAACGTAAGGACACCCCATTTAGCCAACGTGAACGAGACTTTCAACTATATCGACGCGGTAGATACGTTGAATTTAATTTAGTTTACGATCGTGGCACCTTATTTGGCCTTCAATCTGGAGGACGCACCGAATCCATCTTGATGTCTCTGCCACCACAAGTCCGATGGGAGTATAATTGGCAACCAGAAGAAAAAAGTCCTGAAGAAATACTATATAAGAACTTTTTGTGCCCTAAAGACTGGGTAAACCAACCTTAAGGAATTGCTAGGTGAGTTACTTTCCAAATAATAGAATGCGCCGTATGCGCGCTTCTAGTTTCAGCAGAAGGTTAATGCAAGAGAATGTTTTAACCTCCGCTGATTTAATCTATCCCATGTTCATTATTGAAGGGAATGCTAAGCGTGAACCCGTATTATCCATGCCTGGAGTCGAACGCGTCAGTATTGATCAATTACAAAAAGAAGCCGCTGAAATCTATCAGCTGGGAATCCCTGCGATTGCTCTTTTTCCAGTGACTCCCGATGATAAAAAATCGCTTGGTGCTGAAGAAGCATACAACCCTCAAGGACTCGCCCAACGTGCGGTACAGGCGATTAAAAGTGAGGTGCCCGAGCTCGGTGTGATTACTGATGTTGCTTTAGACCCTTTTACCTCTCACGGACAGGATGGTCTAATTGATGAAAATGGATACGTTGTAAACGACGAAACCGTGGAGGTATTAGTCAAACAAGCAATATCCCACGCACAAGCCGGTGCGGATATCGTCGCGCCATCAGATATGATGGATGGACGGATTGGCGCTATCCGTCTTGAACTCGAAAGTCAGGGTTTTGTTAACACGAAAATTCTTTCTTATGCGGCGAAATATGCCTCAAGTTTTTATGGCCCCTTCCGTGACGCGGTGGGCTCCGCAAGCAATTTAAGCGGCGGAAACAAGTATAGCTACCAAATGGATCCGGCAAATAGTGACGAATCCTTAAGAGAAGTCCAGCTAGACTTAGACGAAGGCGCGGATATGGTCATGGTAAAACCTGGCATGCCGTATCTCGATATCGTTCAGCGGGTAAAACTGGAATTTGCTGTACCAACGTTTGTTTACCAAGTTAGTGGAGAATACGCCATGCTCAAAGCGGCCAGTCAGAATGGATGGCTTGATGAGAAGTCGTGTGTACTAGAATCACTTCTGAGTATGAAGCGTGCAGGTGCAGATGCAATTTTGACCTATTATGCTAAAGATGTTGCTAGCTGGTTACGTACTTAACTAATTCATTGTTAGGATAGTGGAAAATAAGTACGCGGTCATTGGTAACCCCATTCACCATAGTAAATCTCCCCAGATTCATCTGGCTTTCGCTAAACAAGAACAAGTGACGATCAGTTATGACCGCATTCTTGCCGAACAAGATCAATTTTCTCAACATGTAAACGACTTTGTCAGTCACGGTGGGCTTGGGTTAAATGTCACCGTTCCCTTTAAGCTTGTGGCATTTCAGCAGTGCCAACAATTAAATGAGTATGCGCAATCAGCAGGTGCGGTAAATACTTTGAGTTTTGATGCAGATACTGGTTGGGCTGGCGCCAATACTGATGGCATTGGTTTACTCGCAGACCTGAAAAACAACCTTGGATTGCAGCTAAAGGATAAAACTATTCTTATTCTTGGTGCTGGCGGCGCCACTCGAGGAATACTTCTCCCTTTGCTGCAACAACACCCTTCACAGATTTTAATTGCTAATAGAACAGTGGCTAAGGCCAATTCCTTAGCTGACTCTTTTTCTATTGCGGGGAATATTGATAGTTGTGGATTTAATGATATTGACACCCAACAATTTGATCTCATCATTAATGCCACATCAGCAAGTTTAAACAATGACGTTCCACCTATTCCACCCGGCACTGTCGGTGAAAATACTATCTGTTATGACTTAGCTTATAGTGATCAACCCACCGCGTTTCTTCAGTGGAGCAATCAATTAAATGCTAAAAAATCAATTGATGGGATAGGTATGTTAATCGAACAGGCTGCTGAGTCTTATTACATCTGGAGAGGTTATCGACCTGACACTTTGCCAGTATTTAAGTTATTACGACCAAGCAATTAATCCTCGGTACTTTCATGCATTTGTTTTACTTTCACATAGTGGTTTGCGGAATATGATAAATATTCAATTTCTTTTTCACTCAACTCACGAACCTTCTTAGCTGGTCGACCCATCCATAAATAACCTCCTTCAAGTTCTTTCCCGTTAGTGACGAGTGATCCCGCACCAACCATTGCGTGCTTATGTACCACTGCATTATCTAAGATCACTGAGCCAATACCTATCAGACAGCAGTCCTTCAATGTACAGGCATGCAATACTACTGAGTGCCCAACGGTGACATCGTTACCGATCGTCATACTCGCTCCACCCGGACTATATTCCCCGTCATGACTGACATGTAGAATTGAGCCATCTTGAATGTTTGTTCGCTCACCAATTGTAATCGTATTGATATCACCTCTAACTACCGTCATAGGCCAGATTGAGCTATCTGCCCCTATGCTTACCTGCCCAATAACTAATGCCGTGGGATCAATATAAGCTGTTTTATGTAACTTAGGAGAAAACTTTTGAAATGTTCTAATCGTCATAATAGAAATGTTGATGTTAGTGATTGAATTACTTATGTAATGCTATCATGCTAGTCACCAAGCTGATAATCACTTCAATCTTCTATGCCGATAAAACATAAACTTATCGCTTACGCACAGCTAGTACGTTTAGACAAGCCAATAGGAATTTTCTTGTTGCTATGGCCAACACTGTGGGCATTATTCATTGCAGCTGAAGGTAAACCAGATTTATCCGTGTTAATCGTATTTATCCTTGGCGTGATTTTAATGCGCTCTGCCGGTTGTGCTATTAATGACTATGCTGACCGGAATATTGATGGCGATGTCGAAAGAACTAAAAATCGCCCTCTTGTTAGCGGCAAGGTTTCTTCACTAGAAGCTATTTCTATATTTATAATTTTATCCGTGTTTGCATTTTGTTTAGTGACAATTTTTTTAAACAAACTAACGCTATTATTTTCATTAGTAGCAGTAACTCTTGCTGCTACATACCCATTTACTAAGCGCCTGCATTATTTGCCGCAAGTTCATTTAGGTTTAGCTTTTGCGTGGGCTGTACCCATGGCGTTTGTTGCACTAACTGATACCTATCCACCTCAATGGGGTTGGCTACTTTTTATTGCGACCATCATCTGGACAACCGCCTATGACACTATGTACGGCATGATTGACCGAAAAGATGATATAAGAATTGGCGTTAAGTCAACGGCAATATTGTTTGGCTCATCTGATCGAACCATTATTGGCGTGTTACAAATTTTTGTGTTGTTAGCATTAATTTCAGTAGGCACACAAGTTGATCTACGTTATTGGTATTTTTGTAGTTTATTTTTAGTCGCTTTATTTTTTATTTATCAACAAATACTAATTTATTCTCGCAAACCTCAAGACTGTTTTGATGCTTTTTTAAATAATAATTATGTCGGCCTGATTATATTTATCGGTATTGCAGCCAGTTATTGGTTACCTATTTAGTGCGTGCTATTGCACACACAGTTACTCGCTTAATCCCCGCTTGCTTTAAGCAGTAACTCAACTCATTTACTGTAGCAGCAGTAGTGACAACTTCATCAAAAATAATAACGTGCTCATATTCAAGCGGCTTTATTATATTAAAAGCGCCTTTAACGTTTTTCCTACGTTGAGGTTTTAATTTGCCAGTCTGGGTATCAGTATTTTTACTACGAATGACTGCGTTAAGCTCATAATTAAATGTTACTTTTTTGCTGAGTAGCTTAATCAATTCATAAACTGCATTGAACCCTCTTTGGCGAATACGCATCGGGTGGCTAGGCATAGGAATGACTAAGCCTGCTTTCAATATGTTAGCCAAAGATACGGCCGATAGATCAATCAACGTTTGTGCATTTTGCCATTGATTTTGATATTTATAATCTGATATCAGTCTATCAATAGGTGCTTGGTACCAAAAATTAGCATGGATATGATCGTAATAAGGGGGCGAATGCTGACATATTCCACAAATTGTCCTAGCGCTCTTCGAACCTGCTAGTGGTAAGCCACATATAGAACACAAGGGCTCATTGAAACACCAAGGTAAATGCATAATACAAGCATGGCATACACCTATATGTGTTTGCTTCTGTCCGCCACACATACAACATACCCAGGGATAAATTGTGCGACTGGACAGTGAAACTAACTTGTAAATTTTGTTAATGCCTTTCATTTGACAAGTGCTGGTAGGCGTTTAGACTCCGGTACTTAAATATTTCTAAAGCGAGTTCTCAATGAGTAAAAAAGTGTGGGATAAACAAGCAGTCAGCGAAATTTTTGCTAAACCTTTTAATGACTTATTATATGAAGCCCAAGGGGTTCATCGTGCCCACCATAATCCAAACACCATTCAAGCTAGCACGCTGCTTTCAATCAAAACAGGGGCTTGCCCCGAAGATTGTGCGTACTGCCCACAAAGCGCACGCTACGACACAGGATTGGATCGAGAACGTTTACTTTCTTTAGAGGAAGTTCGCACCGCGGCACAAAATGCCAAACAGCAGGGCGCAACCCGATTTTGTATGGGGGCTGCATGGCGTAATCCCACAGACAAAAACCTTGAGACCGTGATAGGCATGATCCAAGAAGTTCAAGCAGAAAATCTAGAAACCTGTGTCACACTGGGCATGTTGACGGAAAAACAATCTAAACGCTTAGCTGAAGTTGGATTAGATTATTACAACCATAACCTTGATACCTCACCTGAGTTTTATGGAGACATCATCACCACGCGTGATTACCAAGACAGATTAGACACACTCAAGCATGTCAGAGATTCAGGTGTCAGTGTCTGTTCTGGTGGAATTTTGGGTATGGGAGAAAATCGCCAACAACGCGTTGGTTTATTGCTTGAATTAGCGAATTTAGACCCTCAACCAGAATCTGTTCCAATAAATCTACTCGTGCAAATAGAAGGGACACCTCTGTATGGCACCGATGAGCTTGATCCAATTGAATTTGTCCGTATGATTGCTGCGACACGTATTTTGATGCCTAACACTTACATTCGTTTATCGGCTGGTCGCGAATCCATGAATGATGCCATGCAAGCGCTGTGTTTTCATGCGGGTGCAAATTCTGTCTTTTTTGGTGAAAAACTATTAACCGCACCAAATCCAGATATTGATCAAGATGCAAAATTATTTGAACGCTTAGGTATGAGCTTAGAGGCACAAGCAAGCCATTAGCAAAATATTTTCGGTGCAGACTTCAATTCCACAGCACCTGTCTGACCTAAAGCAGCAAGGTGCCTATCGACTACGTAAGAGACTCGATAGCCCTCAAGGAATCGAAGTAGTTGTTGATGGCAATCCATATTTATCTTTCTGCAGTAACGACTACTTAGGCTTAGCGAACAACAAGCATGTATGCCATGCCGCTAAAGAGGCTATTTCAAAATTTGGCCTTGGAAGTGGCGCCTCTCAACATATCAGTGGTTACTCATCAGTTCATGCCTCATTAGAAGAACAGCTGGCTGAATTTCTGGGGTATCAACGCTGCGTACTATTTTCATCTGGCTATTTAGCAAACTTAGGTGTCATATCAGCATTGAGTTCTCGCCATAGCTTAATTTTAGAAGATAAACTTAATCATGCATCACTGATCGATGCAGCAAAATATGCCGGGGCTCACTTAAAACGATATCAACATCGTGATAGTTGTCATGCCAAACAAATTATTGAAAAAAGCCAGCACTCCTCAAAGTTAATTGTGAGTGATGGTGTATTCAGCATGGAGGGAAGTGTCGCGCCGATTGATCAACTCAGCCAACTTAAGCAGCATACTAATGACAAATTAATCATTGATGATGCCCACGGTATTGGTGTACTGGGTGAGCAAGGTAAAGGTTGCTTAGAACATTTAAAAATAAAGCCATCCAAAGTCGATGTCTTGATTGGTACGTTTGGCAAAGCATTTGGTGTTAGTGGCGCGTTTGTACTAAGCGATATTGACACTATAGACTATCTAATACAAAAATCTCGCACCTTGATTTATACCACAGCCCCCCCTGCTTCACTTGCTGCGGCGGCAATACAGAGTTTAAACATTATCATTAATGAACCTGAACGCAGAAGAAGGTTACATAATAATATTCAGTATTTTCGCCATGCTTTAACACACAGCAAACTTAATTTGCTTGATTCTGTGACACCCATCCAAACGATTGTCCTAGGTGAAAATCAGCAAGCTCTTAAATTCAGTCACCAATTAGAGCAACGTGGAATACTCGTGCTAGCAATACGTCCACCGACCGTACCAAAAGGCACTGCGCGTTTACGCATTACATTATCTAGTGAACACTCGCATCAACAAATTGACCAGCTAGTGAATGCTTTGTTGGAAATTGAAAATGATAACAAGATGACTCAAACCTGATTGCTAGATCAATCCACACTCCGCCATCGAAAAGCTATCATCACCAACAATTATATGATCAAGCACACGCACATCAATAAGTGCCAATGCTTTTTTAAGTTGATTGGTAATTAGCTTATCCGCTTCACTAGGTTGAGTATTCCCAGATGGGTGGTTATGCGCAAAAATGACAGCAGCAGCATTTGTTTTTAATACTAGTTTCACTACTTCACGAGGATAGATACACGCACCATTAATAGACCCTGTAAAAAGCTCTTCATATCGAATTAATTGATTACGTGTATCTAATAATAAGCATGCAAATACCTCAAGTTTATAATCTCGCATTTTTGATAATAAAAAATTAGCGGCATCTTTAGACCCACATAATGTTGGCTTAGATGACAGTTGCTCCCTCAAGCTTCGTTGTGCAATGACTTTAATCGCAGCTATTTGTGCAAACTTTGCTGGGCCTAAGCCTTTAACTTGCTGAAATTGGTCTTGCTCACAGGTAAGTAAACTGCGCAGATCACCAAACTGGTTAAGTAACTCTTGTGCTAAGGAGACAACACTTTTTCCAGAAGTCCCTGTTCTTAAAATAATCGCCAACAACTCAGCGTCTGTCAGTACTTCTGCACCTTCATTGATTAGCCTCTCACGAGGACGACTTTTAACTGGCCAATTTCGAATCATAAACAACAAAAACTAGGAGTAGATTCACGATCTGGTGGTTGATTCTGGTACACTTCTTTGCCATGAAACTAGTCAATAAGCATATCCTTGTCGCCGTTAGTGGCGGAATCGCTGCCTATAAGAGTGCTGAATTTGTACGCGCACTTCAACGGGAAGGTGCACAGGTGCGCGTTGTCATGACAGAAAGTGCAACTAAGTTTGTCACTCCGTTGACCTTTCAGTCTTTATCTGGATACCCGGTTCATACTTCAGATAACGCCAGCTTTGATCCCGCAGGCATGGATCACATCGCTTTATCACGCTGGGCAGATGCCATCATTATTGCGCCTGCAACGGCAAACATTATTGCCAAAATTAGTCATGGTGTTGCCGATAGCTTTGTCAGTTCACTGTGTCTCGCTCATCAAGGGATTTTAGCCATTGCGCCAGCGATGAACCAAGCAATGTGGAGCAACTCTGTTACTCAAGAAAACATCACAAATTTAATAACACGTGACGTTAAAGTGTTTGGTCCTGATCATGGCATTCAAGCATGTGGCGAATCTGGCGAAGGTAGAATGCTTTCGCCCGATGATTTAGTTCATCAGTGTGTCTCTTTATTTAATAGTAGTCATCTAACCGCTAAGAAAGTGCTTATTACTGCCGGCCCAACGGTGGAGCCTATTGATCCTGTTCGTTTCATTAGTAATCGCTCATCTGGCAAAATGGGTTATGCCATTGCTGACGCTGCCATGGAAGCAGGCGCCCAGGTTACCGTCATCAGTGGCCCAACACGCTTACAAGAAAATAATCGTATTCGCTATATTCAAGTGGAAACTGCCCAACAAATGTATGACGCTGTTATGCAACATAGTGTTGAGTGTGACTTATTTATTGCTGCTGCTGCTGTAGCAGACTATCAACCAAGTAAAGTGTCAGACAATAAAATCAAAAAAGAACATAACTCCTTGTCAATCACGCTTTCACGCACACCAGACATAATAAAAGAAATAAAGCAATCTAGACCGGACTTGTTTTGTGTTGGCTTTGCAGCAGAAACAGAAAAGCTTATTCAGCATGCAAAAGAAAAATTAAACAAGAAGAATCTTAATATGATTATTGCTAACCAAGTGGGCTTAACTGACCAGGGTTTTGATAGTGATTTTAATGCCGTTGAAGTCATTACTCATGACTGTACAACTTCATTACCACGGGCACGCAAATCGGAGCTAGCACGATTGATCATTAAGCATGTCTCCTCACAACTTAATAAACAAACATCTCATACAAATGTCACTTACCTCCAGTCAAAATAAAATTAAACTTAAAATATTAGATCAGCGTATTGGAAACGAATTTCCAATACCTAGTTACGCAACAAGTGGATCTGCGGGACTGGATTTACAAGCATGCATTGATGAAACAATGGTTGTCTTGCCCGGTGAAACACATTTAATTCCAACAGGAATTTCAATCTTTATCGATGACCCTTCATTGGCTGCTGTCATTCTTCCACGTTCTGGTCTTGGTCATAAACATGGCATTGTATTGGGCAACTTAGTTGGGTTAATTGATTCTGATTACCAAGGACCATTAATGGTTTCATTATGGAACAGAGGTGAACAGGAATTTAAAATCAATCCAGGAGATCGAATTGCTCAACTAGTTTTTGTTCCTGTAATACAAGCGACGTTTGATCTTGTTGATGACTTTACAGAAACAGCACGTGGAGAAGGTGGGTTTGGCCATACCGGTCAATAGTCATGACTTTTAATATACAAACTTAGGAGTAAACAATGGATGTCACCTCCAGCATATTTCGTGCGTATGACATAAGAGGCGTTGTAAAAACAGACTTGCGCCCTGATGTTGTGCTTCTTATTGGTAAGGCCATTGGCACCTTGTACCCAGATTGTAAAAAAGTAGCGGTCGGCCGTGATGGCCGTCTTACCAGTAAAGAACTCTCAGATAATTTAATTGAAGGATTGCGCTCGACAGGTGTTGACGTCGTCGATATTGGTGAAGTACCAACACCCGTTCTTTATTATGCAACTCATTCTCTTGGTACAGGTTCCGGCCTTATGGTCACAGGGAGTCACAACCCACCTGAATATAATGGCATCAAAATGGTCATGGGTGAAAAAACGCTGTTTGGCGATATGATCCAAGACATCTATACCTGTATTCAAAACGGTAAATTTAATAGCGGTGATGGGGCTGTCCAAGAACACAATATCCTTGATGACTATCTCAACACTATTTTCAATGAAGTCACCTTACAAAGACCTCTATCTATCGCGATTGATTGTGGTAATGGTGTCGCAGGGCCTACGGCAATAAAGTTATTTAATGGTTTAGGCTGCCATCGGGTTGATGAATTATTTTGTGATATCGATGGTCACTTCCCAAATCATCACCCCAATCCTAGTGAACCCGAAAATTTAGAGGATTTAATTAAAACTGTCTTAGATAACAAGCTAGATTTAGGTTTGGCCTTTGATGGCGACGGTGATCGTGTTGGTATTGTTGATGAACATGGAGAAGTTTTGTGGGCCGACCGACAAATGATGTTGTATGCGCAAGATGTTCTTTCACGAAACCCAGGAGCAGAGATTATATTTGATGTTAAATCATCACGTAATCTAGCTACTTATATCGAACAGGCAGGCGGCAAAGCCACCATGTGGAAAACTGGGCACTCATTTATAAAAAATAAAATGAAGGAGACGGGCGCTTTATTAGCAGGAGAAATGAGTGGGCATATATTTTTCAAGGAGCGCTGGTTCGGTTTTGATGACGGCTTATATTCCGCAGCACGTATGCTAGAAATTTTAGCTGCTGATCAAAGACCGGTAAGTGAAATTTTTAACGACTTGCCTAATGATGTCAGTACACCGGAAATAACCGTTAAGCTTGAAGAAGATGGTGCTCAGCATGAATTTATTACTAAATTCATCGCTCAATCGAACTTTGCCGAAGCAAAGTTATCCACTATTGACGGTGTACGTGCAGATTTTGATTATGGTTGGGGTTTAGTGCGTGCATCAAATACGACTCCTTCTTTGGTCATTCGTTTTGAAGCTGAAAGTGATGAAAAGTTATCGCTTTTAAAAGAGAATTTTAGATCTCAGATACTTTCTGTAGACTCAACAATTAATCTACCTTTTTAAACAACTATGAATTCTAGTGACGCCATCAATACTGCAAAGGTTTTAAGCGAGGCTTTACCCTATATACAACGATTTTCTGGAAAGACGATTGTTGTTAAATATGGTGGTAACGCCATGACCGAACCCCACTTAAAAAATAGTTTTGCTAGAGATATTGTGTTGCTAAAACAAGTTGGTCTTCAGCCTATTATTGTTCACGGAGGTGGGCCTCAAATTGGAGAGCTGCTGAAGGAACTCGGAAAAGAATCTAAATTTATTGAAGGTATGCGAGTCACAGACCAGGAGACAATGGATGTAGTAGAAATGGTCTTGGGTGGCAAAGTTAATAAAGAAATTGTCCATTTAATCAATCAACAAGGTGGCAGTGCGGTTGGCCTTTCTGGTAAAGATGGTGATTTGATACATGCAAAGCAACTTAAAATATCGTCATCATCCCCTGAAGCAAATGCCTCCGAGATTATTGATTTGGGCCATGTGGGCGAAGTCAGTGGTATCAACCCTTCGATTTTAAACACCTTTATTGCTAGCGATATTATTCCGGTGATAGCCCCTATTGGTGTCGGTGACCATGGTGAGACCTATAACATTAACGCTGATTCAGTGGCCGCAAGTATCGCTGCGGTAGTCGAAAGTGAAAAATTAATCTTATTAACCAATACAACTGGGGTAATGGATGGAGATAAACTCCTGACTGGATTATCACCCTTACAGGTTAATCAACTTATTGAGTCTGAGATTATTTATGGTGGGATGTTACCTAAAATCCGTTGCGCCATTGATGCTCTTCAATCCGGTGTACAAACAGCCCACATTATTGATGGCCGCATTCAGCACGCAGTATTACTAGAGTTATTTACCGATCAAGGTATAGGGACACTTATCGAGAGGTAACCGAGCGTTTTGTAAGTTCTTTATAACGTGCAATATCTTCAGCAAATCGTTTTCGCAAGCGCTCTTTTTCTAGGCCTTTATCACTAATATAACGTTCAATACCAGCCATTCGGCTTAGCACTTTAAGTTCGTTTTTTTCAATCCACGGAGGTGGCTCCATATCTCGCTCTATAAACCTAGTTCGACTATCATTTAATTTAACCAGTTCTTTTTGCTGTTTACCTAAACGCTCACGAGATAATTTTATCGACTGTTCTATTAAGCTTATTCTTTCGTTTCGTACATCTGAAATTTCTTCGGGACTATTGAAGGTCTCTAATAACACACGATCATAAACCTCTTGTTCTTCTTTGCGTTGTCGCTCTATTTTGGCAATTCGCTGTTGCTCATCAAATCGTCTTTGCTCTTCTGCCGATCTTGCTGGACTGATCTGCTCAACAACCTGTCCACCTTGATTGACACGAATACGTCCAGTCTCTACTTCTTCAGCAGGCACCTGGTCTCCATACTGAGTATCACCATTTTTATCCTTCCAACGATAATATTCAGCCGACGCCAAACTGCACCATATAAGGGCGCTAATCAATACAATTATTGTGGTTTTATGTAACGGCATATCGCACATGAATATAGCAAGGGATTCCTGGTTAAAACTTTAGATTAGATCACTAATTTTCCGGCGAGTTCTTACTCAATGCCATAAGTTTGTCGATAAGATGTTAATTGTTCCAGTTGGTTGGATAGATTCTCGTGATTCTTAGCATATTCCAGCAAATTTTCTAATGTCGCGATAGCCAATACAGGGATTTTATACGCCTTTTCTATCTCTTGAATGGCACTAAAGCCCTCTGGACCTTTTTCTTGTCTATCCAAAGCCACCAATACGGCAGCAGGTTCTGCACCCGCCTCTTCGATTAATCCCATGCTCTCACGTATCGCCGTCCCCGCCGTAATGACATCATCTACAATCACAACTCGCCCGGATAATGGCGCACCGATTAGTTTTCCTGCTTCTCCGTGAGTTTTAGCCTCTTTTCTGTTAAATGCGACCCCAACTGATCGCTGATACTGGTTATCAAGTGCAATTGATGCTGCTGTGGCTAACGGTATTCCTTTATATGCAGGACCAAATAATAGATCAAATGATACCCCCGCTTGCATCAGCGTATCAGCATAAAAACGACCTAAGGCATTAAATGCTGCCCCTTGGTTAAATTTTCCAGCATTAAAAAAGTAAGGACTAATTCGTCCTGATTTGAGTGTAAATTCTCCAAATTGTAGTGCTTCATTTTCTAGGGCAAATTTAACAAACGATGCTGCATTCATAATTTTATACGTCTAATGATAGTTGTTTTTCAGCATGCTAAAGTAAGCTCCTCAATTAAACAATCTCACCAAATATCCATTGTCTACAACAAAAATTATCTCTTTGAATGCCAACGGTATTCGTGCTGCTGCTAGAAAAGGCTTTTTTGAATGGTTACACCAACAAAATGCGGATGTTGTGTGCCTACAAGAAACTAAGGCTCAATTTGAACAACTGGAGGCTGACCCTACTTTCTTTCCCAGCGGCTATTATCACTACTATGTCGATGCCCAAAAAAAAGGCTACAGCGGTGTCGCCATTTACTGTCGAAAAAAACCAACCAAGGTAATTACAAAGTTAGGTATTGAAGAATTCGATAATGAGGGAAGATACTTAGAAGTACAGTTTGATGACGTTGCCGTAGTATCTTTATATGCGCCCTCTGGTTCTTCTAGCGAAGAAAGACAAGCGGCTAAGTTTCGTTTTATGGATGTGTTCATGAAACATCTTAAATCACTTAAACGACGCAAACGTGAATATATTATTTGTGGGGATTGGAATATTGCGCACAAAGAAATTGATCTAAAAAACTGGAAAGGTAACAAAAAAAATTCAGGCTTTTTACCTGAAGAGCGAGCTTGGCTAGATGAGTTATTTAACAAGCAAAATTATGTTGATGCTTTCAGAGAAATAAATCCTCACGAGGATCAATACACTTGGTGGTCAAATCGAGGACAAGCATGGGCTAAAAATGTTGGCTGGAGAATTGATTATCATATCACTACGCCTGGCCTAAAAGGACTTGCAACCTCAGAGTCAATCTATAAAGATCAGCGCTTCTCAGATCACGCACCATTGATTTTGAATTACAAATTCTCTTTGTAACTTAAGCTGCGGAATTTATGAATCATAATCTCCGTGCAAATACAGTCGCTTTATTTTTTCTAGGCATCTCCTCAGGCCTTCCAATTTTACTTGTCTTTGGCACACTATCTGTCTGGCTAAGAGAAGCAGGAATAGAGAGAGCAACCATTGGCTTTTTAAGCTGGGCTGGCTTGTCATATGGGTTTAAATTTATTTGGGCCCCTCTTGTAGATAGTTTAAATATTCCTTTTTTAACACATCGATTTGGACGCCGCCGTTCGTGGATGCTTGTCTCACAAGGCGCCATTATTTTTGCTTTGATATGGATGGCCACTTGGGATCCACAACAAACACATTTAAATTTTATCTTACTTGCTGCGGGTGCTGTGTTGCTTGGTTTCGCTTCCGCCACTCAAGATATTGTAATTGATGCTTATCGAATTGATATTGCACCCGATGACCAACAAGCATTATTAGCTGGTGTCGCTATTGCTGGTTATCGAATTGGTATGTTGTTTGCCGGAGCAGGCGCTTTAGAATTAAGCGCCTGGATAGGCGGGGAAAGCCATTATGATTTTCATTCTTGGCAATTTGCTTATTTATGCATGGCAGGCTTTATGTTTACGGGTGTCGCGACAACTTTATTAATTCGTGAACCACAAATAGCAATTTCGCGTGTACCGATTAATAGTCAACTACGCTTATTTATACATTTTCTTTTAATTGTGGCTGGTTTTGTTGTTAGTTTTATCACCTTGGGTAAGCTACTAAGTCATATTCAATCAGATATGGCTGTTATTAATCTGTTTATCTCGGCTACCAGACTGACACTTTCTATATTTCTTGCCATTGTTGTAGGACGCTCGCTTAGTCATTTCGGCTTGTTGAACAAGCAAGAATTTAGTGATGTATATATTTCACCTTTTATAGATTTTTTCAGTCGTTATGGAAAATTAGCGTTATGGCTCCTGCTTGTCATCTGCCTTTACAGAACTTCAGATATCGTCATGGGTGTGATGGCAAAAGTCTTCTACACAGATATGGGTTATAGCAAGATTCAAATCAGTCGTATTAGCTTTATTTTTGGCACGATAGTTAGTTTAATCGGCGGCGTACTCGGTGGGCTTCTGGCGATACGACTTGGTGTGATTAAAATTTTATTTGTCGGCGCCATTGTTGCGGCGTTATCTAATCTAATGTTTATTTATTTAGCAAATTTAGCCGAACCTTCAGTGCTCGCTTTAAGCTTTGCTATTGTTGGTGACAACCTCTCAGGCGGATTGGCCGGTGGTGCTGCTGTTGCTTTCCTGTCAACACTTGTTTCTAAACAGTTTAGTGCTACTCAATACGCAGCCTTCAGCTCTATTACTCTTTTATTTCCTAAGTTATTGGCGGGTTATTCTGGGCAAATTGTAGATTATGCTGGCTATCAATCATTTTTCGCCATCACTGCGCTAATGGGTATTCCCGTGATAATTTTAATTCTATTAATTTGGAAACCTTACATAAAACTAATGTCTACTAAGTAGGTATAATCTTTAAGAATAAATTCTGATAAAAAATAGGGGCCACTATGACGCAAAAATTTAAATTCACAGTAATATTAATAAGTATTCTATACACACTCTTATTTAGCCCTTTGCAAGCAGGTTGGTTTGATAAACTTAAGGAAGTTATTACTACCTCTGATAGCACTCCTGGCTCGTCTCTATCTGACAATGATATTGCTGGAGCTCTGAAAGACGCACTCAGCATTGGCTCAGAAAATGTTGTCAGCCAACTTAGTGCACCAGGTGGTTTCAATTCAGACTCAAATATAAGAATCCCATTACCAGATTCATTACAAACTGTTCAAAAGACTATGAATAAGTTTGGTATGGGCAGCTCTTTAAATAACCTTGAAAACAAACTTAATGAAGCAGCAGAAACTGCCACGGAAAAAGCAAAACCTTTATTTTTAAACGCGATCAAAGAACTAACTTGGACCGATGTTAAAACAATTTTAAATGGTCCTGATGATGCCGCGACTCAATATTTTAAAGGTAAAATGTCTTCACCTCTCTCGGCAGAAATGAAACCGATTGTTGATGCTAGTTTGAATGAAGTAGGTGCAATTAATACTTACAACAATGCAATGGGAAAATATAAAGCCTTGCCTTTGGTCCCTGATGTACAAGCAGATTTAAGTCAGCATGTATTGAATAAGGGTATTGATGGAATATTTTATTACCTAGCTATTGAAGAAAAACAGATTCGCGAAAACCCTGCGAAAAGAACAACCGATTTACTGAAAAAAGTATTTTCTAAATAATTTAAGGGTCAATTTTAATTGGGGTCCCGTCGCGGACGAGATCCCATACTTCGATCATATCTTGATTTTCTAAAGCAATACATCCTTCTGTCCAGTCTTGGCTACTAAAGGTTAGTTTTATTCGTTCAGACCAGTCATTAGGTTGGCCGTGAATCATAATTGCACCGCCAGGATTTATTCCGGCTTCTTTTGCAGTTCTTGTTTGAACAACATTTGGATACGATACGTGGATTGAGCGAAAGAACTTACTATTTGGATTTCGCCAGTCTAAGGTATATAAGCCTTCGGGTGTTCTGGAATCACCTTCTTCTTGTTTTTGCCCATCAGGCTGTTTACCCAAGCCAATTTTATAAGATTTAATTATTTGGTCTTCAGAATACAGGTATAATTTACGTTCTCTTTTTTTGACCAACACATAGTCGACAAACCCATCTAGATCTCTAGACACTTGTTTAACTTCTTTTTGATCTGGTGTTGATTGAATTTTAGTTTGCACGGGCTCTAATAATAGCGGTGTACTAATATCGGCAGTTAATGATGCAGGCATTAAAAGCATTAAGCCAATAAGTAGACCAAAATTTCTCATTTGCATAACCTTTGTAACATTCCCTGTTATTTACTATTTTAGCTACGGCTTATGGTTGACTTCGTTTGCTCTTAATCCATTTTAAAATAGGTTCCCACTGATCACGATCGACAGCGGTTGCTGCTGGTCCCATTTCAAAAATGCCTAATCCTCTTTCTGCAGCGCGGACATAATTTTGATTATCACGTAACATCGTCAAGTAAGGAATTTTTTGTTTACTTAGAAATTCTTCCAATTCCCAAGCAATGTTTGTAATTTCTCTCGCCCTATTGGCTACTAATGCTACTTTGGCTTTCTTTTTCGACACGGGAGCACACTTTTTTAGTTCAGTTAAAAAATGTGTCGCCGCACGCATATCAATCGGTGAAGGTAATACAGGCACCAAGATTGACTGGGCCTTCTTAACAAGATTAGTTAACTCTGCACCATGTAATGCCGCCGGTACATCCATGATGACAATATCGGTTTTTCTTGGTGGCCGCTCGGCATTCCGTTTAAATCCAGCAATTCCTTGGATCGGCGGTTTGGCGGAAGACCTTTCCGCTATCCAATCCAGGCTACTCCCCTGTGGGTCGTAATCAATAATGGTGACTTTTTTATTTTGAGTCGCGAAATAACTCGCTAGATTGGTAGCAATGGTGGTTTTACCTGAACCGCCTTTAGCATTGATTACCATGATGTGGCGCATGTTTCCCCCTAGTGTAGGTGGTGCTTATGAAATCAATTCATGATTTTGAACTAAGCGCTGGTAAGTCTCAACCCAGCGATTTATTTAATCACTAAATTCTGCTATTACTGGTGTGTGGTCCGATGGTCGTTCCCAGCCGCGTGGCGTTATATCAATAGTACTATTCTTACATTGCTCGCTTAACAGCTTACTAGCGAGAATTAAATCAATCCTCAAACCTTGGTTTCGACGAAACCCTCCCCCACGATAATCCCACCAACTAAACATATTTTCATCTTGATCAAACTGACGAAAAGTATCCATAAGGCCTAAAGCTAGCATCTTTTCATACGCTTGACGCTCTTCCTGACTACACAAAATTTTATCTTTCCATCGCTTAGGGTCATGTACATCGCTGTCTTCTGGTGCAATATTAAAATCTCCTAAAACAACGACTTTCTTATTTTTTTTCATTTCTTTCTTGATGTGAGCAGTGACTTTCTCTAACCAATCAAGTTTATAAGCAAATTTCTCACTGCCTACTTCTGACCCATTCACCACATATAAATTTATGATGCGTATATCGTTGACGGTGGCCGCCAGTATTCTACGTTGCGGATCATCTAAATTATCAATATCTGTCACTGGGTCTTGTGGTTGGGTTTTTGCCAATATTGCCACGCCGTTATAGGTTTTTTGCCCGGAGAAAACCACGTGGTATCCCGCGTCTTGTATCTCTTCCAATGGAAATTCTGAATCTTGGGTTTTAGTCTCTTGTATAGCCAGGACATCTACGTCTGATGCATATAGCCATTCTAATACTTGTGGCAGACGTACTCTTAATGAATTGACATTCCAACTGGCGATTTTCATAAATTAATGTGCTAACTGATATCCCCACAATCTTTTTCTTTCTTGCATACCAGACCAAATACGGTAGCAAACTACCCCAGCAGTAAATGAGAATAAAAAGAATAAAAGGATGATTAAATTTATATTATATTTCTCAGCAAATTCATACTTGGCAAGTTCACTGGCTTGAGTCTCTAATTTTGACTCTAGATTATTTCTTTTTTCGGTCAAACTTTCTATTTTATTAGCAAGCGATGCCACTGTCGTTTTTAATTGATCATTCTCTTTTGATGTTTCGCTATCAAAGTTGTTAAGTTTAGATGTTGCGGTAGTTAACTTATTTTTCAACGATTCATTTTCTGCCGTTAAGCTTGCAACTTTATAGGTAGCAGGTGGTTTATCGGTCAAAAACCATGATTGTACCCAGCCCTGTTTTCCATCACTGGTTCTTACTTGTGTAAACCTTTTTTGTTTCTCAATTAATGTAAGCTTTTGTCCACTATCTAACGTGGTGACGACCTCAGCATCATTACTTGCTGTCACACGTAATTTTAGTTTCAAACTATCCGTTACAAATATTGTTTCTGCCAAGCTATTAACAGGAAAAAACATCAATAAGATAAATAAAACTAATAGTTTATGTGTCATTGTGGAATACCTCATTTTCATCTGATGAACTCACACCCATTTGGGTTGAAGTTGAAATGTTCCACACTTCCAATTTAGCTGCCATATTAACCGTCATAGCCTCTATAATTCAGGCGACGAAGGTGTAATTTATGACCAATTCAGTGTTTATTTAAACATCAATATTAGTCGCGGCGAGTGCATTGGTCTCAATAAACTCACGCCGAGGTTCGACTTGGTCGCCCATTAAGGTAGAAAATATCTCGTCTGCCGCGACCGCATCTTCAATATTTACTTGGACTAATAATCTTGTCTCAGGATCCATGGTCGTTTCCCATAATTGTTCAGGGTTCATTTCTCCAAGGCCTTTATAACGTGAAATTGATTGCCCTCGTTTAGCTTCTTCAAACAACCAGCTCATTACTTCTGCAAACTGTGTCACCTCTTGGGATCGTTCGCCCCGTTTTATATAGGCTCCCTGTTCAATGAGTGCGTTTGTATTTATTGCAACCGTTTGTAGAATTTTAAATTCAGAGCTTTTGAAAAACTCTTTTGTGTATATATCATCATTGCCAAGTCCATGAACAAATTTTTGTACAACAATTCTTTTTACGTCTTCACTCCATTCAATCTCAGCAGTGTATCTTCGACCAGGAGGTTGAGTTGAATTAAGTAATTCAAGCACAGTAGTGATCCACTGCTGTAATTCATCTTGGGAGTATTCAACATCTGTTTCTGTACTATCTGCCTGCATACGCACAGGGATCTTAAGCATAGACCTAAGCACTTCATCATCATGGGCTTGTGCAAGTCTTTGTACGATTGCAATTGAGGACATGTACTCTTTTGCTAGCGCTTCCAATGCTGCTGAATGAATGGGGGGAGAGTTTGGGTTGATATACAACTCTGCTCCTTCAATGGCCATCTGTAATAAATGACTATTTAATTCAGACTCATCTTTCACATACGTTTCTTGTTTGCCCTTCTTTATTTTAAATAAAGGTGGTTGTCCTATATATATATGCCCATTTTCAATTAACTCAGGCATCTGTCTATAGAAAAAAGTTAACAGCAATGTACGAATGTGTGAGCCATCAACATCAGCATCCGTCATGATAATAATTCGATGATATCTGAGTTTCTCTAGATCAAACTCTTCTTTACCAATTCCGCAACCTAGCGCGGTGATTAATGTGGCAACTTCTTGAGATGACAACATCTTATCGAATCGAGCTTTTTCCACATTGAGAATTTTTCCTTTTAAGGGAAGAATTGCTTGGGCATGGCGATCTCTACCCTGCTTAGCTGAACCGCCCGCAGAATCACCCTCCACTAAGAACAATTCAGAATTAGCTGGATCTTTTTCTTGGCAATCAGCTAATTTCCCAGGAAGTCCCGCTACATCTAATGCCCCTTTTCGGCGTGTCATTTCACGCGCTTTACGTGCTGCCTCACGGGCACGCGCTGAATCAACAATTTTACTAATAATAGACTTAGATTCTGTAGGGTTTTCTAATAGAAATTCCTGCAACATGTCCGATACAACAGACTCCACTATCGGTTTCACTTCTGATGAAACCAACTTGTCTTTAGTCTGTGATGAAAATTTTGGATCAGGCACTTTAACCGATAGCACTGCTGTTAAACCTTCGCGGGTATCATCACCCGTGAGGTTCATTTTGTGCTTTTTGTTGTAGCCCTCTTTCTCCATAAAGGTATTAATGCCACGTGTGAGCGCACCTCTAAAGCCTGCTAAATGTGTTCCGCCATCTCTTTGAGGGATATTGTTAGTAAATGGGAAGATATTTTCTTGATACGAATCATTCCATTGCATGGCTGCTTCAACTTCGACACCATCTTTTTCTTTCTTGGCATACATAACCGTTGCATGTAGAGGCGTCTTTTTAGAATTCAAATGACTGACGAAGGCGCTTATTCCACCTTCATAGTGGAATACATCATGTTTCCCTGTTCGGTGATCAGTCAGTTCAATGTTTACACCGGAATTGAGGAACGATAATTCGCGTATTCGTTTTGCTAATATTTCGTAGTGAAATTCTGTATCAGTAAAGACTTCACTACTCGGTTTAAATTGAATCCGAGTCCCGGATTTTTCAGTGTCCCCTACCACTTCTAAGGGTGCTTGAGGTTCACCCATGACGTATTCTTGTTTATGAGTTTTACCAGACTTGAAAACTGTTAGGGTGAGAGATTCTGATAGTGCATTCACCACCGAAATACCTACGCCATGTAAGCCTCCGGAAACCTTATAAGAGTTATCATCAAATTTTCCACCAGCATGCAGGACGGTCATAATGACTTCGGCTGCAGATCGATTCTCTTCTGGATGGATATCTGTGGGAATTCCTCGACCATCATCTGTCACAATAATTGAATTATCTACTTCTATGCTGACTTGAATACTTGAGCAATGACCAGCCAGTGCTTCGTCAATGGAATTATCGACTACTTCAAACACCATATGATGCAAACCCGTTCCATCATCTGTGTCGCCAATATACATTCCTGGGCGTTTTCGAACCGCTTCCAGGCCTTTTAATACTTGAATATTCGAGGAATCGTAACTCATTGCAATTTATCTAATTTGTTAATTAATCATTATACCACTGATGAAACGTGACGATGTTTCACGTGGAACCATTTAACTTCATCATCTAAACACTTCATAGAGTCTCTAGAAACTGCAGAAATTATCACTTGGGCATCTAGTTTGGCTAAGATATCTAGAGCAATTTTCCTACGTTTATCATCAAGCTCGGCAGGCAACTCATCCAACAGGTAAACAGACGATTTTTCATACTTGTGCTCAAGTAATTTGGCCTGAGCAAGTTTTAAAGCTATCGACAGTACTTTTTGTTGTCCACGAGAACTTGTTTTAGAAAAAGGTTTTCCCTGCCAACTTATTTTTAAATCCCCGCGATGAGGCCCACTTTGTGTAGATAGCGGCATTTCATTAGCCTGTAGCTCTCTATCCAGCAGTTCTTCAAGACTAAAATGTTGATCCCACCCAGGAGAATAAATTAGCTCTACTTTCTCGCTGAACTCAAAAATATCCAGCATTTCATCAATATAAGGAGATATTTCAAGGGTATATTGTTGCAATGCTTGGGAAATGACAGCTCCAAGCTCAGCTAAGCTTTGATGCCAATGACGAGCTTGTTTAATTTCTTTATTTTTTAGACAGACATTCCTTTGTTTCAAAACTCTAGAATATTCAGACCAGGTTTGAGCATAATTTTGTTCCACGTGGAACATTCCCCAATTTAGAAACTTCCTTCTTTCAACCGGGCCACCAGTGATTAACAAATAAGATTCTGGATGAAGTTCTAAAACAGGTAGATTTTTAGCTAATTCTGACCATTTATTTACTTTTTCCCGATTTAGTCGCAATTCTTTTAAACCAGGACCAATTTGTGCACCTAAATGAATTATTTGTTCTAAATTAGAAACTTCACCAAACAACACTAGCTCAGCTTGACCATTGGTGATGATATTACTAACTTTACTAGTACGAAAACTTTTACCGCTGCTAAGAACGCTGATACCTTCTAAAATGCTTGTTTTACCAGCTCCATTATCGCCATAGATAACGTTAATACCAGGAGAAAACGACAATTCGCATTCAGAAAAAGATCGCAGTCCTTGCGCCTGCAATTGCTGCAACCACATCTAATTTAATAACTAAATTAGAGCCGCATAGGCATGACGACGTACTTGCGGTTTTCCATTTCTGGACAAACAATAAGTAGACTGCTGTTAGTATCTTGAAGATAGAAATGAACTTCATTGGACTTAATCGTATTTAATACATCGACCAAATAACTCACATTAAAGCCAATTTCTAATTCTGGACCACTGTAAGAAATATCTAGCTCTTCTTCTGCTTCTTCCTGTTCAGGGTTATGTGCTTGTATTTTAAGAAGATTTTCACTAAATCCTAGGCGAACACCACGATACTTTTCATTACTCAAAATAGAAGCACGCATTAAACAAGCACGCAAAATTTCTCGTTCTATTGAAGCAATATACTGATGTCCTTCTGGAACAACGCGCTGATAGTCAGGAAATTTTCCATCAATTAATTTAGTGACAAATCGGATATCACCAAAATTTGCTTGTAAATGATTTTGACTAAACGATAGCTCTACACTTCCCGTTGATGCAGATAAAATACGCATAAATTCTTGTACCGCTTTTTTCGGCACAATGACTTGTCTATCCGGAACTGAGCTATCTAATTCTGTATCTGCCATCGATAATCGATGACCATCAGTGGCAACTGTTCTTAACTTTCCACTGTCAGCTTCCATCATTAATCCATTCAAATAATAACGTACATCTTGCTGAGCCATTGCAAACGATGTGTCTTCAATCAATGAATGAAGTAGTTCTTTATTAACTGAAATAGTTTGGTCTACTGCAATCTCATCCACCAATGGAAATTCATTTGCTGCTAACGTAGCTAATGAAAAACGACTTTTTGCAGATCTAATTTCTGCTTTTTCTCCATTAAATGAAAATTGAATGTCACTACCTTCGGGTAATGATTTACATATATCTAATAATTTACGACCTGGCACAGTGACTGGATCACCTTCAGGAGTGATATCGATAGTTGCTGAGACTTCTAATTCTAAATCAGTCGCAGTAATTACTAATCTTCCATTAACATTTCTAAACAAAAAGTTAGAAAGAATGGGCATGGTCTGTCTACGCTCAACTGCGCCAACAATCAGTTGGACAGGTTTAAGTAATTCTTCTCTCTGAATACTAAACTTCATAAGTCTTTAATAATATATTTTTTGATATATAAGATTATTGTTATTATAGAGGCTATTTTCTGTGGATATCAACATTTAAACTATTAATATCAGTTGGTTATTGAATGTATAAGCTGTGGATATCTAATTCGTTATTGACCATAACTTAGTAAACTCGAATTTTAAACTTGATGAACTATAGTTATCCAGTAAATGTGAACGACTTATCCACAAGTTAGGTGCTAAGTATACGTAATAGATTCACATAGTCGTCATTTATTTTAAAGTCACTTTGCCTTAATTCTTTTGTTTTGCGACAAGCGTGAAGTACAGTGGTGTGGTCACGTCCACCAAATGCTTCACCAATTTCTGGCAAGCTGTGATTGGTCACCTCTTTTGCTAATGCCATCGCAATTTGTCTGGGCCTAGTAATTGATCGTGTGCGCCGCGCAGAATTCAAATCTGAGACACGAATTTTATAATATTCAGCCACCGTTTTTTGTATGTTTTCAATGGTGACCAACTTTTCTTGTAAAGTGATCAAATCGTGTAAGGCTTCTTTTGCAAACTCTAAAGTAATCATTTCCCCGGTAAACTGGGAGTTAGCCAATACTCGGCGTAACGCGCCTTCCAATTCTCTAATGTTTGAGCGAATGCGTTTGGCAATAAAGAAAGCAACATCTTGAGGTAAATCGACATTCACCGCTTCTGCTTTACTTTGCATAATCGCAACTCTTGTTTCTAATTCTGGCGGCTCAATTGCCTGGGACAAACCCCAACCGAAACGAGATTTTAATCGCTCTTCTAATCCGTCGAGTTCTTTTGGGTAACGATCACAGGTCATAATAATTTGCTGCTGACCTTCTAGTAATGCGTTAAAAGTATGAAAAAACTCTTCTTGAGAACGCTCTTTACCAGCAAAAAACTGGATATCATCTATTAAAAGCGCATCAACTGAACGGTAATGTCGCTTAAATTCGTCGATCGCGTTATGTTGTAAGGCTTTAACCATATCCTGAACAAAACGTTCTGAGTGCAAGTAAACAACCTTTGCCTGAGGATTCAGTGCCAAAATTTGATTGCCAATGGCATGCATTAAGTGCGTTTTTCCTAAGCCCACACCTCCATAGAGTAAAAGCGGGTTATAAGCTTTGCCTGAATGATTGGCTACTTGTACTGATGCTGCCTTGGCTAATTCATTTGATTTGCCCTCGACAAAGCTGTCAAAAGTAAAATCTTGATTTAAGTTGTGCGTATACGCTTTATTACTTGGTGCCGCGGGCGGTTGTGGCGACATCTGTAAACTAGGGGGCGGGGCGGTATTGGCGTTTCGGCTCCCGATGCTGATGGTCACTTGAGTTGTGCCTGACTCTTTACCAATTGACTCTACCAATTGCCCAATTCTCTCAAAATAGTGATCATTTACCCAATCCAAGACAAACCGGTTTGGAGCTAACAGTGTCAGAATTTGGTCTTGTTCCTGCGCTTGAAGAGGGCGAATCCATGTATTCAAGAGTTGTTCAGATAACTCTGATTCGAGCTGGCGCACACAAAGGTTCCAAAGAGGGCTTGTCATTATTATTTGATATGGGGTTGAGTGATTCTAATTTAACAGCCTAGGGCTGAATTATTCATTATAATATTCTAGCGAGAGACTAAAACAGTATTATAATGACTTACGAAATACGTTGACAAAATAGCATCTGGCAATTAATGTTTGCGCCCCTTCAATATATAATCATCAGAATCAGGTATTTGTCGTGAAAAGGACGTTTCAACCAAGTAATTTACGCCGTGCACGTACGCATGGATTCAGAGCACGAATGAAAACTCGTGGTGGCCGTGCCGTCATTAGAGCACGTAGAGCCAAAGGAAGAGCTCAACTCTGTCCATAATCACGATTGCTTATTAATTCCCGGCTTAATAGTTTTTCCAAACAGGATCGCTTGTTATCCTCGAAAGACTTCCAAAACGTATTTGCAAAGCCAATTAAATCTGCTGATTCAGCCTACACGATACTCGCAAGACCCAATCAATTATCTGGTCCTAGACTAGGTGTAATAGTAAGTAAGAAAAACATTCCTAATGCTGTAGGTAGGAATCGCTTAAAACGAATTGTTCGAGAAAGTTTCCGTACAAATAAACAGATTATTAGCACATTTGATGTGGTGGTAATATGTAAGAAAAATTGCGGGAATATAATCAACCAGTCACTCTCTAAGAAACTACAGAAACACTGGAAGTTTTTAAATACACATGCTGAATAAAATTTTTATCGCGATCATCCGTTTCTATCAGATGTGTATAAGCCCAATGCTGGGGCCACACTGTCGTTTTTCACCAAGTTGTTCGCAATACGCATTAGAGGCTATCCAAACTCACGGCTCATTGAAGGGTTTGTATCTCACAATTAAAAGAATATCAAAATGTCATCCTTTCCATACAGGCGGTCATGATCCTGTACCGGAAAAAATCATGGATAAAAACTAATGGATAATCAACGATTCTTTTTATACATATCACTGTTAATGGTATCTTATTTATTGTGGAGTTCTTGGTCACGAGAAAATACACCGGTGGTAGAAGCACCTGTAACAGAACAATTCGCGTCACCTTCAGTTGCCAACGTTGAAAATGATGTTCCACAAGCCACAAGTTCGACTACGACACCTACAAAAGTAGATTCGGGAAGCAACAATAAAGCGGGCGAGCATAATGAGTATGTCATGGTAGAAACAGATGTTTTTACATTACATATAAACACGCGTGGCGCAGATATACATCGAGCAGAATTAAAAACCTATCCAGTCGATAACGACCATAAAGACCAGCCATTAGTTTTATTAGATAACGAAGCTAAAACTTACATCGCACAATCAGGTTTATTGCATGATCGCGTGACTAACGTTGATGTTGGCCCATTAGCACCAAACCACCACAACCTTTATCGAGCTGAAAATAACAGATATGTATTAGCAGAAGGGAAGAATGAACTAATTGTCCCGTTTACCTGGCGCAGTGATAATAATGTTGTCGTAACTAAAACGTATCGCTTTCAAAGAGACAAGTTTTTAATTGAAGTTGATTACAGTATTACTAACGAAGGCCAACAAGATTGGGTAGGCAGACAGTATCGTCAATTACGTCACAGCTATGTGAGTGGAGAAAGAAGCTTATTACGACTGCCAACGTATACCGGCGGTGCTTATTACGATACTAAATATGAAAAAGTATCTTTCGATGATATGGCTGAAGAGCCATTAGAAAAAAATATCACCGGTGGATGGGCTGCGATGCTCCAGCATTATTTCTTCTCAGCATGGCTAGCCGAAGAATTTGAAAATAATTTTTATTATACCAATGTAGTGAAAAATGCCGTTGGCTCAGATTACATTATCGGGCTGAGGTCAGAAGCGTTAAGAGTAGCGCCTGGAGAAACTGCTGAATTTAAAAGCCGACTGTACACAGGCCCTAAGCTTCAAAAACGAATCGAACAAATTCAGCCTGGCTTAGAACTCACGACAGACTACGGTATGTTTACACCACTGTGTAAACCGTTATTTTGGATATTAGATTATATCCACCAGTATGTTGGAAACTGGGGCTGGTCTATTATTTTAGTCACACTATTAATTAAATTAGTGTTCTATCGTTTATCCGCAGCAAGTTATAAGTCAATGGCTCGAATGCGCAAAGTGCAACCGAAAATGGTTTCTCTTCGTGAGCGTTATGGCGATGACAAACAAAAGTTAAATGCTGCTATGTGGGATTTATATAAGAAAGAAAAGATAAACCCTCTTGGAGGTTGTTTACCTATTCTTATTCAAATGCCAGTATTTTTATCGCTATATTGGGTATTAATTGAAAGTGTTGAAATGCGTCATGCGCCCTTCATGCTTTGGGTTCAGGATCTTTCATCTAAAGATCCATTGTTTATCTTGCCGTTGTTAATGGGTATCTCTATGTTTATTCAATTTAAACTTAACCCTAGACCGCCAGATCCGATGCAAGAAAAGATCTTCATGATTATGCCGGTGTTTATGTCAGTATTCATGGCATTTTTCCCAGCAGGTTTAGTTCTATATTGGTTTGTAAATAACTTACTTTCGATTGCCCAGCAGTGGTACATCACGCGTAAATTTGCAAGCGACTAGTCGTGTCAAACGCAGAAACAATTTGTGCGCTAGCAACTCCCGGTGGAAATGCTAGCGTAGGAATTATACGAATCTCTGGATCACAGGCGTTAGCGATTGCAAAAGCAATCACACATAAAAAACTCACTGCGCGATATGCGCATTTCTCAGAATTCTTTGATCACACCAATGAGGTAATTGATCAAGGCATTGCTATTTATTTTCCGGCGCCTAATTCATTTACAGGTGAAGATGTGGTGGAACTACAGCCACATGGGAATCCGTATGTTTGTCAGCAAATTATTAACTGCGTGAACCAACACGGGGCTCGTCAGGCACTGGCCGGTGAATTTAGTGAACGTGCATTTATTAATGGCAAGCTTGACTTAACACAGCTAGAGGCAATCGCAGATTTAATTGCGAGCGGTTCTGAGCAAGCTGCCAAATCAGCAGTACAATCGATGCAGGGAAAGTTTTCCCAGCAGGTCCAGGAAACTTTGAATCAGCTTATCCAGATTCGAACACACATAGAAGCATCCTTGGATTTTTCTGAAGAAGATATTGAAACTGAAGCCAGAGAAGTCGTCAGCAATAAACTAAGCTCTTTAAATTCAAAAGTAGAAAACTTATTTGATTTGGCACAAAAGGGTGCCCAGCTACAAAAGGGATTTACACTTGTATTAACGGGTCGCCCTAATGTCGGCAAGTCATCACTATTCAATGCACTATGTGCTCAGGATCGCGCCATTGTTACAAATGTCCCTGGTACCACTAGAGATGTTGTGTCAATTGATATGGAATTAAATGGCGTACCTATTCGTTTATTAGACACAGCTGGTATACGCGAACATGCCGAGCAAGTAGAACAAGAAGGTATTGTTCGCGCACAATCAGCGATTGAGTTGGCAGATGCCATCATTCATGTACACGATGGAACAGAATTATCGTTGGCATCCCCACTTGAAGATATCAATGAAAATGAAATTATTGTGGTGAATAAAAGTGATTTGCTCTCTGGGCAAATTAACCTACCGAATAATGCATTATTAATTTCTGCCAAAACTGGTCAGGGCTTAGATAGATTACGTGAGGAAATTCAGCAGCGATTACACATACAGCCCAGCGAGCAGCAAGCTCCATTTTCTGCAAGAGCAAGACACCTAGACGCCTTAAGAAGGTGTCTTACGCATTTTCAACTCGCCTTAAAACAAATTCATGATTTAAGCCCCTTGGAGCTCGCCGCAGAAGAATTAAGGGTTGCCCAACAAATTCTAGGTGAAATTACGGGTGAATTTACACCTGATGACTTGCTTGACTACGTATTTCGCGAATTTTGTATCGGCAAGTAAGCGCCGGTGCTGTATCATTTCTGCCCAAGCAAAAATTACATTATATAAATCAAAGTGATGCAGCACGAATTTGAAGTTATCGTTGTGGGTGGCGGACATGCTGGTACTGAGGCCGCATTGGCATCAGCGCGCATGGGCGTACGAACACTTCTACTTACTCAGAATATTGAGACGATAGGCCAAATGAGCTGCAATCCGGCGATTGGCGGGATTGGTAAGAGCCATCTTGTGCGAGAAATTGATGCCATGGGAGGTGTCATGGCCACCGCCGCCGATTTAGCGGGTATTCAATTTCGAGTGCTCAATCAGCGTAAAGGCCCCGCAGTACGAGCGACGCGTGCTCAGACCGATCGTGCACTCTACCGCCAAGCCATTCGCGAGATGGTAGAAAACCAAACAAATTTATCTATATTCCAACAAGAGGTAGATGACCTGATTGTTGAGCAGGGGCAGGTCGCTGGCGTTGTGACGCGGATGGGGCTGAAATTCAAATCGTCAGCTGTCGTGCTTACAGTCGGGACCTTTCTTGGCGGAAAAATATTTGTCGGCCCTCAAACTTACCAAGCAGGACGAGCAGGTGACTCTGCTTCTGTGCGTCTTGCGGATAGATTGCGCGAGCAACCGTTAGATGTAGACCGTCTAAAAACCGGGACGCCACCACGCATAGACGGGAAGTCGATAGACTATTCGAAAATGGAAGTGCAGCCTGGTGATGAGCCATTCCCAGTATTTTCATTTATGGGTTCACGCGATCAGCACCCAGAACAAGTGAATTGTCACATCACTTATACCAATGAACAAAGCCATCAAATTATTCGAGATTCAATGCATGAGTCACCAATGTACAGCGGAGCAATTAAGGGGGTAGGCCCACGTTATTGTCCGTCTATTGAGGATAAAGTCACACGCTTCGCAGATCGTAATCGTCATCAAGTTTTTATTGAACCTGAAGGCTTACATACTCATGAAGTTTACCCGAATGGGATTTCAACTAGCCTGCCATACGAAGTGCAGTTAGACATGGTGCATACCATCGCAGGTTTAGAAAATTGTCATATCACTCGCCCAGGTTACGCAATTGAGTATGACTATTTTAATCCTACTGGACTGCAACCGAGTTTAGAAACAAAGTCGTTGCCAGGCTTATACTTTGCTGGACAAATCAACGGAACCACTGGCTATGAAGAGGCAGCTGCCCAGGGTTTAATGGCGGGAATCAATGCTGCGCGCGCGGTACAAAACCAAGAAGCCGTCGTGTTACGTAGAGATCAAGCCTATATTGGTGTGATGATTGATGACCTAGTCACGCGAGGGACACAAGAACCCTACCGTATGTTTACCAGTCGAGCAGAGTACCGTTTGATATTACGCGAAGATAATGCAGATCTTAGATTAACCTCGATAGCGAATGATCTAGGGTTGATTGATGAAACAAGATGGACGCGTTTTTGTTGGAAAAAAGAAACTCTTGAGAAAGAACAAGTGCGACTCGATAAAACCTTTGTTCAACCAAGCCATGTGACAAAAGAACAAGGGAAACGATTATTTGGCAGTTATTTAGAGCGTGAATACAGCATGTCAAATTTATTACGCCGTCCTGAAGTTTCGTATCATACATTCGCCGAGCTAGATAAATATGCACCATATCTTGACGATGAAGAGATCGTTGAACAAATTAATATACAAGCGAAATATGCGGGTTATATGCAACGTCAAACAGACGAAATAGAGAAATCTAAACGTCTTGAAGACACACAAATTCCTGATACGTTTAACTATCGATTAGTCAAAGGCCTCTCAAATGAAGCCCTACAAAGATTATTAGATATTAAACCCAAAACGGTCAGTCAAGCGTCAAGGATTGCGGGAGTCACGCCCGCTACCGTGTCGTTATTGTTAGTCCATTTAAAAGCACGTAGCCAAGCAGTTACCCAAGAAGATAGTCAAGATACGCGAGTCGCTCATGATGCATAGTCCGACTGTTTGCTGTTCCGCGGCAAAATCAGACAAGCAATAATCCCTCTCTGTTTCACGTATGGAAATTCGTCCTCGCCTAGAAAAAGGCGCCCATCAATTAGAACTAGCACTTAATGAGAATCAGCTTGATAGCTTTGTAGACTATCTTGCGATGATACAGAAGTGGAATAAGGCCTATAATCTTGTTGGCACCTCAAACGCGGATGAACTGATCCAAAAGCACCTGCTAGACAGCCTTTCTATCCTTCCTTATGTAAAGAAGTCACCCGTGTTAGATGTTGGAAGTGGTGCAGGATTACCAGGTATTCCTTTAGCTATTTCTCTACCTGACATATCATTCACTCTTGTTGACTCAAATGGCAAAAAAGCCAGATTCATGCGACAGGTCGTGATGGACCTTAAATTAACAAATGTGGACGTCGTGCAAACACGTATAGAAAATTATAATCCCGGTGATGCCCCAATGACGGTGTTATCACGCGCTTTTGCGCCGCTGGAAAAAGCATTAAAGATGCTAACGGTCATTTGTGCGCCTCAAGGGCAGGTGCAGCTTATGTTAGGGGTGCATCCTGGTGAAGTGCCCGCTATCGAGGGGCTGACAAATGTTCAGGTGCACACAATGACAATTCCAGAACTACATTCTCAGCGCCATTTGCTCGTGGCGGATCGTGTTTAATTACAATGGCTAGAATAATTGCAGTGACGAATCAAAAAGGTGGTGTGGGTAAAACCACCACTACAGTCAATTTAGCCGCTTCATTAGCCGCAGCAAAAAGAAAAGTACTATTAGTCGATTTAGACCCACAAGGTAATGCCACCATGGGTTCTGGAATAGACAAACGCAATGTAGAAATTTCAGTGGCTCATGTTTTATTAGAGCAACATAGCGTTCAAGAATGCTTAGTCACGAGTGAGACAGCGGGCTTTGACTTATTGCCATCAAATGAGCAGCTGACCAGCGCCGAAGTAGGCTTATTAGACATGCGCGGAAGAGAATTTAAATTAAAGCGTGCATTAGAGAGTGTGGTAGATCACTACGACTATATTCTTATCGACAGTCCTCCTTCCCTAAATATGTTGACGGTGAACGGACTTGTCGCCGCACAAAGCGTCATTATTCCAACTCAGTGTGAGTATTATGCATTAGAAGGTTTGTCAGCTTTGCTGGGGACCATCGAGAGAGTGCGCCAAAGTGCAAACCCTGAACTTCAAGTGGAAGGTGTACTTAGAACCATGTTTGACCCTAGAAATAATTTAGCGAATGACGTGTCATCGCAGTTGATTATCCATTTTGGTGATAACGTTTATCGAACAATTATTCCACGAAATGTCACCTTAGCTGAGGCACCCAGTCATGGCTTGCCCGTAATTCGTTATGACAAAGGCTCACGAGGATCTAGAGCCTATATCGCATTGGCGGGAGAAATGCTAAGGCGCGAAGAGGCGGCCTCACAGCCGAGGGCTTCATAACCATGGGTAGCCAAAAAAAACGTAAAGGGCTAGGTAATTTAGGGGTTGATATTTTATTGTCGACACCCTCAGAAGTGGTCCCTGCCAAAGCAGAAAGCAAGCCATCCTCAGGACTTGATTATATTGCCATTGATTTAGTCGATCGCAGTCCATATCAGCCACGCCAGACAATGACAGAAGAAGGCCTATCAGAGCTTGCCGATTCAATTCGTAGCCAAGGCTTGATTCAACCTATTGTAGTGCGCAAGTTGGCGAATCGATTTGAGCTCATCGCAGGTGAGCGCCGTTGGCGTGCGGCACAAAAAGCGGGGCTAGATAAGATTCCTGCCGTCATCAAAGAAGTGAACAATGAGTCTGCGGCAGCTATGGCGCTGATTGAAAATCTTCAACGAGAAAACCTTAACCCTATTGAAGAATCGTTTGCCATCGCTAATTTGACCAAAGAATTTGACTGGACCCACCAACAGGTGGCCGATGTGTTGGGTAAAGCGCGTGCAACGGTCAGTAATATGTTGCGCTTGCTAGAGCTACCTAATGACGTGCGTGAATTAATCAAACAAGAAAAACTAAGCATGGGTCATGCGAGAGCATTACTGTCTTTGCCCGAACAGCAGCAATCTCAAGTTGCCTTAACCGTGGTGGCTAAAAGTTTATCAGTTCGACAAACTGAGCAAACAATACGCAAACTTATCAATGGCGATAAAAAACCCGTCAAATCAGTGACAAAAGACCCCAATATTCAAAGTTTAGAAAATATCATCGCGGATACCTTGGGGGCAGCAGTTGCTATTAAGCAGGGTGCAAATGCTAAAAAAGGTAAAATAGAGATTCACTATAATGATTTGGATGAACTCGATGGCATTTTGCGTAAGATTGGTGCCGAAAATTAGTAGCGGCAAACTAACTTAGTACATAAATGCGCCGGGTTAATATTATTGATGTGCGCATGTTGAGATTTTATTCGCCAACGCTTATACTCCGCGCCGCGAGCAAGATTCGTTTGTAGTATTAGGATGTATATCCTTATTTTAAAACAACAAATTCAAGCGAATGAAAGTATCAACTTTTATTGGCAACTGCCTGAATAGGTTGAAAAATTCTTGGCTAACAAGCAGTCGCTAGTAAAAACAATATTAATCGCTCAGGTCTTGGTGAGTTGTTTAATAGCCGTTTGCCTGCTGTATCAAGGTAAACTAGTGGCACTTTCTGCTTTGCTCGGAGGCTTTATCTGTGTGATTCCAAATTTTTATTTGGCACGAAAACTAACAGGTAAACGAACAGCCGATGTGAATCAGCTGAAGAATAATATTTACACCGCAGAAATTGGCAAAATTATGATTACCTTTGCTCTTTTTGCAGGCGTATTTGCAACACAAGAATGGATTCATCCAGTGGCGCTACTGGCTGGGTTTGGATTAGCGCAACTAACTCACTGGTTAACGCCAGTAGTTATGTCGGTATTAAACAAATAATAGGGATTTATAGAAATGGCAAGCGAAGAGCTGACCGCTTCTGGATATATTAAGCACCACTTAACTAACCTAACCTATGGGCAGCACCCTGATGGTCACTGGGGCTTTGCTCATGGCGCAGATGAAGCTGCAGAAATGGGTTTTTGGGCAATCCACGTAGACACCATGCTTTGGTCTTTGATAATTGGGTTCTTATTTATATTTTTCTTTTCTAGAGCGGCTAAATCTGCCACAGCAGGAACTCCTAACGGATTAATCAATTTTGTTGAGTGGGTAGTTGAATTTATTGACGATAATGTCAAAAGCACCTTCCATGGCAAAACACCCATTGTTGCCCCATTAGCACTCACCGTCTTTGTTTGGGTATTAGGCATGAATCTGATGGATTTGGTCCCCGTTGACTGGATTCCAGAGCTAGCAAAATGGGCTGGTGTTGACTATATGAAAGTGGTGCCTACCACGGACCCCAACGCCACCATGGGTATGTCCATTACTGTATTTTTGATGGTGTTGTATTACAGTATCAAAATGAAGGGCTTCGGCGGATTTACTGCTGAACTGACTCTTCAACCATTCAACGCTAAATTTCCTTTTAACTTGATTCTGATCCCAGTGAACTTCTTCCTGGAAACAGTGGCATTACTCGCTAAGCCAATTTCGTTGGGTTTACGTTTGTTTGGAAATTTATATGCAGGGGAAATGATTTTTATTTTGATCGCACTGATGTACGGAGGCGGATTTATACTCGGTATATTTGGCGGCGGGCTACAACTAATATGGGCAATCTTCCATATCTTAGTGGTCGTGCTACAAGCGTTCATATTTATGGTGCTGACGGTGGTTTATCTAAACATGGCACATGAGCATCACTAACAAATTTTTGGTCGAATCTTAAATTACAACTTAAACATAGTAGAGCGGAGACGTTATGGAATTATCACAAGCAGTAATCTTCTTAGCCGGTGGAATATTAATGGGCCTTGGTGCACTAGGTGCAGCGATCGGTATTGGTAACCTGGGTGGAAAGTACATGGAAGGTATTGCACGCCAGCCTGAATTGATCCCAATGTTGCGTACACAAATGTTCATTGTTCTTGGTCTTGTTGATGCGGTGCCTATGATTGCTGTAGGTATTGCGTTCTATATGATTTTCGCACTGTAATTTGTGCAATTCGTAACAATAGCGAGGTACAAAGGTGAATATTAATCTCACCCTAATAGGACAATCGATCGCGTTTCTATTCTTTGCAGTGTTCTGCATGAAGTTTGTTTGGCCTCCAATTACGGAAGCCCTAGCTGAACGCAAAAAGAAAATCGCTGAAGGGCTAGAAGCTGCCGAACGAGGTATGCAATCTCAAGAGCAAGCACAAGTTCAGGTACAAGCCCAGCTAACTGAAGCTAAACAACAAGCATCTGAAATTATTAATCAAGCACAGAAACGTGCAAATGATATTGTTGAAGAAGCTAAAGGCACAGCAGTGCAAGAAGGCGAACGCATTAAAACAGCAGCGCACTCTGATATCGAAAAAGAAATTAATCGAGCTAAAGAACAATTACGTTCTCAAGTATCCGCACTTGCAATTGCTGGTGCAGAAAGAGTGCTTAATAAAGAAATTAATGCAGATGCTCACAAAGCAGTGCTTGATGATTTAGCCGCGCAAATTTAAGGAACTGATGTGTCAGAATTAACTACAGCAGCACGCCCCTATGCACGAGCAGCATATGATTATGCATCTTCTAATGGAGTCGCAGATCAATGGGCCGAGATGTTAGGTTTTTGTGCAGCGGTGGCAGATGACGCAACAATGAAAGCCGCGTTAGATCAGCCGAGTTTAAACAGACAACAATCTGCAGATTTATTTAATGAAGTATGTGCTGATAAATTAAATCAGCATGGTAAAAATTTCATTAAATTACTTGCAGAAAATGACCGAATATCACTACTGCCAGAAATCGCAGTTTTATACCATCACTACCAAGCTGAAGCAGAAAGCACAATCGACGCTGAATTAATTAGTGCTTTAGATGTTGACGAGCAACAAATAGAAGCAATAAAAGCGTCACTCACAAAAAGACTTGGTAAAAAAGTGTCAATTACTACAAGTATTGATCAGTCATTAATTGGTGGTGCAATCATAAGAGCAGGTGACATGGTTATTGATGGTTCTGTACGTGGACGTTTAGAAAAGCTATCAAACACGCTTACCAACTAGAATTTAGATTAAAAATTATAGAGTTCAAGAGGAATTCATATGCAACTCAATCCGACAGAAATAACAAGCTTAATCAAACAACGTATTGATAAGTTTGAAGCCGCGTCAGAAGCGCGCACAGAAGGAACAGTCGTCGCAGTAACGGACGGTATTGTTCGAATTCATGGTTTAGCCGATGTGGTCTCTGGAGAAATGATTGAATTTCCAGGCAATGTATTCGGTATGGCTTTGAACTTAGAGCGAGATTCAGTAGGTGCCGTTGTACTTGGTGACTACAAAGAAATTTCTGAAGGTGACAAAGTAAAATGTACAGGTAACATTCTTGAAGTCCCAACAGGTCCTGAGTTACTTGGACGAGTAGTGAATTCGCTGGGTGAACCCATTGATGGTAAAGGCCCTATCGAAGCAAAACTAAATGCACCTATAGAAAAAATCGCTCCAGGTGTAATCGAACGAAAATCAGTAGACCAACCAGTTCAAACTGGATTGAAATCAATTGATGCGATGGTGCCAATTGGCCGCGGACAACGTGAGTTGATTATTGGTGACCGTCAAACAGGAAAAACAGCAGTAGCGCTAGATGCCATCATTAACCAAAAAGGCACGGGTGTTAAATGTATCTATGTCGCGATTGGTCAAAAGAATTCATCTGTCGCTAACGTAGTTAGAAAATTAGAAGAGCATGATGCAATGGGTCACACCATTATTGTATCAGCGGCAGCAGCAGAGTCAGCAGCAATGCAATACATTGCACCTTACTCTGGTTGTACCATGGGTGAATATTTCCGTGATCGCGGTGAAGACGCGTTAATTATTTATGATGATTTATCTAAACAAGCAGTAGCTTATAGACAAGTATCATTATTATTACGTAGACCACCAGGTCGTGAAGCATACCCAGGTGACGTGTTCTACTTGCACTCACGTTTATTAGAGCGTGCATCTCGAGTTAACGAAGAATATGTAGAAGCATTCACCAATGGTGAAGTTAAAGGTAAAACAGGATCACTGACAGCGTTACCAATTATTGAAACACAAGCCGGTGACGTATCTGCATTCGTACCAACTAACGTAATTTCAATTACTGATGGTCAAATCTTCTTGGAGTCAGATTTATTTAACTCAGGATTCCGCCCAGCAATTAACGCGGGTCTATCAGTATCTCGAGTTGGTGGTGCTGCCCAGACTAAGATTGTTAAGAAACTTGGTGGTGGTGTTCGTTTGGCCCTTGCACAGTATCGTGAATTAGCCGCTTTCTCACAGTTTGCATCAGATCTTGATGAACAAACACGTAAGCAGTTAGAGCGTGGTGAGCGAGTCATGGAATTAATGAAGCAACCACAATATTCGCCATTAACAGTAGGCGAAATGGCAGTTTCACTTTATGCAGTCGATAAAGGTTATATCGATGATGTGGACAAGAACAAAGTCGTTGCATTTGAAGCAGCAATGCATGATTACTTGCGTTCAAATAATAAAGACCTTCTTGACCAGATTAACGAGACTGGTGATTACAACGATGACATTGAAGCAGCTATCAAGAAAGCTGTGGAAGCGTTCAAAGCAAATGGTGTTTGGTAAGACTTATGTCTGGCGCTAAACAAATACGTACCCAGATCTCGAGTATTAAAAATACTCAGAAGATCACTAAAGCAATGGAAATGGTTGCCGCGAGTAAAATGCGTAAAGCACAGGATCGCATGAATGCCACACGTCCATATGCGATTAAAATTAAACAGGTAATTAACCATTTAGCCGCAGCACATTCAGAGTATAAGCACCCTTATATGAATGCGCGCGAAGAAGTGAAGCGTGTTGGATTTATAATTATTTCAACCGATCGTGGTCTATGTGGTGGTTTGAACGTTAACTTGTTTAAAAGTGCACTACGTCAAATACAAGAATATCAAGCTCAAGGCGTAGAAGTAGACTTAAGTATTATCGGCTCAAAAGGCATGGCTTTTTTTAGACGCTTATCCGGTCTAAATGTTGTCTCACATGCAAGTGGTTTAGGTGACAACATTCATATGAACGAAATAATCGGCCCTGTAAAAGTAATGTTGGATGCTTACTCAGATGGAACCATAGATAGATTACATCTAGTAGAAAATGAATTTGTAAATACAATGACGCAGTCGTCAGAAGTATCAACACTACTACCACTACCAAGTGATGAAGAAGAAGTTAGAAAACATCATTGGGATTATATTTACGAGCCTGATGCTAAAGAAGTATTAGATTCACTGTTAGTTAGATACGCTGAATCCATAGTCTATCGCGCTGTAGTTGAAAATGTCGCTTGTGAAATGGCAGCGAGAATGATCGCAATGAAAAGTGCATCTGATAATGCAGGTAGCCTTATCGATGATTTACAACTTGCTTATAATAAAGCTCGTCAAGCCTCAATTACTCAAGAGTTATCTGAGATTGTTGGTGGCGCAGCCGCGGTATAAGTCTGAAAAGAATTTATTAAAGATTGAAGTAACGAGGAATTAACATGAGTACTGGTCAAATTATAGAAGTAATCGGCGCGGTCGTTGACGTGGAATTTCCATCCAGTCAAATACCTAAAGTGTACGATGCACTAAAAGTAGATGAAAAAGGATTGACGCTAGAAGTACAACAGCAACTAGGTGATGGTGTCGTAAGAACTATTGTTATGGGTGCTTCTGAAGGTTTGCAACGTGGGCTTGAAGTAACCAACACGGGCAAAGCGATTAACGTACCAGTAGGTCCTAAAACATTAGGACGAGTCATGGATGTGTTAGGTAATCCAATTGATAACGTAGGTGAAATTGGTAATGACTCAACCATGCCTATTCATCGTCTACCACCAAGTTTTGAAGAACAAGCGGGTGGTAATGAGTTATTAACAACAGGAATTAAAGTGATCGATTTACTTTGCCCATTTGCTAAGGGTGGAAAAATTGGTCTATTTGGTGGTGCGGGTGTTGGTAAGACCGTTACCATGATGGAATTAATTAACAACATTGCAAAAGCACACTCAGGTTTGTCAGTGTTTGCAGGTGTTGGAGAGCGTACTCGTGAAGGAAACGATTTCTACTACGAGATGAAAGAAGCAGGTGTACTCGATAAAGTTGCCATGGTTTATGGCCAGATGAATGAGCCACCAGGAAACAGACTTCGTGTTGCGCTAACAGGATTAACCATGGCGGAGTATTTCCGTGATGAAGGTAAAGACGTATTGATGTTTATCGATAATATTTATCGTTACACATTGGCAGGAACAGAAGTATCAGCACTACTAGGTCGTATGCCATCTGCGGTAGGTTACCAACCTACATTGGCAGAAGAAATGGGTGCACTTCAGGAGCGTATTACTTCTACAAACAGCGGATCAATTACATCAATTCAAGCCGTATATGTCCCTGCAGATGATTTGACCGATCCATCGCCTGCAACCACCTTTGCTCACTTAGATGCGACAGTAGTACTTTCACGTCAGGTAGCAGAATTAGGTATATATCCAGCAGTAGATCCACTCGATTCTACAAGCCGCCAATTAGATCCATTAGTTATTGGCCAAGAGCACTATGACACTGCACGTGATGTACAAAATACATTGCAAAAGTATCAAGAGCTTAAAGATATTATTGCTATTCTAGGTATGGATGAATTATCTGAAGAAGATAAGCAAGTTGTTACACGTGCTCGTAAGATTCAGCGATTCTTATCACAGCCATTTAGTGTAGCGGAAGTATTTACCGGTACACCTGGTGAATTGGTTCCATTGAGTGAAACAGTCGCTAGTTTCCGCGCAATTGTTGATGGTGAGTATGATCATTTACCAGAGCAAGCGTTTTATATGGCGGGTAATATCGATTCAGTATTGAAGAAAGCAGAAGAGCTTAAGTAATCACTCATGGCTACTAATATGCAACTTGATATCGTCAGTGCTGAAACAGAGATTTTCTCTGGTACCGTCAATGCAGTATTTGCACCAGCCATTGTTGGTGATGTGGGTATTTATCCGCAACATACGCCACTAGTCACACGGTTAAAGCCAGGAGAACTCAAAATTGAGGTTGAAGGCGAAGAAGACCGATATATCTATGTATCGGGTGGAATGATAGAAGTACAGCCGGATGTTGTGACCGTTCTGTCAGATACAGCAATTAGAGCCGAAGATCTTGATGAAAACATGGCGTTAGAAGCAAAACAACATGCAGAAGAACTTCTTAAAGATAAGCAATCTGAAGTCGATAGTGCCAGAGCATTGGCTGAATTGGCTGAAGCCGCAGCACAACTACGAATGATCGAAAAATTCCGTCGAGGGAAGGTCTAACTGGCCAAATCTTCAATAGATTCAAAGCTTTGAGATAAATAGAACATAAAGGCAGCCAAATGGCTGCCTTTTTCATTTCTATGTAAAGGTAACTAGTTCAAAATATGGGCTAGAATTATAGTGTAACCTTTTCTATCTCAAAGAATTAATAGATCTATGTCTCTAAATGTCGTTATATTAGCCGCTGGTCAAGGCACCCGTATGCGCAGCAAACTCCCAAAAGTGCTGCATCAAGTCGGGGGTAAATCCATGTTGGGGCATACCATCACCACCGCAGAAAAATTAGGTGCAGATAGAATCATTGTTGTCTATGGGCATGGTGGGGAAGCTGTTCAGGCTGATATTCAAAATGAAAAAGTAGAATGGGTAGAGCAAAAAGAAAGATTAGGGACTGGGCATGCCGTCCAACAAGCCATTCCATATTTTACTAAAGAAGCTGATGAAAACATTCTAATTCTATATGGGGATGTCCCGCTTGCAAAAGAAGCGACGTTAAGTGCCTTAATAGAGAAACAGCCTAGCGATTCAATGGCTATATTAACCACGGAACTCGACAATCCACATGGCTATGGACGAATAGTACGTAATGGACAAGGCCACGTTGAAAAAATAGTAGAAGAAAAAGATGCAAACGATGAGATCAGAAAGATAGCTGAAATAAACACAGGTATCTTAAGTGCATCGTCAAAAAGCTTAATAAACTGGTTAAATAATATTGATAACAATAATAAGCAGCAAGAATATTATCTAACAGATTGTGTTGGTCTTGCCGTTGCAGAAGGAAAATCTGTTGATGCAGTTATATGTGAAGATCCCAGCGAAGTGATGGGCGTGAATAATCGAGTCCATCTTGCGCAAATGGAAAATGTATATCAACAAAGACAACGTGAAATACTCATGGTGAATGGCGCTACATTACGAGATAGCTCAAGCGTTTATATTGAGGGTGAGATTGAAATAGGAAACGATATTATTATCGAGCCAAATGTAATGTTAAGAGGGCAAGTGACAATTGGAGATGATGTCACTATTGGAATGAACAGTGTAATCACAAACAGCGTAATAGATGCAGGAACGGTAATACATCCAAATTCCGTGATAGAAAACTCAACTATCGGTGAAAATTGTGAAATAGGTCCTTTTGCTCGTGTACGTCCCGAGACAAACTTAGCTAGTAAAGTGAAATTAGGTAATTTTGTTGAAGTTAAAAAATCCAATATTGCCTCAGGTAGTAAAGTAAACCATTTGAGTTACATTGGTGATGCACGTATTGGAGAGAAAACGAATATAGGAGCTGGAACAATTTGCTGCAATTATGATGGCGCAAATAAGCATCAAACAATCATTGGAAATAATGTATTCATTGGGTCAGACACACAATTAGTAGCGCCAGTTAATATAGATGATGGAGCAACCATCGGTGCAGGATCTACCATTACTAAAGATGTGCCTGCAGAGAAATTAACATTATCACGAAGTAAACAAACAACTATTGATAATTGGCAACGGCCAATTAAACAGAAGAAGTAAAGGAAGTAAGGAGACTTTCATTATGTGTGGAATCGTAGGAGCAATCTCAAAAAGAGACGTATCAGATATTCTATTAGAAGGGCTAAAGCGACTAGAATATAGAGGATATGATTCTGCAGGTATGGCCGTGCTGAATAAAGGACTACTAGAAAGAGTAAGGCGACCAGGAAAAGTCTCTGAGTTGGGTGATGCTCTTCAGGAGTCAAGTTTAAGCGGAATAGTCGGCATAGCACATACGCGTTGGGCGACCCATGGCGTACCATCAGAATACAATGCCCATCCACATATTTGTAATGGTCGTGTGGCAATTGTTCATAATGGAATCATAGAAAATTACCAAGAGCTGCGGGAAATGCAGTCGAAGGCAGGGTTTAAGTTTACGTCAGATACTGATACTGAAGTCATTGCACACCAAATCGTTTTGTATTTAGAAAAGGGGGACTCACTCTTTTTTGCCGTACAAAATACAGTAAAAGATTTAAAAGGTGCTTATGCCCTTGGTGTGATAGACCGTACTGATGAAGATAGAATTATTGCAGCACGAAGCGGTAGCCCATTGGTTATCGGTGTTGGAGAGAATGAAAACTTCATTGCTTCAGATGTGCATGCATTATTAAAAGAAACTCAAAAATTTATTTATCTAGAAAATGGTGATATTGCAGAAATCACTCGCGATAAGATTTCAATATTTGATCTAAACGGTGAATTTGTAGAAAGAGAAATAAAATCCAGCAAGCAAAGCTCTGATGCAGCAGAAAAGGGTGACTATCCCCATTATATGCTTAAAGAAATTTATGAGCAGCCGCGAGCAATCGCCGATACCTTAGAAGGAAGAATTCTTAATGGCCGAGTGATGGATGAAATACTTGGACCAAAAGCAAAAGGTATTCTAGATAAAGTCGAGGCAATACAAATTATTGCATGTGGCACGAGTTACCACGCAGGCCTAGTTGCTAAATACTGGTTTGAAGAGATCGCAGGTATTCACTGTCACGTAGAAGTCGCAAGTGAATTTCGCTACCGTAAACATGTTGTAAGACCTGGGACATTATTTGTCACAATTTCTCAATCAGGTGAAACTGCAGATAGCCTGGCTGCACTATTACAAGCAAATTCAGAAAACTATGCGGGGTCTTTAGTTATATGTAATGTCCCTGAAAGTTCTTTAGTTCGAGAGTCTGATTTAGCATTAATGACACACGCAGGCCCAGAAATTGGTGTGGCATCGACAAAAGCTTTTACCACACAATTAGTTGCATTAATGATGTTAGTCGTTCTTGTCGGACGTAGAAATGGTCTGCATCCTGAGATGGAGAAAATATTAGTTGAGCAGCTACTTAATTTACCTGTAAGAATAAATAAAGCACTCTCTCTTGATGATCCGATAAAAGAGCTAGCTCAGTTATATAAAGATAAGAATCATGCGTTATTTTTAGGTCGTGGCTCACACCATCCAATCGCCATGGAAGGGGCTTTAAAGCTTAAAGAGATTTCATATATTCATGCTGAAGCGTATGCAGCTGGCGAATTAAAACATGGCCCGATTGCGTTGGTCGATAGTGAAATGCCAGTGATTACAGTAGCGCCTAATAATGAATTATTAGAAAAATTAAAATCAAATATCGAAGAAGTGCGTGCACGAGGTGGAGAGCTACATGTATTTGCCGATGCGGGATGTGCTTTTGAAGCAGAAGAAGGTGTACAGTTAATAGAGTTAGACGCGCCTGAAAATGCCGTTGCACCAATTATATTTACCATTCCTTTGCAATTACTTTCTTATCACGTCGCTGTACTTAAAGGGACAGATGTAGACCAACCACGCAATTTGGCCAAATCCGTCACGGTTGAATAATTCTAGACATAAAACCAAGTTTTATGTCTATCGCTTTGTAGTCTAACCCTACTTAATTTAATCGCATGTCTATAGGTAAAGAAGTTTCTAGCTCAATACGATGGATGGCTGGCATGCGCGTTGTGAGCCAAATTTTTACTTGGGCGGCGACGTTAATTGTTATTAGGCTATTATCACCAGAAGACTACGGTCTGATGGCATTAGCCAGCGTTGTAATTGGCTTGCTAGATATCTTGGATGATATGGGTCTAGCATCTGCCATTGTTAAGAAAAAAGAGCTGACAGATAAATTTGTAGCACAAATATTTGGCATGCTGATAATATTTAATATCGGCTTTTATGCAGCACTTTATTTAACAGCGCCATTAGTGGCGAACTTCTTTGAAGATATAAGGCTTGAAACAATAATAGAAATATTAGGTTTACAAGCGCTGATACGCATATTTTTCTATATACCTAATGCGCTTATGCGGCGAAACATGGAATTCCGAAATGTTTCCTTAATCCGATTCATTGCGGTCGTTGGGCAAAGCGCCTCAATTCTTCTGCTGGCGTATATGGGATTAGGTGTATGGTCACTAGTTTATGGTTCTTTGGTATACACCGGTGTACAGACCATTGGTGCAATGATGGTATCGCGTTATTTTTGTAAGCCTAACTTTTCATTTCGTGGAATAGGAGAAGCGTTAAGCTTTGGTGGATTAATTACTGTTCATCGTGTGCTGTACTATATTTATAATTCAGCAGATGCTGCGGTGATGGGTAAAATGGTCGGGCAAAAAGCCTTGGGTTATTATTCAGTTGCTATGCAGATTGCTTGTTTGCCCATGGATAAATTCATGATGATTTTGAATGAAGTAGGCTTTTCTGCTTTTTCAACCATTCAAGATAACCAACAAAAAATGAATGAGCTGCTATGTAAAGCAGTACGATTACTTGGGATTTTAGTGTTTCCAGTATTTATGGGTGTGTCATGTACGGCGCCAGAATTGGTAGATGTATTATTTGGTGAAAAATGGACACCTGTAGCATTACCATTACAAATAGTCAGTGCTGTGATGGCGCTTAAAATGATGAATATAACAGACCCGTTATTATTCGCCATGGGCCGACCTGATGTCGGTGTGAAGGCATTGGCGATTGGTTGTGTCATTATGCCTATTGCATTTTATGTTGGCGCGCACTGGGGTTTAGTAGGAATTTCTCTATCTTGGCTAATTGCTTATCCCCCTTATTTTTATATCTCTATGAAAATTGTTTTATCCACAATAGGGATGAGCTTTGGTACTTATGTTCGCGAGTTTACATACCCTGCATTGTTTAGTGGAATAATGTATCTGATGGTCATGCTAGCAAGAGAGACTATAAGTCCACTGATTGGCAATACGCCTCTTGAATTAGTAATGTTGATTTTTGTTGGAGCAATTACTTACACAGGATTAGTATTGGCATTTCAACGTGATACGGTCCTACAATTATATTCGATGGTAAGAAGCCGATAACTTATCATTATAATAAAATAATCTAATGTTGATAACATAGTTTAGTAAATGCAATATTTGCAACTATAGAATAATCTGGGAACTATAGTAAACATGTAAGATTTAGTATAAGTTAAGTAAATCTAGTTTAAATGCTGTTGAAAAGGAGCATTTGTTGGCACAGCGACCTGAAATAGAAGACGAGGAAACGCAAGAATGGGTACAAGCGTTACACGATGTCATTGAAAATGCTGGTGAAACCCAAGCTCATCAAATAATAGAAACCTTAATCACAGAAGCTCGCCGTGCGGGCGTCAACCTTCCTTTTAAAACAACCACGCCATACATCAACACAATTGATAGTGCAGATGAAGAACGCATACCTGGTGACTTGTCATTAGAGCATCGTGTTCGTTCACTTGAACGTTGGAATGCGTTGGCAATGGTTGTACAGGCTGCTCAGGTGACAACAGAGCTTGGGGGGCATATCTCCTCCTACGCTTCCGCCGCTACTCTCTATAGCATTGGCTTTAATCATTTCTTTAGAGGACCCAGTGATAAACACAATGGAGATCTTGTTTATTTTCAAGGTCATGCTGCGCCAGGCGTTTATGCACGAGCATATTTAGAAGGACGTTTAACTGAACAACAATTAAAGAACTTTAGGCGTGATGTTGATGGTGATGGTTTAACTTCATATCCACACCCATGGTTAATGCCAGACTTTTGGCAGTTTCCTACCGTCTCTATGGGACTAGGACCTATCACTGGTATTTATCAAGCTAGGTTTATGAAATACCTTAATGACCGCAGTCTTAAAGATGAAGAAGGGCGCAAGGTATGGGTGTTTACTGGTGATGGTGAAATGGATGAACCAGAGTCATTAGGTGCCATTTCCTTAGCAGCGCGAGAAAATTTAGACAACCTTATTTTTGTTGTTAACTGTAATTTACAACGTTTAGACGGCCCGGTAAGAGGAAATGGAAAAATAATTCAAGAATTAGAAGGTGTCTTCCGTGGGGCTGGTTGGAATGTCATTAAATTAGTATGGGGATCTAATTGGGATCCATTATTTGAAAACGACGACACTGGTATTTTATTAAAGCGCATGGAAGAAGCGGTCGATGGTGACTACCAAAATTATCGAGCAAAAGGAGGCGCTTATACAAGAGAACATTTTTTTGGAAAATATCCCGAGTTAAAAGAACTTGTTTCAAAAATGACTGATGAAGATTTATGGCGATTAAATCGAGGCGGTCATGATCAGCAAAAAGTGTACGCAGCATATGCATCTGCTGTAAAACATAAAGGGCAACCCACCGTTATATTAGCCAAAACTGTCAAAGGCTATGGTTTAGGAAAAAGTGGTGAAAGCCTTAATATCGCTCATCAATTAAAGAAACCAACAAAAGAATCTATAAAAGAGTTTAGAGATCGTTATCAAATTCCGATTGCGGATGAAGATTTGGATAAGGTGCCATTTTATAAACCCGCAGACGATAGCCCAGAAATAAAATATATAAAGAAATGTCGCGAGAAACTAGGCGGACCAATTCCGCAAAGAAAACCTTTCCCACAATTTGATGCAATTGAGATACCTGGGTTTAAGATGTTTGAAAAATTGGTGGCTGATAGCGGAGAACGTGAATACTCCACCACAATGACGTTTGTAAGAATACTTACGGCTCTCACTAGAGAAAAGAGTATAAGTAAATATATTGTCCCTATCGTGCCTGATGAAGCACGTACCTTTGGTATGGAAGGCATGTTTCGAACTATGGGAATCTATTCACGCAAAGGGCAGTTGTATGATCCAGTCGATGCTGATGAACTACTATATTATCGTGAAGACAAAGCAGGACAAATCCTACAAGAAGGGATTAATGAAGCCGGTGCAATGTCCTCATGGATAGCTGCTGCATGTTCTTATAGTAGCCATGGCATGGCAATGATTCCATTTTATATATTTTATTCAATGTTTGGATTTCAACGGATTGGTGACCTGGCATGGTTAGCTGGCGATAGTCATTCGCGTGGTTTCCTGCTTGGGGGTACGGCCGGTAGAACTACACTAGCAGGTGAAGGATTGCAGCACCAAGATGGGCAAAGCCATATTATGGCTAATTTTATTCCAAACTGTCGTAGTTACGACCCTACCTTTGGTTATGAATTAGCTGTCATCATGCATGATGGTTTGATTCGAATGTATCAAAAACAAGAAGATTGTTTCTATTACATCACGGTAATGAATGAAAATTATAAGCATCCAGCGATGCCAGATGGTGTCGAGAAAGGCATTATTAAAGGCATGTATCAATACCAAGCAGGTAAAGATGATTGTGAAGTTCAGTTATTAGGTAGTGGTGCCATACTGCGAGAGGTAATAAAAGCATCAGATGTATTAAAGACAGAATATGACATCAGTACAAATGTATGGAGTGTGACAAGCTTTAATGAATTGTACAGAGATGGTGTAGAAACTAATCGATGGAATATGCTGCATCCAACAGATCAGCCAAAACAATCCTATGTGACAAACTGTTTGAACAAAACGCAACAGATAGTTATTGCTGCCACTGACTATGTAAAATTATACGCAGATCAAATTAGATCATTAATTCCTGGTGAATATTGTGTGCTAGGAACAGATGGATATGGGCGTAGTGATACACGAGAAAAATTGCGTGAGTATTTTGAGGTCGATTATCGATATGTCGTTGTTGCAACTTTATCCGAACTAGCCAAGCAAGGAAAAGTTGAAACAATCATAGTTAAGCAAGCAATAGATAAATATAAATTAGATATAGATAGAAAAAATCCAATGTTTGGTTGATTTAAAAGATGAGTGAAGAAAAAATAATTGTTGCTACCGATTTAGAGGATTTTGAAGACGTTGATGTTATCGAGGTGCTGGTGGCACCAGGTGATACGGTGGAGGTTAATCAGTCAATTATTACACTGGAAAGTGATAAAGCATTAGTAGAATTTCCTATACCAGAAGCAGGCAAAGTTAAGAGTATTAATGTCTCTATAGGGGATAAGATTAATCAAGGTGATGCAATACTTGTATTAGAGACTATTACGTCACAAATAAAAAATGAACAAGATGTCGAAGGATCCGACACTAATGAAGTTAAGCAAGCGGTTAAAGAAAGAAACAAAACCGAAGAAATAAAAGAAAAAGAAAAAACAACCAAATCAGATAAAAAACAAGACAACGATAGTGCCTATGCAAGCCCAGCCGTTCGTAAATATGCGAATGAACTAGGTGTAGACCTGGATAGTGTCAAAGGTAGTGCTGATAATGGAAGAATATTAAAAAATGATATTCAAAAGCACGTGCAAAAGCGAGTATCAGCGACGAGTCGAGGCCAAGAGTCACAGTCATACACTCTACCCGATTTCAGCAAATATGGAGATATTGAAGAAGTACCTCTAAATAAACTTAGGCAGATTTCGGCAAAGCATTTGCACTATGCATGGAATATTGCCCCACATGTCACACAGTTTGATGATGCAGATATCACAGAATTAGAAGCTGCACGTAAACAGCTTAAACCGCAAGTAGAATCTCAGGGTGCAAAATTAACCTTATTGCCCTTTATTATGAAAGCCATGGTGAAATGCCTACAAGAATATCCAGATTTCAATAGCTCAATTAATCAAGACATCACAGGACTTATCCATAAAAAATATTTTAATATAGGCATAGCAGTAGATACACCTCGTGGACTTGTAGTCCCTGTCATAAAGAATGTTGATCAAAAGAAAATTACTGATTTAGCTAAAGAACTTATGGAAGTCAGTGCACGTGCACGAGAAAACAAGCTTACACCTAAAGATATGCAGGGTGGATGTATGACAATCACAAGTCTAGGTGGAATCGGTGGCAAAAATTTCACACCAATTATTAATTTTCCTGAGGTTGCTATCCTTGGTGTTTCAAGAAGTTACTCTGCTTTAATTAAAAATGATTTAGAAATTGTAGAGCGTTTGATGCTGCCACTATCATTAACATATGATCATCGAGCAATTGATGGAGTTGCAGGAGCAAAATTTACAACTAGTTTGAAGAGTAAACTTAGCGACGTTTGGACGCTAATGATATAGCAGATAATTTATAAAATAACGGTTATTTGATAAATTAAGACAGAGGATAAAATCGCTAATAGTATAAACGGCTTGTAGCTTTTGTTGGACTTATTTCGAGTTGTAGTTTCAGCAAGCACCTCATTATTTTTAGTACTATAGCTTTCTTGGGCACGGACTTTTACCTCAAAATTATTTAATGAGATATTTGGGTTAACAACAGTTTCTTCAAATTTGTCCATATCGATTACTCGTCCAGAAATGACATCCGTGTCCATGAGTCCTTGTGATTACTATTAGACATAAAGACAGATACAATTTATGTTTTATTGATCACAAATTTAATAGGTGGAGCCATATAAGTTCGACTACGAATCAAATACTTGAGCGTGTTCTCAAAAATATAGATTTAAATGTATGTTAGTAAATTTTTATCAATAATATTCGTAAGTTAATTAAATGTGATTTAATTCAAATTAATTTATCTTCAAGTCAAGAAAGCCGATAAAAGGTATTAGCGTAATTTTTATTTAAACGCTGGGTTATGTTTTTGATTCCATAGTGTATAAATAGAAGAAAACTGTGTGTTTTTTTGAATCGGTTCTCTACTTTCAATTTTAATATTTGCCAATGCAGGTGCAGGAATTTCATTACATTCTGTTTCAGTGAAATCCTGTAATGGAGGAAGATTATCGCTCGTAATATGAGTGATATTAGTATCGTCTAAATTTTCTAATTCAGACACAATGGTCATGTCTTGATGGTTTTTAGCCTCATTAAATTCACCTAATAATTCACGTGAATAATACGTACAACGATCGAAAACCTTTGCACGACTACTGCCCATTTCGATATCAGATAAAGTTAATCGTTTGATTAACTGCTCAGTCGCTGAATGTTTTTCTTGGCCAAGATAAGTTATAGACTCGAGGTAACATTCTGTTAGATGATTCAAAATGTGCAGGAGTAAAACTTCATCCAGTTGATCAATTTTAGACTTATAATCTTTTTCAAACAAAAGTATTAAGCAACATAATTTGTTGCGTGCTTGCTTATCATTACTCTCTGATAGATTCAGATAGTTTAATGCCTGACGACTCAATGAGTTCATCGCGTAGTTCCTTCTATGTAGTGTAGTGTTACTTTGTGTCAGACGTCTTTTTGCGTCTAATCTTATTACACTCGATCGTATTGATGATAAGAAGGTTGCGCTGTGAAATATGTCGCAATATAAAGCAGAGGTGAAGAGACTGCGTCATAAAATTTGTAATTAAATTAACAACTTGTATTAGCTAAGCAAGTCATTATTGCCTAATATTATATGTAACTTAATGTAGCTAAATGGGTTATTCAATTTTCAATCTAATTCGTGACGTAATCCTTCGATTTCTGATAAGTATTGGTTGTTAGTCACTCTTAAAATAGAAATTAATTTTTCTAGCTTTGCTTTTACGTTTCGTCTATGTGACTCACTAGGATTGACACTTTCTTCATACTCAAAAAAGCTTTCTAATGTATCTTGCATTAGTGAACCTAATTGTAATTCTTCTTTTTTATTTATTTTATTCTTCATGAATCATGCTCCCATCATGCATGAAATTTGTACAAACAATTTGTCATGAAAAATAATGTAAATATGAGATCAACTTCAAAAATAATAATAATGATTGCTCAGTGAAATTAAAGTGTCTATGCATACTTTATTAAACAATTTAATAAAAACTTAACCCAGATAAGATGGTTACAAAAATTCGCTAAGAAAAAAATGGAAAAAAATTTTTAACGTTTAAACCACGGAATAAATAATAAATTGGTAAATGATGCCTTATTCTCTCTAGAGGAAATTAATAGCAGGGAGGGGTAAGAGTATATCTTAAGTTATAAATTTGGATTTTAATTCAGTTACGATTTACGTAATCGAATAATGACATCGACATCTTCAAGCACTGTGCCTTCAGGTAATTTAGGTAGCTGTTCAATTTTTACTTGGTTAGCTGAAATATCTTCAAGCCTGCTGGTATCTATATGGTAGAGATGATGATGTTTTTCCAAATTCGTGTCATAGAACACTTTATTGGCCTCAATAATGACTTCGTGAAGTAAACCCTTTTTAGCGAATAGACCTAGCGTGTTATAGACAGTTGCCTTGGACACTTCATCGTTGTCTTTATTTACCATCGAGAGGACCTGTTCTGCAGAGACATGCTGAGCCTTTGAGAATAGAGCTTCACCAATACGGACCCGTTGCTGTGTGGGCGTAATACCACTCGCACGCAGACGCGATGCCACCGTGATGTGGCCATTACGAGATTGTATTGGTGCCGAATTCATGGCGGCATTATAACCAGAAATTAGAATAAGTCTATTTGGCAGGTTAAATTATGATCGAATGAATTATGAATATCTAAAGGCCTTAAGAGTTAACTGAAATTTGCTGTGGCATAAGCTCGCTCCTCGTCGGTTAGAGAATTTCCTGTATTTAATATCCACTCAGTAATGATTTGGGCAGATTTTGGAGCCATAGCCACCCCATATCTGAAATGGCCACAATTTAAATATAGGCCTTCAATATCGGGGTGGGGACCAATAGTAGGAATACTGTTTGGAGAGCTAGGCCTTAATCCCGCCCACTGATGGGTAATGGTGTAGTCACCTAATTGAGGGAGTATAGCCATGGATTTTTGCCATAAGCTATTACGCGCGGAAGATGTGAGTTTCTTATCGTAACCTATATCTTCCAATGTACTGCCAGCTAATATCAAGCCGTCCTTACGTGGTATTAAGTAGTGCCCATCCTTATAAAGAATATGATTTAGCAGACCCGGGACGGTCTGAACGGCAATTACTTGGCCTTTTATTGGCAAGATTGACGGTGCACGAATAGATTGATTGTATCGAGCTATTTCAGGCAACCATGCGCCTGTGGCTAATAAGATATGGTCTGTATAAATGTCACCGGCAGAACTCTTAACGGCGACTATTTTGCTGTTTTCAATCAGGTAACTATTAACCTCAGTATTGCTAAGCAGAGTGACATTATTTTGTTTTAAATATGCAATTAAAGCTTTTATTACCATCGGCATTCTCACCTGAGCGATCTCAGGTAAGTGAAAATCATTCGATGAATAATGTTGAGTAGGATGACAAGTAAGATTGTGATTCAGACACCAATGTTTAATCTCATCGGTAAATTCCTCTAATACTGTTAAACCAGATTGCCAGTAACCTATGTCAGAATTGGATGAGTCTTCTAGGTGAGTTGATAGGCGATGATAATTATTAGAGGCATTATTTGTTAGTGCCAACACTGTGTTGTTGTAATCCCAAGGTAGTAAGGGCGCGAGTATTCCACCTGCTACCCAAGAGCTCTCTTGACCAAAATCATTTCTATCAATCAGCGTTATATTTACGCCACGTTGCGCCAATAGATAGGCGCTATATAGCCCAATTATGCCGCCGCCAATAATAACTAAGTCTGATTTCACATTCTTTATTCAGGCAAGTTATTTCATCAATAGATTAATAATACGAATAACTATGTAGTGTACAAATGGTTCCATTCGTAAAACATTGTTAAATATCGTTAACATTTAATGCATTCAAATAATAACACGGTAATAATAAAATCTAAGTAAAAGCGCAATAGTTAAAAAAATAATAGTTTTAGCAGAGGTCTAGGAAAAATGATTACAGCACGCGAATTTAATAAAGATATTGTCCCTAAAAAATTAACTGATTTACGATCGCCAGCGAAAGATCGTGCCAATTTACTTGTTGACCTGACAGTTATGTCACGGCAAGTAGGATACTCCATCAGTAAAAAAGTATCTCGTTTTGGAATTAATTATAACTTATGGCAAGTGCTCGTCACATTATGGAATGAACATGCGGTAACACCCGCTGCTGTCGCCCAACATTTACAAGTTGAACCCGCCACAATTAGTCGTTATTTAGACCAACTCGAGACACTAGACTACATAACTCGTGAGCGTAGTAAGACAGATAGGCGCGTGGTCGATGTTTTACTGACAACTAAAGGAAATAAAGTTGTCAAAGCAGGTTTAAATGAATTAGATGAGTTAGGAAAACTTCTCTAAGATTTTCCGATAAAATGACCAATACCCGCAAGGGGTATTGGGTTTAATGCGATGTAATCAAAGTTTTTTTGTATATATAGGGGATATAATTGAGCAATTATTGACCCTATATAGTCATCCATATAATGCAAGTCAAAGCGCTAGATCCTGCTACATCATTATCTAATACAAAGGTAGACGTTAAGCCACCACTTATCGCACATATATTGTATCGATTTGCTGTGGGCGGATTAGAGAACGGTGTTGTAAATTTAATAAATCGAATTCCAGAAGATAGCTATAGACATGTCATCATTTCGTTAACAGACAGTACGGATTTCGAGCAGCGCTTAAAGCTTAAAGATGTCGAAATCTATTGTCTGAATAAAAAACCGGGTCACGATATAGGATTATATTTTCGATTATGGAAGTTACTTCGAAAACTTAATCCGGCAATAACACATACACGAAATTTAGCGGCATTAGAAATGGTTGTCATTTCAATGTTGGCAGGTGTGAAGCGAAGAGTGCATAGTGAACATGGCTGGGGCATGAGCGACCTTAATGGCACAAATCAGAAGTACCGTATGCTAAGAAAGTATATGAGTATGCTGGTGCATCGCTATATAGGATTATCTAAACATATTATTAATTATCTTCATCAAGACGCAGGTATTGCTAAAAATAAATTAACGCAAATATATAACGGTGTAGATGCAGACCGGTTTAATCTAGAAAAACAGCAATCACTAAACGCTGACACATTCCCCGAAGGTTTTATACAACAAGATACAATCCTCATCGGGACAGTAGGTAGGATGGAGCCCGTAAAAGACCAGCTAACATTAGTTGATGCGTTTATACAACTAGTTAAGCAAAACACTCAATATCAAGAAAAATTACGTTTAGTACTGATAGGCGATGGTGAATTAAGACCACAGGCACAATCTAGATTGGATAAAGCAGATTTATCTGAACAAGCGTGGTTGCCTGGAAGTCGTGATGACGTAAATTCACTAATGAACTGTATGGATATATTCGTGTTGCCTTCACGTAATGAGGGAATATCAAATACGATATTAGAAGCGATGGCAACAGGTTTGCCTGTAGTTGCTACACGCGTTGGTGGAAATCCAGAATTGGTTGTGGAGGGTGAAACAGGCATATTAGTCTCGGCAGCAGATGCAACAGAAATGATGCAAGCATTGTCCATATATGTAGAAAATGAGGAGAAAAGGCGGTCAGACGGTAAATCTGCGCGCGAATTAGTCGCTAAACGGTTTCGTATAGAACATATGGTTGAGAACTATATTTCTGTCTATGATGAAATCATGTAACTCACCTGCGACATATTTACTCTATTTTTTACAAGCAACTAAATAATTATGTCTAAGGTGCAAAATTAACAGCATTACTGGAAATTCTTAGTTACATAAACACAATAAACTATCACCTCAAAATAACTTATAAATATACTAATCACGGACAAACTTAAATGTGCGGAATAACAGGGATATTTGACACCAAAGGCAAACGAGCGATAGATAAAAATGTGTTGTCGCGAATGAACGACTCACAATATCATCGTGGTCCTGATCAAGATGGATTGCACATTGAAGAAGGCGTTGGTCTAGGTCACCGTCGATTATCAATTATTGATATTTCTAGTGGGCAGCAACCTTTATACAATGAAGACAATAGCGTGGTGGTTGTATATAACGGTGAAATATATAACTTTCCTGAGCTAATGGAAGAATTACAAGCGGCTGGACATACGTTTAGAACGCGATGTGATACTGAAGTTATCGTACATGCATGGGAACAGTGGGGAGAAGCATGCGTAGAAAGATTCCGCGGCATGTTTGCATTTGCCATATGGGATCGAAATAAAAATACATTTTTTATGGCGCGTGATCGTTTGGGGATTAAACCCCTCTATTATTCGATATTGTCCGATGGTAATTTAATATTTGGGTCCGAGTTAAAATCATTAATGACACATCCAGGTTTAGGTAGAAATATAGATCCGCATGCCGTTGAAGACTATTTCGCATATGGTTATGTGCCAGAACCTAAAACCATATTTCAAAATACATATAAGTTATCACCAGGCCATTCGTTAACAATAAAACGTGGTCAAGCAATCCCAGCGCAACGTGAGTATTGGGATGTGCCGTTTATTTTACATCCACACATGGATGAAGCAGAAGCAAGTGAAGAGTTAATTAGACACTTGAAAGAAGCTGTAGATATTAGACTTGTCGCAGAAGTTCCATTAGGGGCATTTTTATCCGGTGGTGTTGATTCTAGTGCAGTGGTGGCGATGATGGCAGGATTAAATGATTCCGCCGTAAATACATGCTCAATATCATTTGGTGATCCCAAATTTAATGAAGCCTCCTATGCACAACAAATAGCGGATCAATATAAAACAGATCATCGCGTCGAACAGGTTGATCCTGATGATTTTGACTTAGTTGGAAAACTAGGCGGACTTTATGATGAGCCATATGCAGACAGCTCTGCCATGCCAACATATCGTTTATGCGAATTGGCAAGAAAAAATGTCACGGTTGCATTGTCTGGAGATGGTGGTGATGAAAATTTTGCAGGATATAGACGATACCGATGGCACAATTATGAAGAACGAATTCGATCTGCATTACCTCTAGGGTTAAGAAAACCTGTTTTTGGCACATTAGGAAATCTCTATCCAAAAGCTGATTGGGCACCAAAAATATTCCGAGCCAAAACGACATTTGAAGCGATGGCACGTGATACATGTCAAGGATATCTTCATAGTGTCAGCTTATTCAGCGACAAACAAAGAAGCTTGTTATTTAACAAGTCATTTAAAAATGATTTGCAGGGCTATAATGCGGTTGAAGTATTACGTCATCATGCAAATCGAGCGCCCACAGATGATCCATTATCACTAGTACAGTATATGGATATGAAGACATATCTTGTCGGCGACATATTAACAAAAGTTGATCGTGCAAGTATGGCGCATTCACTAGAAGTGCGAGTACCTTTACTTGATCATAAATTTGTAGAATGGATATCTGGGTTACCACCACAGATGAAATTAAAAGGCACAGAGGGTAAATACATATTCAAAAAAGCACTAGAACCACATCTATCTCAAGATATTTTGTATCGCAAGAAAATGGGTTTTGGTGTACCACTTGCAAGTTGGTTCCGCGGGCCATTGAAAGAAAAAGTAAATACAGCAATACTTGGAGACAGACTATCTAGTACAGGTGTATTCAATCAAAAATACTTGAAGCACCTAGTAGATCAGCATCAATCTGGTGTTCGAGATTATAGCGCCCCTATATGGTCACTATTAATGTTTGAATCATTCCTGCAACGCTTGGATTCATAGATTCAAAATAGCAAATGTAATGCAATGGATAAGTCTTTACATATAGGTTTAGTAGGGCCATTACCGCCTCCTTCAGGAGGAATGGCAAATCAAACATTACAATTGGCGAAGCTACTTAGACAAGAGAGTCTACAAGTGGAAGTCGTACAAACAAATGCGGCTTACAAGCCTAAAATAGTCAGCAAGCTGCCAATTTTGCGTGCCTTATTTAGATTACTATTTTATATAATTAATTTATGGCAGGTCGCAGGTCGTGTCGACGTGTTTCATATAATGGCTAATTCTGGTTGGTCATGGCATTTATTTACAGTACCAGCAGTATGGATTGCAAAATGCCGTAAGGTGCCAACTGTGATTAATTATCGTGGTGGTGAAGCAGAGAAGTTCTTTAGTCAATCATTTAAGTATGTAAAACCTACATTAAAGGCTAGTGCTAGTATTATTGTTCCCTCTAAATTTTTAGAAGAAGTATTTAGTAAGCGTGGTATAGAGACACAAATAATTGCGAATATTATTGATCTTGATCGATTCAAAAAAATAGAGTCAAAGACAGAACAAGGATACCCACATTTATTAATTACGAGAAATTTAGAACTCATTTATGACAATGATACTGCGATAAGAGCATTCCATGAGGTAACAACTCATTATCCAAATGCACAACTGACAATCGCTGGCACCGGTCCAGAGTTAGAAAATTTACAATCATTAGTCAAGCAGCTTGAACTGTCCAGCAAGGTCAAATTTACAGGCCGTGTAGATACACTAGACATGCCAGCACTATATCAATCAGCTGACGTTATGTTGAATCCAAGTCGTGTAGATAATATGCCAAATTCAATATTAGAAGCATTGGCCAGTGGCGTTCCAGTGGTGACGACAAATGTTGGAGGAATTCCCTATATGGTGGAACATAATAAAACTGCCATACTTGTTGATCCACAACAACCCTCAGTAATGTCGAAGGCAATTCGCCAAGTAATAGAAGATGACCAATGCCAACAAAAACTAGTTAAATCTGGTCTAGATCTAGTCAAGCAATTCGCATGGTCAGAAGTGAGTCAGAATTGGATATCTTTATATAAAAAATTAGCGATATCAGTATGAATAATTCAATAAATATAAGAAAATATTCAGATATCTATACATCAATGGCTTCTGGAGTTCTCTTTCCTATTCACGAACGGCTAAAAAAACATACAACGGTTAGTGCTCGTAAACAGTTAGAGGAAAGCCAATGGTTAACGCCCTCAGAATTAGAACAATTACAAATAAAAAGGTTACGTGAATTATTAATTCATGCAAATGAACATGTTGGCTACTATAAAAATTTATTTAAACAACATCATTTTGAGCCTGAAAAAATAGATTCTTTAGCTGCATTAACACAGCTACCATTGTTAACGAAATCTATAATCCGTGAACACTCTGAACAGCTAAAATCTGACATACCCGATAATTTAGCTAAATTTAATACCGGCGGATCAAGCGGACAACCACTCGTTTTTTATATTGGTAATGAACGTGTCAGTCACGATGTAGCAGCTAAATGGCGAGCCACACGTTGGTGGGGAGTCGATATTGGTGACCCAGAATTAGTTGTGTGGGGCTCTCCAATTGAGTTGGGCGCACAAGATAAGGTACGTCTTATTCGAGATAAATTACTGCGCACAAAATTATTACCTGCCTTTGATATGTCAGATGAAAAATTACGTGGATTTATTGAGGAGATCATTCGTTACCAACCAAAAATGCTATTTGGTTACCCATCAGCATTAGGTCGCATTGCTAAATATGCGAGCGATCATGCGATTAATATGAAAAACATTGGCGTTAAAGTCGTTTTTGTGACGTCTGAATATTTATATCCAGAGCAACGCGAATTAATCGAAAATTGTTTCGGTTGTAAAGTTGCTAATGGATATGGTGGACGCGATGCAGGGTTCATCGCTCATGAATGCCCTTCAGGCAACATGCATATAACCGCAGAAGATATCATCGTAGAGATAATAGACCCACAGGGGCAACCAGTCAGAATTGGGGAGTCAGGAGAAATTGTTGTTACACACCTTGCGACAAGAGGCTATCCGTTTGTTAGATATCGGACTGGGGATATCGGTGTATTAGACGATAAACAATGTGCTTGTGGACGTGGATTGCCTATATTAAAGGAAATTCAGGGGCGCACAACGGATTTTGTGGTGAGTCAAAGCGGTAGTGTGATGCATGGCTTAGCCCTTATCTATGTCCTTCGTGAAATCACATGTATTAGTGAATTTAAAATTGTTCAAGAAACAAAGGACAGTACACGTATATATTTAATTGTGGATGATGAATTCAATGAAATGAATAAATCAGACATTATTAAAGGGTTTAAAGCACGATTAGGTAACGATGTTGACGTTATAATTGAATGTGTCGATAAAATTCCAGCAGAAAAATCAGGAAAATTTAGATACGTGATTAGTCATGCAATATGATGTCACATAAAAAATTATTACATAAACTTTCTTAAAGACTGTTCACAATACCTTTTCAAGGTCGATGTAAGCCCAGTCGTTAATGGCTGCTTAATTTGATTGTTGGGGATATTCACTTCATCAAAAAAGCTAGTACGGAATTTGTCTTTATTATTAGCTAGGAATGCACATAATTTCTCAAACCGTTTGACAATGACCCTGTCGTAATTTGAAAAATCTGGTTTCATTAATTCGAAAGAATGGCTTAATAACACATATGATTGCCATTTATTTTCGTAAGCATTTATCAGTCCGGCACTAAGTTCAGCATATGAACAAGCGGTGAGTTGGGTATGACGTCTTTTGCCTGTACCATCAACAAAGGTTGTCATAGGCACTTCTACAATACCATTATGCGCGATGGCTTGATGGATATCATCAAACACGCTAATTTCGCAATTTTCTCCGAAGCAATAATTATAACTTGAATCAATACTAAGTCCGCTGGCCTTGACCGCGCGTAATGTGTCGTCGTTGGCACCAAATGACCCTGCTCTAAAAGCGGTAACATCTTTGCAACCCGCAGCGTTAAGCAACTCATTTCCGAGTGACAATAAGTGTGTTTGTTCCTCTGCAGTGAAATATTTAAGGTGTTCTCGTTTATTTTTTATATGTGGAAAAATGACACTACGAGATTCGTCAGTCCATTCGGGGTGTACATGTAATTCTACACTTTGATTTGCATCTAATATTAACCCAACAACTTCGTCTAAATAATCCTTACCAAAGCGCATGGAAAATAGCGGTTCGACAAAAAATACAGCTTTTAAGTTATGTTCATTTAATAATTTAAGCTGAAAAGGCAAGCCATAATCACCCTTGCTTGTTTTTCCGTAGATGTAGTTTTTGAAAGCCTGCGGGAATTTAGCGTCAATATCATTCCATCCGCCACACCAGGTCTCCGTATCGACAGTGATGTAAACATTAACAGGGGAGTTTGAGCTAGACATTGTGCTGCATAGAGGGAATTTTAATGGTCTTTATCCTAACAACATTCTAGTACTAAAATAGAGAAAGAATTCACAGACCAATCCGTCAACGATGTACAATTTCAGATAGGCAGAACGAATAAAGTTAATTATTATGCAGATAGAACTGAATGGTGAGAATACACAGATTGATGATCAGTGCTCAATCTCAGAGATACTAAGAATGCAGGGACTGGAAGGTAAAAGAATCGCAGTAGAAGTTAATTTAGAGGTCATCCCTCGTGCTCAACATGTCACATTTCAACTATCTTCAGGCGATAAGGTAGAGATCATTCAAGCCGTCGGTGGCGGCTAAAGCGCTTATGCAAATTTACAGAAGAAAATAATCAAGTGGAAATTACACAGAAACCATGGACCATGGGTGAACGTCAGTTCAATTCCCGGCTGTTGGTAGGAACAGGTAAATATCGTGATTTTGAGCAGACTAGAGAAGCAATCATCGCGAGTGGGGCAGAAATCGTCACGGTAGCATTAAGGCGGACAAATATCGGCCAGGAAGCAGATCAGCCAAATTTACTGGATTATATTCCTACAGAAGAATTTACTATCCTGCCAAATACCGCAGGTTGCTTTAACTGTGAAGACGCAGTGAGAGTTTGTAGATTAGGCCGTGAGTTATTAGATGGTCACGCATTAGTGAAGTTAGAGGTGTTGGCAGACAAAACGACACTATTCCCAAATGTCATTGATACCATTAAAGCGGCTGAAATCTTAGTCAAAGATGGTTTTGAGGTGATGGTATATACCAACGACGACCCTATTATTGCCAAAACACTTGAAGACATCGGCTGTGCCTCAATTATGCCGCTGGCAGCGCCTATCGGTTCAGGACTGGGCATTCGCAACCCGTATAATATTGTCACAATTATCGAAAATGCGAATGTACCTGTGATTGTCGATGCTGGGGTTGGAACGGCTTCTGATGCAGCGATAGCTATGGAGCTAGGTTGTGAGGGCGTGTTAATGAATACAGCGATTGCAGAAGCAACTCATCCGGTAACCATGGCAACTGCCATGAATCATGCCATCGTTGCTGGCAGATTAGCTTACCTATCGGGGCGAATGCCAAAGCGAAGATTTGCATCTGCATCATCACCCATAGAAGATACTATTTCGGCTAAGCCTTGAAGCAACCTCCAAGTCCTATATTACGAACGAACCGCAGCTTTGTCATTCGAGAAGGCAGGTTCACAAGCGGGCAGAAAAAAGCACTGACTGAGCTTTGGCCAAAATATGGCATACCAGATGATGATATCGATAAAGTTATTCCCAACGATTGGTTTACTAAACCCCAGCCGACTATACTTGATATTGGGTTTGGCAGTGGGGATTCACTTATTTCACTCGCCCAGCAACGACCAGATTTTAATTTCATTGGCGTAGAAGTATATCGTCCTGGTATAGGCGCGGTACTGCAAAAAATAGATAAGCAAGAAGTAGGTAATATTCGTGTCATTAATAGGGATGTTTTACAGCTATTAAAAACCAAATTCGATAACAATTTACTTTCAGGAGTGATGGTTTGGTTTCCTGATCCTTGGCCTAAAACTAAGCATCATAAACGCAGATTGGTCCAACAAGAATTTTTACAAGAACTGGTTAGAGTAATGAATCCTGATAGTATTTTACATTTAGCGAGTGATTGGCAACCGTATGTAAAATTTATGCAGAAGCATGTTGCGCAAGTAAAAAATATTACTCCAACCAACTCTAATATCAATCCTCTTGGACTTAATCGCCCACACACACGATTTGAACAACGTGGTTTAAGAAAGGGGCATGAAGTATCTGATTTAATTTATGTAGTCAAAAAATGACTATATAAATCAGCACTTTTCCTTCTGAGTAAAAAGCCGAGGCCAATACTACTATAAGGTGTTGAGCCTAGATTATTTAATACAAAGTAATGATTATTCTTGGCAAATCCTTGAGTGTGATAATTATGATCAACAAGTTCTTCAACGGCGTTACCATCAATTACGCGATTATCAAATATAGGTGCTGTGAATGAGCGTAATTGATGATTATCTTGCTCCAACTTAGGGGAAAATAAATACCCGCCCCTAAAAAGTAATCGAACTGTCTAATTATTCCAATTAAAACTTAGCCATCTGATTTTCTAGCGGGGCATATTTCTTGAGTAGACAGCGGGCATTTCCCTTCTTGGCAATCGTCGATGCTATCCCAAGCAAATTTAATAGCTTGCTCTTCAGTATGATGGAAATGATCAATCCAGGCCTCGCTGGCAAAACCAGTGCGTAAGAATACATCCATCACTTGCTTCTTCGTACGACAGAATAAGAATTCAATACCTAAGGCATGCAATCGCAATGCAAGCTGATGCAGCATTTCCTCACCTGTCGCATCAATTTCATTGATGCCTTCCGCATCAATAATAATAAATTTTAAGTCTGGTTTAGAAGCAACGCGTTCCAGCACCTTTTCTTCAAAATAACCTGTGTTGGCAAAAAACAAAGAGCCATCAAAACGCAAAATGGTTATTTTTGAGCATGTCTTAAGAATATTTGATTCAGCATCAGCAAGCGTACCGTCACTTTGCATAGCAAGAACAGCAATTCTTGGGCGCATAGTGCGGTACATATATAAGCCCATCGAAAGAACAACACCGACTAAAATACTCTTCTCTAAATGAGGTGCCCAAAGTAACGTAAGAATGAAAGTAATCATGGCGACGATGGCATCGTGTTTTTGTACTCGCCACGCGTATTTGATGGGCTTGAATTTTATTAAATTGAATACCGCGAGAATAATGACTGCCGCTAAGGTCGGTTGCGGAAGGTGATACAGCAATGGGGTTAAGAATAATAAAGTTAACATGACAAGCAAGCCACTGGCGATTGCAGCAAAACCAGTTTTTGCACCTGCGCTTAAATTTACGGCAGAGCGGGAGAAAGAACCTGATACTGCATAACCCTGGAATAAGCTTGAAGTAATGTTAGCCAAGCCTTGACCAACTAATCCTTGGTTGGCATCTAAGCGTTGGCGAGTTTGGGCTGCAATTGCTTTAGCAACAGAAATGGCCTCGGTAAATCCGATCAAACCAATAGCGATTGCATTTGTAATAAGTAAAAGTGCTGCTTGCAGATCTATTTCAGGAAATGAAAATGCGGGTAGCCCTTGAGGAATCGCACCAACCACTTTGCCGCCAAGTTGCTCATAATTTAATAACCAAGAAGCAATTGTTGTAATCACTACCGCGACTAATACACCAGGCACCTTAGGTGCGAATTTTTTAAGCAATATCATAATGGCTAAGGCGGCAACGCTGAATGCCACCGTGGGCATATGAGTATGGTGGTATGCCTCCTGGATGATTAACCAGACAGTTTCATAGTGATGTTCCGCCCTTTCTGCCGTGACACCAAATAGTTTTCCTACTTGTGAGGTGGCAATAATAATGGCTGCCCCATTTGTAAAGCCCACCACGACAGGGTGAGAGAGAAAGTCTATGAAAAATCCAAGCTGTAATAAGCCCAAGGATAATTGAAAAACTCCCACCATTAATGCCAGCATGACTGCGTAGGCTGCATATTGGGCGGGGTCGCCCGAGGCGAAGGGGGCCAATGCCGCCGCGGTTAATAATGAGACAACTGCGACAGGCCCGGTATGCACCTGTCTTGAAGAACCCATTAAAGACGCCATGATCACGGGTAAGAACGATGCGTATAAACCGTAATAAGGAGGTAAACCAGCTAATTGTGCATAGGCCATCGATTGAGGAATCAGAACTAACGCGACAGAAAGTCCAGCAATTAAATCGGCTTTTAGGACTTGTGGGTCCTTCAGTTCATGGATCCATCCACGAAATGGCATAAAACGTTTAATTAGTCTTTGCGAAACGACATTTAATAAGTTCAACGAAAATCCTTCTTACTGACTTAGTCTGGTAACTTTAATGGAGTTGTAGCGATTCTAGCTGTCGGTGTAAGGCCGTTATTTTAGAAAAATAATGCCTGACACTTGATTTTCAAATTGTAGCATATTAGGGATGCCTTATGGTCTAGTAAGATGATTCATTAGATCACTCTTTAAAGACATTTAATCTGCTGGTGAACCATCAACAATGTTTATAGCGTTAAGGAATAGATATGGAATATAAATTTCTTGGGGACTCAGATCTCAAGGTCAGCAAAATTTGCTTAGGCACAATGACATTTGGTGAGCAAAATAGTGAATCAGAAGCACATCAACAGCTTGACTACGCACTTGCTCATGGCGTGAATTTTATCGATACCGCCGAAATGTATCCGGTGCCCCCTCGCCAGCAAACGCAAGGAGCAACGGAAACATTTATAGGCTCATGGTTACATCATCGTAATTGTCGAGATAAAGTCATTATTGCCAGTAAAGTTGCGGGCCCAGGCATGATGGATTATTTGCGAAATGGTACACAGCTTGTTCGAAGCCAAATGGAACAAGCGTTAGAGGAAAGTTTGCAGCGATTACAGACAGACTATATCGATTTGTATCAAATTCATTGGCCGGCAAGGAATACTAACTTCTTTGGTGAGTTGGGGTATCAATATGATGAATTAGAGACTACGCCTATCTCAGAAACATTAGAGGTGTTAAGTGATTTTGTCTCTTCAGGGAAAGTTCGTTATATCGGCATCTCCAATGAAACTCCTTGGGGCGCTATGCAGTACTTAACATTGTCACAGCAACATCAATGGCCACGCATTATCAGCATTCAAAATCCATATAGCTTACTCAATCGAACCTATGAGGTTGGGTTAGCAGAATTTTCTCATCGTGAGAATATTGATCTACTTGCTTATTCGCCACTAGGTTTTGGAGTATTAACGGGAAAATATTTACAAGGGAATGATCTCTCTCTGGCAAGACTCACCTTATTTGAAGGCTATACACGATATAGCAATGCTCAGGCTAACGCAGCGACAAAAAGGTATGTCGCACTTGCGAATCAATTTGGATTGTCAGCCACACAGTTAGCACTAGCGTATGTTAATAGTCGGCCTTTCTTGGGAGCTAACATAATAGGTGCGACATCAATCAGTCAGTTGAAAGAAAATATAGACAGTATTGATATTGCTCTAAGCGAAGAGGTGGTCGAAGAAATCGAAAATATTCACCGTGAAATGCCTAATCCTAGCCCATAACATTAACGACTAAACTTCGACGTTGTTTTTTATCTCTGCACGAGTGTGACTTAACCATTGTGCATAATGCTCGCGTAATTCTTCAGCTGTTTTATCGGTAGTTGAAATAGGTTCGCCAATACGTAACTGAATGGTACCAGGGGATTTTAAAAATCCATGCCTGGGCCATAAGCGTCCCGCATCATGTGCGACAGGTAAAATTTCTGTACCGGCTTTTTTCGCCAACACAAAACCGCCAATTTTAAGTGTTCTTTCTTCTTCGTAAGGAATACGAGTGCCCTCTGGAAAGATAAGAATGAATCGACCCAACCGTAATTTTTCTTTGCCATCTTTTATTAACTGAATAAAAGACTTTTTGCCTTGCTTGCGATCAAGTGCAATCGGTTGAGTGGAGGCAATGCCCCAACCAAACAAAGGCACATATAACAATTCTTTTTTAATCACCCAAGTCAGAGTTGGAAAAATAGAAGGGTAGGCTAATGTTTCCCAGGTAGATTGATGGTTAGACATGATCACGCAAGCACGGTCAGGAATATTTTCTAAGCCGGTAATTTCATAACGAATGCCACAAATTATTTTTGCTAAATAAACATTTAAAGTGCACCAGCCAGAGACAATCGAGAAACACATATGGTAAGGAAACAGTCTTGCAACAATACATGGGATCACCCATAGGCAGGTAGTGACTGCCATGCAAATTAAAAATAGGGATGAACGAATAAAACGCATTAGCTAACGGTATGTTGTTTTAAAAGAGAGTCAACTGCTGCATATAAATCTGCATAAACCTGGACATGCGATGGCACT
>JBGCFN010000017.1:0-66617 GCA_045106935.1 Gammaproteobacteria bacterium | reverse complement strand
ACTTAAAGAATTATGAGTCTTCTTCCTTTATTCATTGATATCAAAGATAACCCTTGCCTAATTGTTGGAGGCGGAAAAATTGCTGCGCGAAAATTAAAAATGCTTTGTAAAGCAGAAGCGCATATCACTATTGTTGCACCTGATATATGCGATGAGATAAAAACATTATGCGAAAAACATATTATTTCTGTACAACAACGTGGTTTCGCTGAAACCGACATATCTAACCAGCGCTTAATTATTGCAGCCACAAACGATACCTTATTAAACAAGCATATTAGTGATCTTGCCAAAGAAAATAATATTCTCGTCAATGTTGCTGATGACTTTAAACAAGGTGATGTCGTTCTTCCTTCAGTAATCGATCGCGACCCTATTCAAATTGCTGTCACCACAGGCGGCGCATCACCCGTGTTAGCGCGATTATTACGTAGAAATTTAGAACGCTGCACTCCATCTGCTTATGGTTCATTAGCTTCTCTTGTTGAAAAATACCGCCAAAAAACAACTGACACAATCCATGATGAAGATTCCCGCAGACGATTCTGGGAGGAAGTATTGCAAGGGCCTATCTCAGAAATGGTATTAGCCGGCAAGATAGATATTGCCGAAGAAACTCTACAACGCAAATTAGCCAACAAGGATTTCACTAACAATGACCATGGTGAAGTTTATTTAGTCGGAGCAGGTCCTGGCGACCCCGATCTACTAACTTTTCGCGCATTGCGTTTAATGCAACAAGCAGATGCCGTTGTTTACGATCGTTTGGTGTCAGATCAGATAATGGACTTAGTCAGGAAAGATGCTGAAAAAATCTATGCAGGGAAACAACGCGCTAATCATGCTATTCAGCAAGAATCCATCAATCATCTACTAGTACGGCTAGCGAAAGAAGGTAAACGTGTCCTTAGATTAAAAGGCGGTGATCCTTTTATATTTGGTCGCGGGGGCGAGGAAATTGAAACACTGATGGAAGAAGGCGTTCATTTCCAAGTCGTGCCCGGCATCACAGCGGCAGCAGGTTGCGCTTCATACTCAGGCATCCCACTGACACATCGCGATCATGCTCAAGCAGTCACATTTGTCACAGGTCATTTACGTGATGGAACAGTAAATCTCAACTGGAAGATGTTGGCACATGTTAACCAAACGATTGTTTTCTATATGGGGTTACATGGATTAAATATTATATGTCAGCAACTGGTTAAACATGGATTGTCTACGGATACACCGGCTGCTCTAATCAGCAAAGGCACCACGCCAGACCAGCGTGTCTTAATTGGTGATCTCGCTAGTTTGCCCAATTTGGTTGACGAACATCATGTACAAGGCCCTACTTTAATCATAGTCGGATCTGTAGTTTCACTCCATACCAAGCTTCATTGGTATTTAACCGATAAAGAAATTAAAGTCTGATCTTTATTAACTATTGCGCTTCTTAGAAAAAGACACTAAGCCAATCAAGCCTGCAGATAAAAGATAAAATGCGGCGGGCAATGGTACTGGCGCTGGCGTCCCATGGTCAGCAAATAACTCAACTCCTGCTGAGCACCATCCATTATACCCAGAGGTATTTTCACCAGCATATTTTGGGCAAAGTTCTCCAAATGTTTTATATGGATTAACTATCGTTCTCAATTTATCTTTATTTGCAAACAAATCATCTGCGTTATCATATTCATTTGGATCATAAAATAACGCCCATCCCCATTCTCGTATTTTAGTATCGGAGACCTTTGTTCTTTCATAGTCTGCACCGCGAGATAGATCAACAAATATGTTCATACCACGTAGTATTTCTGGCACATTGTTGTTAAATGTCCCTAAGACGTAATTTTTGACGTTATTATAGCCCCGCTGAATAAAGCCTTCCGTAATGGTTACAAATTCCAATGCGCCACTAATATTACTCAGCGTGCCTTGCTCTTGATTGTAATCACCTAACAGCGTGCCTCGAGAATCAAGGTCTATACAGTAATGAACTTGCATACCAGGGCCGAATAAATTGGCTTTGTATTCAATTAATGCGGCAAATACGTTGTTACCATACGCGGCTACACATAATAGCCCTGCAAATAATATTTTCTTTAATGATTCTTTAGTGTGTTTTCCCAACATTTTATAACCCACTGTTATTTATTAACATTTAATTTATTCGCGCAATTATCTTGCATAGACACAAGTTACTGTGAAGTGAATCACACAGGCTTATGGTCATGAATTAACGGCAAATTATTCCGGATAGATGGCGAAGGAATTTAGTCGATTTATACGTGCTAGATTTAAGGTTAATTACTAAATTAATCTGTTATGCGCCCAGGTGCAAACACACCATTTCTCTATGTAAGATAAGATTAGCGAAACCAATAGATTTATTTTTTACTCCCACACAACGTCATTCTATGGAAGAATAGAGACAGACACTTAGATTCTATTTATCTGATAATTATGTTTCAACTAACCAAATACTTAACAGCTTCATCCACTCTGCTTATATCACTTGCCATGTTTAATTTACTAAATGCAATGACCATCGAAACAGGACAACACGCACCTGAATTTCAATTAAATGACCAACATGGAAAAACGCACTCACTAGAAATGTATAGAGGTCAGTGGGTGGTATTATATTTCTACCCTAAAAATGATACGCCCGGATGCACCAAGCAGGCCTGTGCTTTTCGAGATGAATATAAAACTATTAGTGCGCACAACACACAGATTCTGGGCGTTAGCGTAGACTCCAGTGAAAGTCATGATGAATTTGCAAATAAGTATCACCTTCCCTTTCCATTGTTGTCAGACACTCAAGGGCGAGTTGCTAAGCAATACAATGCACTCACATCTTTAGGGTTCATTAAATTTGCAAAACGACATACCTTTATTATTGATCCTGATGGCAAAATAAGCATGGTCTATCGTAATGTCGATGTCAGTTCACATAGCGATCAAATCTTATCTGATTTAAAAAAACTTCAATCAAACAACTCATAATGGATTGTCTTTCGCTGCGCTTTAGGCTTACAATCGAAATATAATTTATTGATTCAGCAGTACAGGTGTTCTGTTCTTAATTTTTAAGAAGCAGAATGAAACAGGGAATCTGGTGTAATCCCAGAGCTGCCCCCGCAACGGTAATCAAGTGTAAATAAACAACTATGTCACTGCACATTAGTGTGGGAAGACTGTTTATTCGCAAGCTAAGCAATTCTATATCGCTGGCAAGCAACTTGAGAGCCCGGAGACCGGCCTGTCACTGCACGGCAAATTGCGGTGGGCGATTCAGGCTGTTTAGACTTCACATTCGAATACGACTGAATGCCAGTTGCCTTCTCTTTGTTGTGTGGTTTTTACACTCTACTGTCACTGCGTTTGCTCTAACTGTTCTAACCTGGAGAACACATGAGCTACCTACGCAACCTTTTTTTATTTGCAGCGCTACTATGTTATATCGGCACTAGTTCTGCCGAACCACTTCCTCCGATTTCGATCACGGCCAGCCGCTCTGCAGTTCCTATTAATGAAGTTGCAGGTGCAATCACGGTGATTTCTAAACAACAAATAGAGAATCAAAATGCTGTTTACGTTTCGGATTTATTACAAGCAGTGCCCGGTTTAAATGTCAGCACACAAGGAAGTGCCGGCAGTATTACTCAAGTGCGCATGCGCGGGGCCGAAGCGAATCATATCTTGGTAATCATTGATGGGATCGAAGTGAATGATCCTGCCAATTCTTCAGAATTTAATTTTGCACATTTACTTGCAAACAATATCGAAAGTATAGAAATATTACGAGGACCACAAAGTGCCTTATGGGGGAGTGATGCATTAGCGGGTGTGATTAATATTACTACCTCAAATGCAAATTCTGGTACTGAATTAATCGCATCTAGTAGTGTTGGCTCTGAAAACAGCTACCACGGCGGGCTATCATACTTAGTTGGCTCAGAGACATTCAAGCTTGCGCTAAGCGGAAACTTTGTAGACTCAGATGGCTTTAACACTTCCACCACAGGTAATGAAAGAGATGGATATGATAATTCGAATTTAAATTTAAAAACTACCTACCAAATCAATAACGCAATTAATATGGGTGTTAACTCTCGCTACACCAACGCTAGCAATGAATTTGACCCTGCACCACTAGGCGTACCAGTTGAGGGATTTGGTAAAAATGATGTTGAACAATTTTATGCTCGTGGATTTTTTGAATTAAAATTATTCAATGACGACTGGGTTCATCTAATAGAAACTTCAATCTTAAATACCAGTAACGATTCCATTGATGGCATATTTGGTCGATCTAAATCCGAATCTACAAAGGAAAAATTCTCTTATCAGTCCACATTTACTTTACCTGAAATAGAATCCTTGCCGCTCAATCAAGCCTTCACTGTCGCACTAGAACGTGAGCAAGAACGGTTTAGTCAGCAAGGTGCTTCATTCCCTGGCTTCGATCCAAATCAGCACCAGAAAATTACCAATTACAGCAAAATTGTCGAGTATAGAGCTAAAATTCTCAAACAATGGGCGCTGTCTGCTTCATATCGCCATGATAATAATGATGAGTTTGACAATCAAAACACATACCAAATTGGGCTCAATTATGTACACCCCACTACTCAAACTAAAACCTATGTGACACATTCTACTGGCGCAAAAAATCCCACATTCATCGAATTATTTGGCTTTGCACCAAACAATTTCATTGGTAATCAAGACTTAAACACAGAAACGTCTGAAGCATGGGAAATTGGTTTTTCACAAGAATTATTTGATGACCGTTTCCATTTTCAAGCTGCTTTTTTTTGGGAAGACCTTATAGATGAAATACAGACAATTTTTCTCCCTACATTTCAATCAACAGTAATCAATAACCAATCCCGTAGTGAACGTAATGGGCTAGAACTATCAATTCAAGGGCAATTGACAAACAACTTGACCGCCAGCGGAGCATATACTTATTTAGATGCTAGCGAACCAGACGCTTCAGGAAATAGTCTCACAGAAATAAGGCGACCGAATCATCAATGGTCTGGACAAGCGAATTATTCTTTTTTAGCTACTAAAGCCAATCTTAATGTTAATATCAATCATATTGGTGACCGTAGAGATATTGATATTAGCACTGGTGACAGATTAACTTTAGATGACTACACGTTAGTCAATCTTGCAATTAATTATCAATATAATGATACCTTAAAAATGTTTGCGCGCATTAACAATTTACTAGACGAGGAATATCAAGATGCATTTGGTTTTGAGACAAGAGATCTTTCTGGTTCAGTTGGCTTCGAAATAAAGTTATAAACACAATGGGAAATCGTCTAACAAAAATCTACACACGCAAAGGTGATGATGGTAGTACTGGCCTGGCTTCCGGTCATCGCGTTAGCAAAGATGGCTTATTAATTCAGTCGATCGGCGATGTCGATGAACTCAATTCAACGATAGCCTGTGTACGCGCCAGCCAGACCAATATGGAAATCGACAGATTATTAATAGCTATTCAACACCATCTATTCAATATAGGCGGTGAGCTTAGTGCACCACAATGCACTCTTATCAATATAAGCAATATAGATTGGTTAGAACGCTGGATAGATTTCTTCAACCAAGACTTACCACCATTAAAAGAGTTTATCCTCCCCGGCGGCGATATTGGCATTGCTCACTGCCATCTTGCACGCACAGTCTGTAGACGCACAGAAAGAAGCTTAGTTGCATGGTCTCGGCATAATGCAATTCGCAACGAACTGATCCAATATATTAATCGTCTTTCAGATTTGTTATTTGTGCTTACCAGAGTACTTGAATCCGAGAAGAATTGTTCGTCGACTTACTGGAATAAAGAATTAGTATTACCTGAGCCAAAGGAATAATAGGCGATTTATCCATGCGTATCGGTATTGATTTAGGTGGAACAAAGATCGAGTTATTGGCTTTAAATAATCATGGCGAAGAAGTGCTTCGCGAGCGTATAAATACACCTCAAGGTGACTATCAAGCAACGATTGACCGTATCACTAATTTAGTGGAATCCACAGAAACAAAGTTAAAAACCAAAGCTAGCATTGGCATTTGCACACCTGGCTCTATCTCTCCCACTAGTCAATTACTACGTAACAGTAATTCTATATGCTTAAATGACCAGCCATTCAAACATGATTTAGAAAAATCTTTGAATCGCAACATTCGTATGGCGAATGATGCTAATTGTTTTGCACTCTCCGAAGCAGTGGATGGTGCGGCTAATAATGCAAGCATTGTGTTTGGTGTGATCATTGGAACAGGCTGCGGAGCAGGTATTGTCATCAACAAGCAACTAGTTGATGGGCCAAATTCGATTGCCGGTGAATGGGGCCACAACCCTTTACCAAATCATTCCCACGATGAAATATGCCACATACAATGTTGGTGCGGCAATTATGGTTGCATAGAAACTTATTTATCTGGCGTCGGCTTTGAAGCTGATTATCAACGTACCACGGGTATCTCTAAAGACAGCAAACAAATTGTAGCGGATGCTCATGCGGGTGATGCCCACGCGACTAATGTGTTAGTTCGCTACCAACAGAGACTAGCAATAAGTCTCGCTCAAGTTATCAATATTCTTGACCCTCATATCATCGTACTGGGTGGCGGCATGTCTAACATTGAATCACTGTATTCAACTGTTCCAAATCTCTGGCAACCTCATGTATTTTCAGATACTGTAAAGACTAAATTAGTTGCGCCTTTACATGGTGACTCGAGTGGAGTTCGTGGCGCAGCATGGTTATGGAATTAATTATGTTTAAAAATTTTGATCGTCCTTCTTGGCAATGGCTCGCTGCAATTATTTTGTTTCTTGCATTTAGCCGCCTAATTCCACACGCACCCAATTTCACACCATTAGGTGCCATGGCGTTGCTGTCCGGTGCCTTCATTAAGGACCTGAAAATATCAATCTCAATACCAATAATTGCTATGTTCCTTAGTGACGCGATCATTGGATTTCATAGCTCGATGCTATACGTTTATGGTGCAGTAACACTCATAGTAGTTGCCAGCCATTATTGGTTAACTCGTTTATCTTTAGTTTCAATTAGTCTCGCAGCATTATTTTCTGCAATAGCATTCTTCTTGGTGACGAATTTCGGAGCATGGCTGTCACATGATATGTATGCTCATAATCTTTCTGGTCTCACACAGGCTTATGTTGCCGGAATCCCATTCTTCAAAAATACATTGATCAGTAATGTACTTTTTACCTGGGTTGGCTTTTTTGCATCACAGCAAATACCGAGCAAGCAACTTATCGATAATTAGCCCAGTCGCCGGCACGATTTTCACTTAATTATTTAACAACTTTTAAGTGTGATCGCTTAGTGGAAGGGTTATCCGGGTCCGGTGGCGGAGTGATTTCATTATCTTCACCGAACATCATGCCTTGCCCATTTTCTCGCGTATAAATCGCGAGAACAAAACCAATAGGAATATACACAGAGGTTGGCTCACCGTCGAAGCGCGCATTAAATGTGACTGCTTCATCACCAATATCAAGATTTTGTGTAGCAGTAGGACTGATGTTTAGAACAATCTTACCTTCTTGCTCGTACTGACGAGGAACGTGAACACTTTCATCTTTGGTATCGACAAGAAGGTGGGGTGTCATACCGTTATCTAAAATCCACTCAATCATTGCGCGGATTAGATATGGACGCGTCGATGTCATTGACTATCTCTTATAATCAAGAATTAACATTCAAGGCTAAATTTACTTGCAAAGTATTGTTGATGTGTACGACTTATATAGGTCGCATCTCAAGCTCTTCTTCTGACAAGCTACTACGGAAAGAAGGACGATCAAATACTCGATTGCCATAGTCAACAATTGCTTTAGCTTCAGGTGGAAGATTGATATTCAAGCTAGGCAGTCTCCATAATAATGGAGCTATTGAGCAATCAACCAAACTGAACTCATCACTCAAGAAGTAAGGCTTGACGCTAAATATTTCAATAGAGCTTATCAATGCATCTTCTAAAATTTTACGCGCTTGTTCACTTTCTTCAGGGCTACCATTAAGAATGGTATCGACCGGTGCATACCAGTCTTTTTCAATATGAAACAACGCTAAACGTGATTTTGAACGTGATACAGGATCTACTGGCATTAATGGCGGATGCGGAAATCGCTCATCAAAGTACTCCATAATCACACGTGCATCATATAAAACTAAATCCCGATCTACTAAGGTCGGCACAGAATTGTATGGGTTTAATTCTGACAAATCTTCCGGTTTGTTATTCTGGTCAATTTGAACAACATCCGCGGTAATGTCTTTTTCTGACAGGACGATTCTAGTACGGTGACTTTGAATACATGCAGGATCTGAAAACAAAGTCATCACAGATCTTCGATTAGCGATTAACGCCATAAATTTTCCAAGGTTTAGTTAATTATTATTAGTGGATATCTTTCCAGTAGTCTCGCTTCATGAAATACACAAGTACTCCAAGCGCTGCCAGGAAGAATAACACAGCTACGCCGATGCCCTGACGCTTAAGCTGAGCAGGTTCGCCCATATAAACCAAGAAATTGACCAAATCGACCAACATTGAATCATATTCTTCAGGCGTTAATTTGCCTGGGACTGCCATCTCAAACGGAGAAGCATGGCTTTTACCATGTCCGTCACCGTGGCCATCATCAGCATGACTATCATCATTTTCTGCTAACGTTTGAAGCCCTTGATATTCCCAAAGCACATGCGGCATAGACGTTCCTGGGAACTGTAAGTTATTCACTCCACGGATGGCTGAATCATCAATGTAATATGATTTCAAGAAACTATAAATCCAGTTAGCACCGCGAGATCTTGCTTTAACACTCAAGTCAGGAGGCGGAGCACCAAACCATTCTTTACCTTGTTCAGAGGTGAGCGCCACTGTCATAGTGTCACCGAATTTTCTTCCAGTGAAAATCATGTGCTCGCGCATATTCTCTTCACTAATCCCCAAATCAGCCGCAACACGGTTGTAGCGATTAAACGAGGCTGCATGACAAGTTAAGCAGTAGTTTACAAATGTCTTAGCGCCACGTTGCAATGACTTCTGATGATGAACATCTACGTGCATTTCAAACAATGGACCACCGCCACCAGCCGCCCAGCTAAACGAGGACGATACAAGAGCGACTACACAAATTAATTTACAAATATTCTTCATGAAGTAACCCTCTCTGGCACTGGTTTATCTTGATCTAAATTAGTAAATGCAGCACCTATTAAAGTCACAAATAGGAATGCCACTGGAATGATCCACGTCTTCCAAGTCAACTCTGCAATTTCTGGATTATTTCTGTAGAGATCATATGCCGTTATCAATCCAACAAAAACGATGAACCACCCAATGTAATACATAGCAGAACGACGCGTGCTGTATATAGCTAACACGGCAAAGAACAAGAAGTACAATTCAGACAGCCTTAATGCCATTTGTGACGCCATTGGGGTGACGGCTTGAACACCGTAGTAACCCAGCCAAACAAACGCTACTAAGAACACAAACAAATTGACCTTATACAATGCACTTCTATAGCGAATAGACTTAACGACATTCTTGTCGATCCAAGGCAGGAAGAATAAGACAACTACCGCCGCACCCATGGCCATCACGCCCCAGAATGGATTGGGTATTGCTCTTAACACTGTATAGAACGGAGTGAAATACCAGACTGGCGCAATATGCTCAGGCGTAGCTAATGGATTAGCTGGTTCAAAGTTAGCGTGCTCAAGGAAGTAACCGCCCATTTCCGGAGCAAAGAACACAACCACTGAGAATATAAACAAGAAGACAACGGTGCCTACAATATCCTTAACTGTGTAATAAGGGTGGAATGGAATGCCGTCTAATGGAACACCATCTGCACCTTTGTTCTTCTTGATTTCAACACCGTCAGGATTGTTTGATCCCACTGTATGCAAGGCTGCGATATGCGCAACTACTAAGCCTAATAAAACAATTGGCACAGCGATCACATGCAATGCAAAGAAGCGATTCAATGTGGCATCTGAAACAACAAAGTCTCCACGTATCCATAAAGCTAATTCATCACCAACCACTGGAATCGTACCGAACAAGTTAACGATAACTTGTGCACCCCAGTAAGACATTTGACCCCATGGTAATAAGTAACCCATAAAGGCTTCAGCCATTAAGCATAGGTAAATCATCATGCCGAACAACCAAATTAATTCTCGTGGTTCTTTAAACGACCCATACATTAAGCCTCGCAGCATATGTAAATAGATAACCACGAAGAATGCTGAGGCGCCGGTGGAATGCATATAACGCACTAGCCAGCCCCAATTGACATCTCGCATAATATATTCAACCGATGCAAAGGCTAATTCTGCATCAGGCTTATAGTGCATGGTTAAGAAAATACCAGTGACTATTTGAAGCACTAGTATTAATAACGCTAGCGATCCAAAGAAATACCAGAAATTAAAATTCTTAGGTGCATAATATTTTGAGAGGTGTGCTTCCCAAAATTCGATGACAGGTAATCGTGAATCCACCCATCCTATAACTCCGCCTACTTTATTAGTCATTTATGCAGCTCCCTCATCAAGCTCGCCGACCACAATTACGTTGTCGCTAAGATATTTATATGGTGGGACTTCAAGATTTTTGTTGGCCGGAACATTCTTATATACACGTCCCGCCATATCGAAACTTGATCCATGACAAGGGCAGTAGAAACCACCCACCCAGTCTGGGCCTAAATCTGCCGGCGCCAACTCTGGTCTAAATGTGGGCGAGCAACCCAAATGTGTACAAATTCCAACCAAAACTAACACTTCAGGTCTCAGTGAACGCTCTTGATTACGGGCAAATTCTGGCTGCTGACCTAATTCATCTGAGTTAGGGTCACGCACTCTTTCTTCCGTAGAATTAAGTAGAGAAACCATTTCATCAGAACGACGTACAATCCATACTGGCTTACGACGCCACTCTACTTGGATCTTTTGGCCTGGCTCTAATTTGCTGACATCTACCTCTACAGGGGCTCCAGAAGCCAATGCTCGAGCACTTGGGCTCATAGTGGATACAAAGGGTACAATTGCAACGGCTGCACCAATAGCGCCCACCACACTTGCACTCACCGTCAACATTTTTCGACGACCCGTGTCTACAACGTGCTCCGACATGTAAATCTCCTTATCGATTACCTAATAACCTGCATTTAGTTAGCTTTTTTTGCGCTATTGAATAGTCCTTGAATAGCGAATTTTACTCTGCACCTAAAAGCGCGGTAGGATGGCGTAACTAGTAAAAAACGTCAAGGCAAATTCAGCGATCTTAGTCCGTTAAGCTGGATTAATTTCATCAAAGTATTGGTGCTCTAGGCCAAATTTTTCTGCCAAATGCTCTGCCAAGGCTTGAACACCATAGCGTTCAGTCGCGTGATGTCCTGCAGCGATGAAATGAATATTACACTCACGTGCAATATGCACTGTTTGTTCTGAAATTTCGCCAGTCAAATATACGTCAGCTCGGCATTCCACGGCATCTTCTATCATGTGTTGTGCCCCACCTGTACACAAGGCAATTCGCTGCACCTGACGCGGACCGGCATCTATGTGTAGCGGATCATGCATTAAATTTTGACCACATGCGTTGACGAATTCTTTTATGTCTAACGGTGCTTCCAACATACCTACGTTTCCAATCGGTGTTTTGCTAGATTTCTGAAGCGGTTGCAGATTTGAAATCCCTAATCGGCAGGCAATTTGGGCATTATTTCCGACTACTGGGTGAGCATCCAACGGAAGATGATAAGCCAGCAAGCTGATATCCGCTCCAAGAAGTGCCTGTAATCGTCGCTTTTTCATCCCGACCACTTGCGCACGCTCATTTTTCCAGAAATAACCATGATGAACAATTAGACAATCTGCTCCCCATGCGACCGCTTGTTCAATCACTGCCAAACTTGCCGTGACCGCCGTGGCGACCTTCGCAACGTTCTGGCGTCCTTCAACTTGGAGGCCATTAGGACAATAATCGTGGAAATTGGCTATGCGTAGATAGCTATCGGTGTAATCAGTAATGTCGACTAATGTGCTCATGGCATTTGGTAGGAAAATATACCGATATAATAACAGGGGTGTCTGCTGACGTCAGGCACAACGCATGATAGTGTAACTACTTCATGTTACCTCGAAAATTCTTCATATTCTTAGCTCAATCGGCCGCCGTCGGCATCATTGCGGCTGCAATACTCATATTTCTGCTGCCAAATACTTGGCTGCAATCTACTAATGGTGATGCACACACCCAGTCTGATAATCTTGGTCAATTTGGCCCATTCTCATATTCTGATGCGGTCAGTAAAGCGGCCCCCGCAGTCGTTAATATTTACACTAAAAAATTAGTTAAAGGGTCGCGCAAATTCTCGACCAATGACCCTCAATTAGAACGCATGTTACGTAACATGTATGGACGCAATCTAGATCGCACGGTCACCAGTTTGGGTTCAGGCGTTATTGTCACAGCACAAGGCCATATTCTGACAAATAATCATGTCATCGAGAATGCTGAAGAAATCGAAGTGTATTTACGCGATGGCCGACAACTAAGCGCTAAGGTTGTTGGCGCTGACCCTGAAACTGATCTTGCCGTATTACAAATTCCTACCTTCGAAGTTCCCAGTATCACATTAGGAACCTCTCAACCATTAGCAGTTGGCGATGTCGTCCTGGCCATTGGCAACCCTTTTGGACTTGGGCAAACCGTATCTCAAGGAATTATTAGTGCTACCGGAAGAAATCACTTGGGTGTCAATGTATTTGAAAATTACATTCAAACAGATGCGGCAATTAATCCTGGCAATTCAGGAGGTGCATTAGTGAATGCGAAAGGTGAATTAATTGGAATCAATACCATTACTTCATCTAAAAACGGAACTTCCGTTGGCATCGGTTTTGCCATTCCCATTGAGCTTGCAAAAGAAGTCATGGCACACATGATTGAATACGGACGTGTGTTACGTGGCTGGATTGGCGTACGCATGCAAAATATTTCTCCTCAGTTATCCGAATCATTTGGGTTAACTGACAGTGGAGGCGTTCTGGTGTCGGGTATCGTACGCGGTGGTCCCGCTCACGCCGCTGGTCTTTATCCAGGTGACATCATCATTTCCATGAATGATCAAATCATTACTGATGAACGTCAAATCCTTAATCAAGTCATTCGCTATCGCCCTCAACAGGAATTAATGATTAAAGGCATTCGCAATGGCAATTTAATAGAATGGAAGGTAAACGTTGGTCAGCGCCCTATCTACGGAGCATTAACGTATTAACACACATACAGCCCACATTTTCTTTCCAATGTTTACTTTGAAAGCTGAGTGATACCGTATATCGTAAGCTAAGCACGGACTGCAAACTTATTCCTTGCGTTGTAGTCATACCAGTAGTCAGACTTCAATAACATCTGCGCGACAACAAAAACAATCATGATGACCAGATCAGCAAAACCCATATTTATTCTATTAATTTTAATCCCTTTTTACTCATCCTCTAGCCTAGCCAAAGATCCTGCGCGAGTGATTGCGGGTTGGGTAGAAAAAGTTCGTATTGAGAATCAGACTTACGATATAAAAGCTAAATTGGATACGGGTGCAAAAACGTCATCCATCCATGCAACCAATATTAAACCGTTTAAAAAAAATGGCAAAAGATGGGCACGATTCAGATTGCAGCTAACGGACAGCCGAGGCAAGAAACACAGCATAGATATGGAGAAGCCGCGCTCACGCAAAGCAAATATAAAAAATCATGATGGTAACCATGATCCGAGATATGTGGTTGAGTTAGATTTGTGCTTTAACGGTCGCAAGTTCATCACTGAATTCACATTAGCCGATCGTAGTGAATATATATATGACGTCTTACTTGGTAGACAATTCCTAAAAAAAGCGGCCATCATTGACCCCAATAAAACTTTTTTAACACTCTCATCTTGTTTGCCTATAAATACGCAGACTCAATAACGCCAACTAATTTCTTACTTTATTTTTCCCCATGCATCGAACCCCCGTTATCTTTTGGTCTGTATTATTCATTGCCATAGGCATGGCAATATTTTTACATAAAAGTATTCAATTAAATTTTCCTTTAGCTGCTGACAAAGAAACAGAAGCATGGACGGTGCAAGCTCGGCTAAGCTTCGACGCGAACAAGCGCAACGTAAAAGCAATGCTGTATATCCCCAATGTCACTCCTGGCTACTCTAAACTTGAAGAATATTTTATTTCTGGAAAATTTGGATTAAATGCAAAAAGAAGTGATGACAACAAAACCGCGAACTGGGCGATAAGAAAAGCCAACGGCAAACAAACTTTATATTACCGAACTACAGTTACCAAAACAGGTGCAGCATCGAAATGGACAACAATCCCAAGTTATCCTGACGCGCCACGATTCGAAGAGCCTTACGCGACTGCCATCTCAAAAATTATTGAAGATGTACGCAGCCAATCTGCCGACACGTATTCGTTTACTTATGAGTTAATCAGTCAACTGAAATCATCAGATGCCAATGAGAACATATCTTTAATTCGCGGATTGGCAAACTCCAATCATGAAATTGCAGACTTAGTTATTAAATTACTCTCTGTTGCACATATTCCAACACGCAAATTATGGGTGATCGGCTTAGCTGATTCGGTCAATAATGCTCACCCTAGAGTGTTAATCCAAGCATACAATGGAGACGAATGGCTAACATTCGACCCTAAAGATGGTCGCGCAGGTATACCTGCCAATCATCTAGTTTGGAAAGTTGGGGATGACCCATTTTACCAAGTTAAGAATGGCAAAAATGTTGAATTAGAATTCTCGGTGACAAAATCTTATATAGAACTATTGGATGTCGCCAAACAAAATGCAAAACAATCAAGCTACATGTTTGGCGGATTAACATTATTTGCACTGCCCGTTCAAAGTCAAAACACTTACAGCTTATTATTAATGGTGCCGCTAGGAGCACTGCTTGTTGTTTTCATGCGGACGTTTATTGGTATACATACATTCGGGACATTTATGCCAATTTTAATTGCTGTCGCTTTTCGCGAAACTCAATTACTTTGGGGCATTATTCTTTTCACTGGCATCGTATTTATAGGATTACTAATCCGTTTTTACTTGGAACACTTACGTTTATTACTTATCCCAAGACTCGCGGTAATTTTGGTGGTTGTCGTCACGCTAATGTTAATTATTAGCTTAATCACCAGTCAGCTGGGTGTCGACAGACTACTATCCGTATCATTATTCCCTATGGTTATCTTGGCAATGACTATTGAACGCATGTCTATTGCATGGGAAGAAAATGGCGCTCAAGCCGCTTTGCTTCAAGGCCTTGGCAGCCTAGTTGTGGCAAGCTTTGGTTATCTGCTCATGACCAGCGAACACTTATCTTATTTAATGTTTGTATTCCCTGAACTCTTATTAGTTATTCTAGGCATTTGTCTTATTATGGGGCGCTACACAGGCTACCGACTCAGCGAACTGATTCGATTTCGCGAAATGAAGTCTACTTCCAGCAACAAGTCATGATCGGTTTTATTAGTCCGCAACAATTACGCAGCCAAGGCGTGCTTGGTATTAATCAGCGCAATACTGATTACATCATGCGATACAACCCTCGTCATTTATACCCATTGGTTGATGACAAGTTAAGAACTAAAAGCTTGGCAATCGATGCAGGCATTGAGGTACCTAAACTTTTTTCCAAAATCGAAATAAATCATGAAATAAACTCCTTAGATTCATTACTTGAACTACATGATGACGTTGTGATTAAACCGTCTCATGGCAGTGGCGGTAATGGCATTTTAGTCCTTGGCGGCAAAGTTGGTAAATTCTATCGCACAGCAAGTGGCGACTTAATTAGTTTAAATTCTATTAAACATTACGTATCTAATATTTTATCTGGCATGTATAGCTTAGGCGGTTTAGCTGACACCGCTTTCTTAGAATACCGAGTTCAATTTGATCCTGTATTCGACAACATTAGTTTCAAAGGTGTTCCTGATATTCGTATTATTGTTTTTCAAGGCGTGCCTGTTGCTGCAATGATTCGTTTGCCCACCAGCAAATCTGGTGGTAAAGCAAATCTTCACCAAGGCGCTATTGGTGTTGGCATTGATTTAGCCACTGGCAAAACCACCCATGCAGTCATTGGCAACCAAGCCACCACGATTCATCCTGATACAGGGCATGTGATTAACGACGTGCAAATCCCTAAGTGGCAGAAAATCTTAAAAATCGCGATCAAATGTGCTGACACTGTTGGCCTAGGTTATCTTGGCGTTGATATTGTCCTTGATAGTGAACTTGGCCCATTAATGCTTGAACTCAACGCAAGACCTGGATTAAATGTACAACTCGCAAATCAGCAAGGTTTGCAACAAAATCTTGTTAAAGTAGAACAACTAGAAAATATACCGAAATCCATAGATGAACGAATCACGCTTGCTGAAAAATTAATCTTAAAATAAACGCTATGTTATCTCTTGCAAAACACTCATGTTCTTTTGCCTCAGCACTACTCATACTGTTCTTAACAATTCTGCTACTGTATATATCAGTATTGAATGCAGAAGAGTCATCTACGGTAAACACAACCGATCAAAGTGAAGAACCAGAAGCTACTACTATTGCACCCAATCTTGATTTAAAAGAAGTGGCACCGCTACCGGAACCTGTGCCCGAGCCGACACCCAACACAACAAACATTCCACCGATTGATAGTACTAATGAAAATAGTGCAAGCGAAGATACACAAACAACAGATCAATCAACACCGTCAATTGCAACTGATACGCCAGAAATAGTACGCAAGAAATTAATTATTCTTGGCGCTGAAATTCCAGAAAACTCATCTACTCGCTTAGCATGGTCACCTCAAATCACCATCTCAGGACTCGCCTTACCGACACCTGTGCTAGTCATTAATGGCGCTAAACCTGGCCCAACAGTTTGCTTAACCAGTGCCATTCACGGTGACGAGTTAAATGGTATCGAAGTGGTACGTCGTGTCATGTATGACATTGACCCAAGTAAACTATCAGGAACTATAATTGGTGTCCCCATTGTTAATTTACAAGGTTTTCAGCGCACCTCTCGCTATCTATCTGATCGACGTGATTTGAATCGCTTTTTTCCAGGCGAGCCTAATGGTAGTTTAGCCTCACGCATTGCTCATTCTTTATTTACCAAGGTTATTCGACATTGCACTTATCTAATAGATTTACATACTGGATCATTCCGAAGAAATAATCTTCCTCAAATACGCGCAAATATGTCTGACCCTAAAGTGGCAGAGTTTGTCGGTGCCTTTGATAAAATTGCAATCGTTCACCATGCAGGAAGTCCTGGCATGTTACGCTTTGTTGCGAATCAATCAGGCATAGTAAGCGTGACTATGGAGTTAGGCGAGTCACTACGCATTCAAGAAAATCAAATTGATGCAGGCACACATAGCGTTAACAGCTTATTAGATAAATTAGAAATGTATCCCCGCACATTTATTTGGGGTGAACCTAGGCCGACATACTATGAATCACTATGGTTGCGAGCAGAAAGTGGTGGCATATTATTTAGCGAAATGGACCTAGGAGATCGTGTTTCACGGGGTGATGTGCTTGGCGTTGTGACTGACCCCATAACTAATCAAAGCACGGAATTAATATCACCTGTAGAAGGAAATATTATTGGCATGGCAGTAAATCAAGTAGTGATTCCTGGTTTTGCTGCCTACCATATTGGCATTGAATCGACTCAAGAAGCTATGTCACATGTTAAATCTGTGAGTATTCCCTCTGACGTCAACACTGATGGCGAAGTCATCGATCCAGAATAAGAAATAGAAATTGAAAGACTACTTCAGCGCGCTAATTAATGCTTCGCAAAAGATTTTATTTTCTTCTTTAGAGCCCACAGTCACGCGCAGACATTGACTCAAGCCAGCTTGCTTGCTCAAGTTTTTAATCAGCACTTTCTGTTTTAGTAAGCCCTCAAAAACTTCATCTGCATCTCGAGAAAGTAATTTAATTAAAATAAAGTTAGCTTCACTGGCAAATGGTTTTACACCCTCGATTGCACACAACTGACCAAACATCGAGCCTCTTAGGGTGCGTATTGTCTCCGCCTGCTCTGCAAACATGGCATAATTTTCGAGTGCAAACTCCATAGTCAATTGAGTCAACTGACTAATATTATATGGCAACCTTATTTTATTAAGCTCAGCAATTAATTCCCTATCACCCGCTAACCAACCAAAACGAATGGCTGCCAAGCCGAGTTTAGATGCAGTTCTGAGCAATAACATATTGTTATTTTTCGCTAATTCATCCGTAAAACTATCATTTGCAAACGGACCATAGGCTTCGTCAATGACAACAATGCCTCGACTACGATTCATTACTTCTTGGATATGACTTCTGTTCCATGAATTACCCGTTGGGTTATTTGGGTAAGCTAGAAAAATTAATGCCGGATCAAACTGATCAATAGCCGCAAGCATGCCAGACATATCCAGTTCAAAATTCTCATCTAATGGAACAACATGACAGTCAACGCCTACAATTTCTGCAATCATTTGATACATCGAAAAACTGGGGCTGACAGTTAAAATACAAGCGCCTGGTTTTGCAATTGCCATCACTAACAACTGAATTAGCTCATCAGATCCATTGCCAAATAATAAATCGCAATTTTCCTTCGGCCCAAATTGTTCTTTTAGCTTTTTCTTCAAGCCTTCAGGATTTGGCTCAGGATATCGATTGACTTGTGCATGACTGATACGATCTTGCCACTTAGTGCGCATGGAAACTGGCCAAGTAAATGGATTTTCCATAGCATCCAACTTAACCAATCCTGCGGCATCTGGCACCGCATAGGTTTGTAATTTCTTTAGCTCAGGGCGTAACCGAGATAGGACATCTTCTGACATAGGATTTTACTTAACTAAGCCTCTGAACTCTGCCGATTTTGCATGCGCCGTTAAACCTTCGCTATGCGCGAGCGTACTAGCAACATTGCTTAACTTAGATGCACCTTTGTCGGAGCAATTTAATATTGTCATTCGCTTTTGAAAATCATAGACACCTAAGGGCGATGAAAATCTTGCTGTCCCGCTAGTAGGGAGAACATGATTTGGACCCGCACAATAATCACCAAACACTTCCGGCGTGTGGTGCCCCATAAAGACAGCGCCTGCATGTAAAATATTGTCTAATAACTTGCTTGGCTCTTTAACAGCAAGCTCTAAATGTTCAGGTGCCACCAGGTTACTAATTTGCGCCGCTTCTTCTAAGCTCTCCACTTTGACATAACTACCAAATGTATTGATAGCCTGCTTAATAATATCAGCACGTTCAAGTGTGGGTAGCAATCGATTCATTGCCGCTTCGACTTTATCTAACATCTCTTCAGATGTTGAAATTAATGTGGTGCGCGCTAATACATCATGCTCAGCCTGTGAAAACAAATCCATAGCGATCCATTCTGGATTAGCAGAATCATCACATATGACTAACACTTCAGATGGACCTGCGATCATATCGATACCCACTTGACCAAATACCATTCTTTTTGCTGTGGCGACATAAATATTGCCTGGCCCAACAATTTTATCTACGGCAGGAACAGTGTCGGTGCCATAGGCTAATGCTGCCACTGCTTGAGCACCACCAATTCGAAATACTCTATCGACACCTGCAACTGCTGCTGCCGCTAACACTGTCGCGTTAATTTTTCCGTCGGGTGTTGGCGCGACCATAACAATCTCAGGTACGCCTGCCACTTTTGCTGGCACTGCATTCATCAATACCGAAGAAGGATACGCCGCTGTCCCACCAGGCACATATATACCAACTCGGTCTAATGGAGTAACACGTTGTCCAAGCAAAGAACCATGTTCGTCTTTATATTCCCAAGACTGAAGTCGTTGATGCTCAGCATATTCTTTGACACGCTGGTGTGCTTGTTCCAATGCATCACGCTTTTCAGTATCGATAGAATTTAAAGCTGCCTGAAGCTCTTCATGTGTGATCTCTAACTGTTTTGCTTCACTCAGATTCAAGCGATCAAATTTATGCGTGAAATCTAATAGCGCGTGGTCGCCCTTTGAGCGAATGTCAGCAATGATATCTTGCACAGTTTGCGAGACATCTGATTCGTGTTCAGTATTTGCCTCTAGAAATTCAGAAAATTGTGTTTGAAATGATTCCTGTTGCGAATTAAAGCGTCGAATTGTAAGCATATAAAAACAATGTCCCAGCTACGCTGCCGCCGTATCTTTTGCTTGTCGACGCGCTTGTACAGCATTAGCAAATTGTTCTAAAAGCACTTCTGTGTCTGCCCAGTTAATGCATGCATCCGTCACGCTTTGGCCGTAAGTTTCGGCTTTACCATCCACTACATTTTGTCGGCCCTCAACAATATTACTTTCAATCATAATGCCAAATATTCTTTCTTCACCAGCGCTTAACTGATTGCATATATCTGCACCGACCTCTTTTTGTTTGTCATGCTGCTTCAAGCTATTTGCATGGCTACAGTCCACCATTACTCGTGGTGGTAAATCAGCTTTTTCTAGACTCGCGCAGGCTTGCTCAATGCTTGCAGCGTCATAGTTTGTACTTTTTCCTCCACGTAAAATAACGTGACAGTCTGGATTCCCTGCAGTGGAAAAAATCGCCGATTTTCCTTCTTTAGTCACTGACAGAAAGTGGTGAGGACGTGTGGCAGAACCAATGGCATCCACCGCTACTTGTAAACCGCCATCAGTGGCATTCTTGAATCCAACCGGACACGACAAACCTGAAGCCAACTCACGATGCACTTGGCTCTCAGTAGTACGTGCACCAATTGCACCCCAGCTCACTAAATCTGCAACATATTGTGGGCTAATTAAATCTAGATATTCAGTGCCAGCAGGAATCCCCATATTATTCAAATCCAACAATAGCTCTCTTGCTAACCTCAAGCCCTTGTTGATTTCAAAACTGTTATCGAGATTTGGATCATTGATTAGACCCTTCCAGCCCACTGTTGTTCGTGGCTTCTCAAAGTAGACCCGCATAACAATTAGCAGATCATCAGACCACTTATTACGCTGCTCCAATAATCTCTTCGCATAGTCACGCGCCGCATCAGGATCATGAATAGAACAAGGCCCTACTACCACCACTAAGCGATCGTCTTCTCCATGAAATACTTTTTGAATCTCATCTCGTGCTTGATGCACACAACTAGACGATTCATCTGACAGAGGAAATTCAGTAAGCACCTGAGTAGGCGTACTTACTTCCTTCATTTCTATAATTCGTAGATCGTCAGTTTGGTATTTCATTGTTATTTCCTATTCAACTTTTCTTTTAATTTTTATCTATTGCTTGTCGAAATTGCTCGACAATGTTTTGTAGTGTATCAAATCTAACTTTTAATGACGCTTTATTCGCCACCAAACGAGAGCTGATATCTTCAATATGCTCAAGTGGTTGTAATCCATTGGCGCGTAATGTGTTTCCAGTATCTACTAGGTCAACAATCAAGTCAGCCAATCCAGTTAAGGGTGCTAATTCCATAGAACCATATAGCTTAATTATCTCTACTTGTTTGCCTTGCTGAGCAAAATATTGCTGAGCAGAGCGAACATATTTAGTCGCCACTTTTAGTCTCGTTCCAGAGTCAGGAAGTTCAGATCTACCAGCCACCATCAATTTGCATTTGCAGATGTCTAGATCAAGCAACTCATACAATCCTTCGCCTTGGCTCTCCATGAGTGTGTCTTTACCTGCAATGCCTAAATCTGCCGCCCCGTACTGCACATAGGTGGGCACATCTGTCGCGCGTATCACGACCACCCTAACATCTGGATTTTCTGTATCAATCAGTAACTTACGTGTTTTATTCAAATCTTCTACTGGCGCCATGCCCATACGTTCGAGCAACGGCACGGTATCTTCAAGAATTCGACCCTTAGAGATTGCTAATGTGATTTTATTATTCATTCAACTAAACCGATTTACTGATCCATTTAATTAGGCAGCCTTTGTATGTTGGCGCCCAATTGTGAGAGTTTTTCTTCGATACATTCATAGCCACGATCAATATGATAAATTCGATCTACTACTGTATCTCCTTGCGCGGCGATCCCAGCTAAAATTAAACTAGCAGAAGCACGCAAATCAGTCGCCATCACAGGCGCCGCCGTTAACTGCTCTATCCCTGTCACAATAGCGGTGTTCCCTTCCACATTAATTTTAGCGCCCATCCTCTGCAATTCTTGTACATGCATGTACCTGTTCTCAAAAACAGTTTCAATAATAGTTGCGGATCCTTCAGCTACTGCATTTAGCGCGGTGAACTGGGCTTGCATATCAGTCGGGAAAGCAGGATATGGCGACGTTCTGATATTAACACTTTTAGGCTGGTTACCCTTCATATCCACTTGAACCCAATCTTCACCCACATCGATATAAGCGCCACAATCTTCTAGCTTTTGTAATACCGCATCCAGCGTTCTTGGTGCTGTGTGCGTGACTTTCACGCACCCTCTGGAAATAGCACCCGCCACTAAGAATGTCCCTGTTTCAATACGATCAGGTAACACAGAATAGTTACAGCCTTCAAGCCGCGTGACGCCATGAATAGTTAAACAATCCGTGCCAACACCTTCGATGTTAGCCCCCATGGTAATTAAGCAATTTGCCAAATCGCTCACTTCAGGTTCGCGTGCCGCATTCTCAATGACGGTAGTGCCTTCGGCTAATACTGCGGCCATCATTAAATTTTCTGTTCCAGTCACTGTGACGCAATCTAAAACGATGCGCGCCCCTTTTAGGCGTGATGCCTTCGCTTTAATATAACCGCCTTCAACATCAATCTTGGCACCCAGTGCACGCAAACCTTCGATGTGAAGATCCACTGGCCGCGTCCCAATCGCACAGCCGCCAGGAAGCGAAACTTCGGCTTCCCCAAAACGCGCCACTAGTGGACCCAAGACTAAAATCGAAGCACGCATTGTTTTGACTAAATCATATGGCGCAATGAAATGTTTTATCGTGCTGGCATCTGACTCAATATTCATGCGTTCATCGACAGTCAATGAGACACCCATTTCTCCAAGCAGACCCATAGTGGTGGTGACATCAAGTAGATGCGGTACATTTCCAATTGTCATTGGCGTATCTGCTAGCAGTGACGCCGCTAAAATTGGCAGTACAGCATTTTTTGAACCCGAGGCTCGTACTTTGCCATAAAGTGGCTGACCACCGGATACTAAGAGTTTTTCCATTAATTTAATTAAGTCGGATGATTGGCGTGGCTAGCTTAACGCGCTGATAGATAAATAGAAGAATTTTCTTGCTTTAGGCAGAAAAAAATAGCTTTTCTAATTGGTTATTCTCAATCAGTACTGTGAGTTGATCTGACTTTCCTTGAAGCGCAAATTTCTTATTTCTGAAATTCGCCCAACGAGCCCAAGCCACTAGCAGCGCTAAACCGCCGCTATCGACTTGCACAACATTACTTACATCAATACTGATTGATGTGGCCTCAGTGGGGGGAAATAATTTTTTTGACTGCGCCCATAATCCCGGCACGGTCAGTGTCGTCAAATCAGTACTGACTCGAAAATTACCTTCACCCAAACTTTGCAATTCATTCATTGAATTAAATGGCTAATTAGCTCGCATTTGTTGATGCTAAACGCGCAATTAAAGCATCTAGAGATGTCTCACTAATTTCTTGAGAAAAACTAGTTCGGAAATTCTTAATTAAACTTAAGCCATCAACAACAATGTCAAAAACTTTCCAAGCATCTTCTTTTCTGCGAAATACATAATCCACTTGAAGTGGTGTTCCACTGCCAATATCTAAATGGGACTTAACACGATGACGCTTACCTTTTTGATTAGCTTGTGGCGGAAATACAGTGACTTTAGCATGACCAAAATCTGCCACCGATTTAGCATAGGTGCGAATTAGCATTGATTTAAATTGCTCAATAAATTGCGCGCGTTGCGCATCACTAGCCGTCTTCCAATGTTTCCCTAGAATCAGTTTTCCCATCGATTGCAAATCAATCACAGGTAACACTAAGTCATTTATAACTTGATTGACGTACCCTTCTTCATTCTTAATTCGGTCATTTTGTTCATTGATTATTTTCAACAACTCAGTTGAAGTTTGCTCAATGACTTGTTCAGGTGTCTGCTCTTCAGCATGCACGCCTGATACAAAGCCACAAAACGCCAAAATTGAAATTATCATTAGTTTTTTCATTAGATTTCCTTAAGACTTAGCTAGAACCTGCATTTGATATAAATTTACTTATTATTTCTTCTAGAACGACCGCCGATTGCGTGAATTCTATTTCATCACCGTTTGTTAGAGTGTCGTCTTCTGCGCCAGGTTCCAAGGCAATGTACTGTTCCCCTAATAAACCTGCGGTATATATACTCGCCGCCGTGTCTAACGTGAAGTAATCATGATCATTGTCAACGCGTAAGGTGACTTTTGCTTGTAATCGTTCTGGGTCAAACACAATTTCGCTCACTTGCCCAACTTTAACCCCGGACACAGTGATCGCTGAACGCACCTTCAAGCCCCCTATATTCTCAAAATAGGCAGTTAAAAAGTAACCTTCCTTGGAGGATATTGAGCCAAAATTACTTACACTCATTGCTAGCATAAATAATGCAGCGCCTCCCATGACTACAAAGAGCCCCACTGCTATTTCCATAAATCTTGTTGTCATAAGCTTTCTCTCAACAGTTTAGAAGTCACTAAACATTAATGCGGTTAATACAAAATCAAGTGCCAGAATCGCCAACGCTGAACGCACCACCGTCTTAGTAGTCGCACGACTAACGCCTTCCGCAGTTGGGATGGCGTCATAGCCTTCGTACAATGCAATCCAGTTACAAGCAATACCAAAAACGACACTCTTAATAACACCATTCACAATATCGCTAGAAAAATCGACATTAGCCTGCATTTGCGACCAATAAGAGCCGGAATCTACACCTAACAATCCCACCCCTACAAAGTAACCTCCCATCACGCCCACTGCACTAAATATTGCCGCAAGGAAAGGCATTGAAATAATACCGGCCAAAAAGCGTGGCGCGATAATTCTACGTATGGGGTCTACCGCCATCATCTCCATCGATGCCAGTTGCTCAGTCGTCTTCATCAAGCCAATTTCAGCAGTCAATGCTGAACCGGCGCGCCCAGCATAAAGTAAACCTGTTACTACCGGACCCAACTCGCGCACTAACGATAGTGCGACAAAGATGCCCAACGACTCTTCTGCATTAAATTTGGCAAAATTTACGTACCCTTGCAGACCCAGCACCATTCCTACAAATAAGCCTGACACCGCAATAATGACTAGCGATAGAACACCCACGGAGTAAATCTCGCGCAATGTCAGGCGAAATCTAACTAAGGCAACGCCTAAACCCTTCAATACCCCCACAAAGAATATGGTTGAACGACCCATCGATTCAAAGGCTTGTAAACTTTTATTACCGACATTTTGTAGCCAATCAAGCACGATTATCTTCCCACCAACAGATCTTGGATATACTCAGGTGCAGGGTAATGAAATGGCGCAGGTCCATCGGGGTAACCATTTAAGAATTGCTGCACCCACTCAGAACTACTATTGCGAAGGCCCGCCGGGGTTCCCGATTCAACTATTTCACCTTCAGAAATAACATAAACATAATCCGCAATGGAAAGTGTTTCTTCTACATCGTGAGATACGATAATGCTCGTCAACCCTAGTACATTATTAAGCTGTTTAATTAAGGTCACAATCGTCCCTTTAGTAATGGGATCAAGACCAGCAAATGGCTCGTCATACATGATCATCATAGGATCCAATACAATGGCTCTTGCAAGTGCCACACGGCGAGCCATACCACCTGATAATTGACTAGGCATTAACTTTCGTGCGCCCCTTAAACCCACTGCTTCCAGCTTCATTAATACTAAATCACGGATGATCTGCTCAGGTAGCTTAGTATGCTCGCGCAAAGGAAAGGCAACATTTTCAAATACATTGATATCTGTCAGCAATGCCCCGCTTTGGAAAAGCATCCCCATACGCTTTCTCAGCTCAAATAATGCGGAGCGACTAATTGAATTGACGTCTTGGCCTTGTATATACACTTTGCCGTCAAGTGGCTTCAACTGCCCACCAATCAATTTAAGCAAGGTTGTTTTCCCTGTTCCACTAGGCCCCATAAACCCAGTCACTTGGCCACGACGTATATCCAAGCTAAGGCCTTTAAAAATCTGATTATCACCACGCGAAAAATACAGATCACGTATTTCTACTAAGGGCTCAGAACTTATGTATTCGTTAGTATCGGTCATGGGCAATTTTTTCAAAACGCAATCATACGTGGTCTATAGCTATTAGTGAATATGAGCAATTAACAATCAACTGGTTTTGAAAATTAAAAAAAATGGGTCGAAATCAAAACATGTATAATCGCGGGTTTGTAAATATATAGACTTATGACGACCATTATCCTTGGGCTTTTAATTGGCTTTGCCTTACTTATCTGGAGCGCCGATCGCTTCGTAATAGGGGCAGTGGGCTTAGCACAAAATTTAAATATCTCTCCTTTAGTGATTGGTCTGGTCATTATCGGCTTTGGCACCTCGGCGCCAGAATTTCTCATTTCGGGCGTAGCGGCATGGCAAGGCAATAGCGGCCTGGCTCTTGGTAATGCAGTCGGTTCAAACATTGCCAATATTGCACTCATCTTAGGGGTCACGGCATTACTCACCCCCATTCTCGTCTCTCGTCAAACACTGTTAAGAGAATTTCCGCTGTTATTTGCGGCCATGGGACTCGTCTGGTTCTTGTTGCGTGACTCACTATTATCATTAACTGACGCATGCATCATGTTAGTCACATTATTTATCGTCATTGGCTATCTTGCGACGACCTCAAAAAACGAATCAGAAGAAAATTGCGATAACTATAAATGTTCCATTGCGATGTCATTATTCTGGACCGTTCTTGGATTAGTTTTATTACTTATTAGCTCAAATATTCTCGTTTCATCCTGTGTGAAGCTAGCTCATCAGTTTGGTATCTCTGATTTAGTTATAGGGTTAACCATTGTTGCAATCGGCACTAGTTTGCCTGAGTTAGCAGCATCAATTACAGGTGCGCTTAAACACCACACAGACCTTGCTATTGGCAATGTATTGGGATCAAATATATTCAATACGTTGGGTGTCATCAGCGTTCCAGGATTTATTAGCGCCTATCATGTGCCTAATGAAGTGCTGACTCGCGATTTTCCAATCATGTTTGGATTAAGCTTTTTTCTGTTAGCGCTGGCTTATATGACTCACAAAGGTAAAGGCATGAATCGCCTCAGCGGAATCGCACTACTTATGTGCTTTATCGGCTTCCAAGTCACCTTATACTTTCAAAGCGTGCAAAGTTAACAATATGGCCAATCTTGACTCTAAACAGGCAATAGACCTTGCAAAGGCAGTGATCAAGGAAGAAGCCAATGCGGTCATAGATTTGAGTGACAGAATCGATAACGATTTTATTACTGCCTGCCAAATTTTATTAGACCCAGCTGGACGCATTGTGGTTTTGGGTATTGGCAAATCTGGACATATTGGTCGCAAAATTGCCGCCACACTTGCGAGCACTGGAAGTCCTGCATTTTTTGTAAGTGCTGCTGAAGCGTCGCATGGCGACTTAGGCATGATCGATAAGCAAGACATTGCCATTCTATTGTCTAACTCAGGGCAATCTGACGAGCTACTCTCTTTATTGCCTCCACTAAAACGATTAGGCATTCCTCTCATCACACTGACGGGAAATCGTGAATCAAATTTGGCAAAAAATGCTGACATTAATCTTGATGTATCGGTCAAACATGAGGCCTGCCCTTTAGGACTTGCACCGACAACAAGCACGATTGCCATGCTAGCGATGGGTGATGCACTCGCGATAGCTTTGTTAGATGCACGTGGTTTTAATGAGCATGATTTTGCACGTTCACACCCTGCTGGTCGACTAGGCAAACGATTACTTATAAAAGTAGCTGACATCATGCATAGCGATAATAAAATCCCGAATGTGCTTGCAGAGATGAGTTTAAAACAAGGGCTGCTAGAAATGACCAGCAAAGGTTTAGGCATGACCGCCATCACCAACAAAAAAAATCAACTACTAGGTATTTTTACCGATGGCGATCTACGTCGCGTGTTAGATACCAACATGGATGTAAATTCCACACTAATGCAAGATGTCATGACTACTAACTGCCATACTGCCAATAGTGACCAATTAGCTGTCGAGATTCTTGAATTAATGCAAAAGTTACGCATCAATTCTATGCCTGTCACAAACAACAAGAATGAACTTATTGGCGCGCTTAATATGCATGATCTACTGAGCGCTGGTGTAATTTAATTTATCTACATATATCTATCGTGGAAAAACAAGCGTTATATAAAACTGCCTCGACCATACAAATGGTTGTCTTTGATGTCGACGGAGTATTTACCGATGGCCGCATATGGATTAATCATTTAGGCGAAGAATCAAAGTCTTTTCATGTGCGCGACGGTCACGGCATACGCATGCTAATGCATTATGGTGTTCAAGTAGCCGTATTGTCTGGCCGAGAATCGAAAGCTGTCAACGCACGCATGCAAGAACTTGGGGTCACTGATGTCATGCAAGGGCACATTGACAAACGCAGTGCTTTTTCTGAACTAGTGAAATCAAAAAAATTACCCTCAGAAAATGTTGCCTTTGTTGGCGATGATATTATTGATGTCCCTGCCATGCAGCTTGCTGGACTGTCATTTGCTGTCGCAGATGCACATGAATGGGTTAAATCTCACGCAGACCACATCACCCAAGAATTGGGCGGTCATGGTGCTGTGAGAGAAGTTTGTGAACTGATTCTTGATTCTAAAGGTCTACTAACCAAAGCACTTAACTATAACGTGACGCCGTAGACCATCATACAAGAGCAAATCAATGATAAAGACGATAATCATCACCCTAACATTTACTGCTTTGATTGCAGTCACGGGGCGTCATTTGTTGACCGTTGAAGCAGACTACAGCAGTCAGTTACAACACTCACCAGAACAACAACTTTACACACATCAATTCAAAAATTTTACACTTACCCACACCAATGAGTTGGGCATTGCAAAGTCAGTCATTCACTCGCCTAGTACTCGCTCACTAGAGTCAGATCAAAAAACCTTAATGGATACTCCTAAGGTAACAATGTACCGTGAACAACAAGCTCCGATGATAATCACCGCAAATTCCGCAGAAATTTTTCATCAAAAAAATATTACTGTACTGAATGAGAACGTGAATGTATCCATGCCAGATAAACGCAAAAATAATATTATTATGACAACTGAACAGTTAACACTGGATAACATTACCCAAAGCGCCAGCACTGATTTACCAGCAACCATAGTTCATGGAAAAGGTAAGATGACGGGCACTGGGCTAAAATTTGACCCTCATACACAACAAATTAAATTTTTAACTAAAGTACGCGGCACCTATGAATACTAAACCAACTTTATTACTCGCTTTCACTATTGCGTTATGTATTAGCAATACCGTGTTTGCGCGCTCAGATGATAGCGAGAAACCGATACACATTACTGCAGATACAGCAGAATTAAATGAGAAATCTGGTATCAGTATTTACCGTGGTGATGTCAAAATGGTCCAAGGCACCACTATCTTGCATGGTGATATCATTACTGTATATACAGCGAATAACGAAGTTGAGAAAATGATTTCAGTTGGCGACTTGGCTACCTACGAAGAAATCACTGATGATGGCGATAAGGTTTATGCCGAGTCAGAAGAGATGATACACAACAGCTCCGAAAATAAAGTTGAACTGTTCCGTCGAGGGAAAATCACTCAAGTAGGCAATATTATTCGTAGCGATTACATTCTTTACTTAACAGAAGAAGGTGTCATTGATACAGGCACCAAAAAAGATCGAATTGAAATGATCATTCAACCCAAAACAAAAGATGATGCAACCGAATAATCGTTTATGGGCCAAGCAGCTGGCTAAAAGTTATAAAAAACGCCAAGTTGTTCATAGTGTTGATGTACAAGTCAATAGTGGTGAAATTGTGGGTTTACTTGGTCCGAATGGTGCAGGTAAAACAACAACGTTTTATATGATCGTCGGTTTAGTTCAATCCGATGCAGGCAGTATTGGTTTAAATGATCAAGACCTAACTAAATTACCCATGCATGCGAGAGCACAACAAGGTGTGGGCTATTTACCTCAAGAAGCTTCAGTCTTTCGTGGACTCACTGTTGAAGAAAATATTCTGGCCGTACTTCAACTAAGAAAAGATATTCGCAAACCGATGCAACGTGAAATCTGCGACCGACTACTTCAAGAATTGCAAATTGAGCACATTCGCCACAGCAAAGGATTTAGTTTATCTGGCGGTGAACGCCGACGTGTTGAAATTGCACGCGCCTTAGCAATCCAACCTCAATTTATTTTATTAGATGAACCATTTGCTGGAGTCGATCCAATCTCAGTAATGGATATACAACGCTTATTAAAACAATTAACTGAGCGTGGAATTGGATTATTAATCACTGATCACAATGTGCGCGAAACGCTCGGCATATGTTCACGTGCGTACATTTTAAACCAAGGCCAAATTATTGCCGAAGGCACACCTGAACATTTATTAAACGATCAACAAGTGCGTGATGTTTATTTAGGGTCAGAATTTCAACTTTAATTTTACAAACCCTATACAAGTGACACTTAGTCGGCTTTACTTCTCTCTTGTCATATCACCACGCTTCTCAAAACAATCTTTTTGTGTAAGTATCTATAGCTAAATTCAAGCAATAATTACGCCAATTTTTTCATGCTAAAACCTGCACTTCAACTTCGTGTCGGCCAGTCTTTGTCGATGACGCCGCAACTACAGCAAGCGATCAAGCTGCTGCAACTTTCGTCGTTGGAATTGCAACAGGAAATCCAGCAGATTTTCGAAACCAATCCCATGCTGGAGCGTGAGGAAGAATCTGCCCCTACCAGCCAAAGCCAAGAAGCCAGCGAGAAAACAGAGGATGCTTCTTCAAATGTGCCGGCAGAACAAGATATTACGGCGACTAAAGAACAAATATCAGACGAGCTTCCCATTGACAGTAATTGGGATGATATCTACCAAGCCTCCAATGTTTATAGCGAAGCCCCAAAAGAACCGGCACGCGATGTCTATGAAAATGAAAGTACTGGAAGCAATTCACTACAAGAACACCTACTGCAACAAATTGACCTAATCAATCTCAGTGATGTTGATCGCATCATAGGCATGACCTTAATTGATGAGATTGATAATGACGGCTATTTGACGGATAGCGTGGAAAATATTTACGAAGGCCTAGTAGAAACCTTCCCAGAACTAGAATTAGATGAAGTCGAAGCCGTGCTCCATTTAATTCAACACCTTGATCCTATCGGTACCGGAGCAAGCAATTTATCTGAGTGTCTAGGCGTACAGTTACAAACATTACCTGCTGACACCCCATACTTGGAAGAAGCAATTGGTGTTGTCAAAAATTATATTGACGCGTTGGGAAGTCGCAACACCAAATTAATTCAAAGGCGTATGGATTTATCAGAAGCAGAATTACAATCCACCATTGAACTCATTCAATCGCTCAATCCTCGCCCGGGTGCGCAGATATCTAATAACAACACCGAATATGTTGTACCTGATGTCACAGTCGTTAAACGAGGTAACACTTGGCGCGTAGAATTAAATACAGATACAGCACCTAAACTTCGCATAAATAACACCTATGCCGACCTTATTAAGCGCGCTGATAACAGCCCTGACAATAACTACATGCGTACTCAACTACAAGAAGCACGCTGGTTTATTAAAAGTTTACACAGTAGAAACGAAACACTATTGCGTGTGGCGACCTCAATCATTGAGCACCAGCGCAAGTTTCTAGACTATGGACCAGAAGCAATGAAGCCCTTGGTCCTTAGAGATATTGCTGAAGAATTAGAACTACATGAATCCACTGTGTCTCGTGTCACTACAAACAAATATATGCACACCACTAGAGGAATTTTTGAATTCAAGTACTTCTTTTCTAGCCATGTTGGGACGGCTGATGGCGGGGTCTGTTCTGCCACCGCTATTCGCGCAATGATTAAAAAGCTTATCGAAGAAGAAGACAATGCAAAACCGTTAAGTGACAGCAAAATTGCCAAGTTACTTGATGAAAAAGGCATCAATGTCGCACGTAGAACAGTCGCCAAATATCGTGAGGCCCTCTCTATTCCGCCCTCCAACGAGCGCAAACAACTGTAATCCATTAAATTTTCTGCATTTTTAGCTAAAATTACCGTTTAATCAGCCAAGTTAAATAATCGACATTGGCCACACATTGGGCCATCTGGTTGCGCTATGATTAACAGACAGACAGAGAAATTACCCATTATTTCTGTGCTCATAACCGCTGACGAAATGCAACTGGAATTGCACGCAGAAGGGGGTTATAAAGAAACTGAAGAAACAAACATTAAAGTAACAATTCACGGAGGGATAAATGCAAATAGAATTAACCGGTCACCATCTTGATATTACTCCCGCAATAAGAAATTTTGTTAATGAAAAATTCAAACGCCTAGAAAGACACTTCGATCACGTCATCAACACTCACGTGGTCTTATCTGTAGAGAAAGTTCGACACCAAGCCGAGGCTTCGTTACTCGTAAGCCGCAACAAAATCTTTGCCAACGCAACTGCCGATGACATGTATGTCGCGATTGATCATCTTATCGACAAGCTCGATAGACAGATTGTTAAGCATAAAGAGAAAATTAAAGATCATCATAATGAAGAAGGCGCGCATAGAAATCTCGTTTAACGCGATCAATGCTTAATTACCATCATGGAAGACACCTCACTAGCACGTTACCTTGACGCAAGTCGCACAACACTCCTGAAAGATGTCAGCAGTAAAAAACGGGTGTTTGAGTTGCTTGGAGAACTCCTGGCCGACGGCCTAGATAATGTACAAGCAACTCAAGTCAGTATCGCCTTACAAGCGCGTGAACGCTTAGGCACTACTGCATTAGGTGAAGGTGTCGCCATTCCACATTGTCGCATTACAGATATCGACGAAATTCGTAGCGCCGTCATCAAGCTTGAACAACCCGTTGATTTTGATGCACCGGATGGGCAAAAAGTATCACTCTTCTATGCCTTGCTAGTGCCTGATGAAGCCACCGACGAACACTTAAAAACACTGGCGTCTCTGGCTGAATTCCTCTCTGAACAAAAAAACCGACATCAGCTTCGCAACTGTACTTCTGTTAAACAATTACTAGATATATTTGCTAAAACTTCAGACAAGCATGCCGCATAATACTGGCACTTAACCGCCAGTACGCCTAGACTTCCAATAGCACCCATTCAATGTTCGCGTAGCATGCCAGAAAATACGACTCCACAATCAATTCTAGATTCACTCAGTGAAGAGTTAGAGCTATCTATTTGGTGTGGTGAACAATACATCAATCACCCTTTTTCACACCATAGCTTTAGTGATGATTCTGCTACCTTGGTGGGCTACTTTAATCTCATCCATTCCAATCAAGCTCAGGTGCTTGGTAAGGTCGAATCGAATTACCTAGAATCGCTGGGAGAGCAAGAAAGACGCAAGGCTTATGAACGCTTATTTGGTGCAGAGACAATTGCCATCTTTTTTACAGACGGCTTAATGCCCTCATTAGAATTAAAAACCTTTGTAGACAAATACAAAACCCCGATCTTTTGTTCTGCCCTGTCATCGACTGAAGTCATTACTCATCTACGCTATTTTTTGTCACGCGCCTTAGCAGACAAAGTGATTCTGCATGGTGTATTTATGGAAGTCATCAGCCTTGGTGTGATGCTGACCGGTGAAAGTGGTTTAGGCAAAAGTGAACTTGCATTAGAACTGGTCACACGTGGGCATCGCCTAATTGCTGATGATGCACCCGAATTCATGAGAATTGCACCTGACATTGTCGTCGGGTCATGCCCTATAGTACTAAGAGACTTTTTAGAAGTGCGCGGCCTAGGGGTGCTCAACATACGTGAAATGTATGGTGATAGTTCAATTAAATTTAGCAAATATTTACGCTTAATCATTCACTTGACTGCGATGCAATCGATTCCAAAATCTGAGGATCGACTTGCCACACCTCAATTAACCAAAAATGTATTGGGCTTAGAAATTCCCGTGATTCGTTTACCTGTCGCAGCAGGTCGTAACCTTGCTGTGATGACAGAAGCTGCTGTTCGTAACCATTTATTAATGCTTAAAGGTTACAATGCTGCTGACGACTTTATAGAACGTCAACAACAATCAATACAGCAGGACTCTTCCTCATGAGGATATTAATCATTACGGGCCTTTCAGGCTCAGGAAAATCTGTCGCATTAAACACTTTAGAAGATGATGATTTCTACTGTGTCGACAATCTGCCAGTCACACTATTGCCTACATTTATTGAGCAGTGCCTCAAAGAAGAAAAACCTTACCACGAAAAAATTGCTGTTGGCATTGGCTCAAGAGCTGGCGATGAGAGCATTGATGATTTAATCGAGATTGTTCAGAAATTCAAAAACGATAATATTCCAATAGAAGTTTTGTTCTTCAGCGCTGAAATAAACACGCTTATTAAAAGGTTTAGCGAAACACGCCGCAAGCATCCATTAACCACGAACGACATCCCCTTAATCAAAGCAATTCATATTGAAAAAGAATTACTCAGCAAAATTGCTGATTATGCGGATCTCAACATTGATACAACTAAAACCAATGTTAGACAATTACGCACTTTAGTAAATCAAGTTGTTATTGAAAAATCATCAACAGGCCTGACTATTGTTCTGCAATCTTTTGGCTTTAAACATGGCATCCCCAACGATACGGACTTCATGTTTGATGTTCGCTGCCTACCCAATCCATATTGGCAGCCAAATCTGCGCAGCCTATCAGGCAAAGATACCGCCGTAATGAATTATTTAGGCTCATATCCTGAAGTAGACAGAATGATCAAATCAATTATCGAATTTATGCAAAAATGGATTCCCTTATTTGAAGAAGAAAATAGAAGTTACTTAACTATTTCCATAGGTTGCACGGGTGGACACCATCGTTCTGTATATTGTGTTAACCAAATTGCTCACGAATTAGGTAAAACAATGCAACAACCAATTACGGTAAGACACAGAGAATTTGAGTAGAACATCATGCCAGTAGGAATACTTATAATAACTCATGGAGAGATTGGCGAGGAGTTACTTGCCACAGCAAAATCGACACTGGGTGGATCACTGCCATTAAATTGTAGAGCTTTATCTGTGTCCCCTAGTTGCGACCCAGACGCCCAACATAAAAAAGCAGAATCGATGCTTGCCTCCGTGAACACAGATAGTGGCGCATTAATTCTTACAGATATGTACGGCTCAACACCAAGCAATATAGCTAATGGATTTAAGCATATTGAAAATATAGAAGTCATCGCGGGCGTGAATTTACCTATGTTCATACGCATACTAAATTATTCTGACTCTAGCTTGTCAGAATTAACTAAGATCGCCTTATCTGGCGGTCGTGATGGCATTATTTTATGCGAACAAAAAAGCAACCACTCATGATTGAAGATCAAGCAACCATTTGTAATAAACTTGGCTTACATGCCAGAGCAGCAGCAAAATTTGTCGCCACAGCAAGCGAATTTGAGTCTGAAATTGAAATCGAAAAAGACGGCAAACGTGTCAACGGTAAAAGCATTATGGGCGTAATGATGCTAGCCGCAAGCAAAGGTAGCATAATCAAACTATTCATTGCTGGCGAAGATGCGGAAGACGCGATGACCAAAATTAAAGACTTAATTGCTTCTCGATTTGGCGAAGATGAATAACAAAATTACTCACTCTAATTTCACATGGCTCTAATAATAAGCGGACTAGGTGTATCTCGAGGCATTGCCATAGGTAACGTCCATCTACTTTTACGTAGCTCTCTTGAGGTCTATGAGCGCACATTACTCCCAGAAGAAATTAACGCAGAAGTTAAACGCTTTAAATCTGCAGTGGATCGTGCGGGCAAGCAATTACGCAAAGTACAAGACTCTATACCTCCAGAAGCGCCAAAAGAAATCGCCTCATTTATTGAATCTCACCTTTTAATGTTGAAAGATTCAATGCTGTCAAAAGCACCCATAGATATTATCAAAGACGTTTATTGCAATGCAGAATGGGCATTGAAATTACAACGCGATAAGTTGGTTGCAGTCTTTGAGCAAATGGAAGACGAGTACTTACAAACCCGTCAAAACGATATTGATCATGTGATTAATTTAATTCAAAAGATGCTTTTTGATCACCAATATGAAGTGGAAAAAGAAATACAAACCTTGCGCGGCTCTATCATTGTTGCTGATGACCTAACACCCGCTGACACTGTTGTATTACAACATCAAAATATTGCAGGCTTTATCACCGAATTAGGTGGCCCTTTATCTCATACGGCGATTATTGCACGTAGCTTAGGCATTCCTGCCATTGTTGGAATGCAAGATGCGCGCTTATTGCTCAAGGAAAACGAACAAATCATCATTGACGGCTCCGAAGGCATGGTGCTTGCTGGCGTCGACGACAAAACAGTTAAAGAATACAAAGCTAAACAGAAACAACAAAAAGAAGAACGAAGAAAATTAGAATCGCTACGCGATGTCAAAGCAAAGACTAAAGATGGTATTGCAATCAACTTACAAGCTAATATCGAATTAACTGATGATGTTAAAGCACTAAAACAGAGTGGCGCACAAGGCGTGGGCTTATATAGAACTGAATTTTTATACATCGACCGCGATGAACCCGCATCAGAAGCTGAACAGCTCACGGCTTATAAAAAAGTCATCCGCGCGCTAAAAGGTTTACCCGTCACTATTCGCACCCTGGATTTAGGTGCAGAAAAAGAATTTGACCCCAAATATAAGGGCCCGCTTGTACAAAATCCAGCATTGGGCTTACGTGGTTTAAGGCGTTCTCTTAAGGACACTGAACTTTTTAAATTGCAGCTACGTGCAATTTTACGCGCCTCAGTGATTGGTCCTGTGCGCATTATGTTCCCAATGATCACCAGTCATGAAGAATTGATGACAACATTATCTATTCTTGATCAAGCCAAGCGTGAGCTTAAAGAAGAAGATAAAGAGTTTGATCAAGAAATTCCCATTGGCATTATGATTGAAGTCCCTGCTGCTGCCTTAGTGGCTGCACGTTTCGCTAAGCAGTTAGATTTTTTATCGATAGGAACAAACGATTTAATTCAATACACACTTGCTATCGACCGTATCGACGAATCGGTCAATTATCTATATGACCCTTTACATCCTGCTGTATTAAAACTTATTCAATTAACCTTACAAGCGGGCAATCAAGCGAATATTCCTGTTTCCATGTGTGGGGAAATGGCGGGAGATCCTCGCTATACCCGTCTATTGCTAGGCATGGGATTAAGACATTTCAGTGCACATCCCGCGACCGTGCTCGATGTTAAATCAGTCATTAATTCTAGTTCCGTGAAAAAATTAGAACCTTTGAGCAAACGAATTCTAAGCGCTGCCACACGACCAGATAAGATTCATCAGCTAGTTGATCAGCTAAACGAATAACACCACGCAAAAGATAATCCTACAGAAATTAAAATGAGCAAATAATGTGCAATTAATTGCTCGCTAATTTCGTTGTTATCATTTACAAATCCTTTTTTGCTTTCGCTTAACTAACGGGTACACTTGCTTGCATCTATGCGCTAATTGCGCAGTTAAGGATTTGCCATGCCCGACAGCCAAGCACGAGACAACCTGCAAGTCATCACTGAAGCACTAGACTCTGGTGAGATGCAACGTGCCGGGCGCATATTAAATGCCTTTCACCCAGCTGAAATTGCTCACCTATTAGAATCATTACCCCAATCGCAACGCATGTTTATCTGGAACATGTTGGACCATGATGATGATGGTGAAATTTTGTTGCATGTGGTTGACGAAGTCCGTAGCGGACTGATTGAGGTCATGAATAAGGAGCAGCTCATCTCTGCTACTGAAGGACTCGACCTTGATGATTTAGCAGATTTACTAGCAGACCTCCCCAGTGCGGTCACGGATACTGCGCTTAACAATCTCGATACCAGCGATCGCCAACGTTTAGAGTCTGTTCTGTCATTCGATGAAGACAGTGCGGGCGGCCTAATGAACACTGACACCATCACAGTTCGCAAAGAAATTGGTCTTGATGTAGTGCTTAGATATTTACGATCACGAAAAAATATTCCTGCACATACCGATAGCTTGTTTGTCGTCGATCGCTACGAAAACTACATAGGCACTTTAACCCTGGCGGATGTATTAACAAATGATCCATCGACACTGGTCCAGGACTTATTAAAAAATGATATAGAGCCAATTCTAGTCACGGATACGGCGACTGATGTCGCACATACATTCGAAAATCTGGATTTAATCTCTGCACCTGTCATTGATGAAAATGACAAACTTCTTGGTCGCATCACGATCGATGATGTGGTTGATGTCATTCGCGAAGAAGGTGAGCACTCAATGATGAGTATGGCCGGCTTAACGGAAGAAGAAGACTTATTTGCACCCGTGACTAAATCCACTCGACGACGTGCATTATGGTTAGGCGTCAACATGCTCACTGCCTTTTTAGCGGCTTGGGTAATTAGCTTGTTTCAACAGACCCTCGAACAAATTATTGTATTAGCGGTACTGATCCCTGTCGTCGCAAGCATGGGAGGCATTGCGGGCAGTCAAACTCTTACCCTCGTCATTAGGGGATTGGCACTAAAGCAGATCGGAAAGTCCAATTCACAAATATTGTTGATGCGCGAGCTCGGCATTGGCATTCTTAATGGTTTACTGTGGTCGGCAATTGTCGCGGTTATTGCCATTTTATGGTTCCATGATTTACAACTAGGTTGGATTATTGCATTAGCGATGATGGCAAATCTTATATGCGCAGGAGTTGCAGGCGTCCTCATTCCCATCGCATTAAGAAAATACGGCATTGATCCGGCGCTTGCGGGCGGCGTGATGCTAACTACCATCACTGATGTCGTAGGTATTTTTGCTTTTCTTGGTTTAGCCACCTGGCTGTTATTATAAATAGGGAGATTATTTTTCGATTTAACTCACGTGTTTTCAGAACAGGATATCGCTTGTGAAAAAACTTAAGAATGAAAAAGAATTAGTTAAAAAAGCCATCGCTGCTGGCGTTAAGTATGGCGAACAACGTGGTGTAGTTGAATTTGAAGCGACAGATTCTGCTAGCGAAAAAATAGAATATATCTATCGCTTACTGGTACACGACAAAGTGATTCAAGCTATTCCACAAGATCAAATCTCTCAACAATCAATGCGCCATCGCCTCGCGATTTGGGCATCCAAACTTAAGTAAATGAAACTGTCGCTGTTTATACAATAAGGCTAATTAAATAAACCATTTTCAATCAGACTAATATTAGCCACAGAAGTACTATGCCTTAGGAAGCGTCACGCCTGTTTGGCCTTGGTATTTGCCTCCACGATCTTTATATGACGTCTCACATTCTTCGTCAGACTCAAAAAACAACATTTGCGCCACACCTTCATTTGCATAAATCTTTGCTGGTAGCGGAGTTGTATTTGAAAACTCTAAAGTCACATGACCTTCCCACTCAGGCTCTAATGGCGTCACATTCACAATAATACCGCACCGCGCGTATGTTGACTTACCCAAACACACAGTTAAAACCGACCGTGGAATACGAAAATATTCTACCGTGCTGGCAAGTGCAAAAGAATTAGGAGGGATAATACAAACATCACCTTCGAAATCAACAAAGCTTTCTGGGTTAAACGCTTTTGGGTCCACCACAGCGGAATTAATGTTTGTAAAAATTTTAAAATGGTTTGAACAACGCACATCATAGCCATAGCTAGATGTCCCATAGGAAATTATTTTTTCTTCATTTGCTTGCTTAATTTGCCCAGGCACAAATGGCTCGATCATTTGCTGCTGCTCAACCATTCGCCGAATCCAGCGATCAGATTTAATCGACATAGGTAAAATTATTTAAATGGTGAAACAAATGGCAGCTTAAAATCGCCTTGCTTTGAAAATGGAATGGCGTAATTAAAGATCGATGTCTTAATATTTCCTTTAACTGTGTAATCTGCGCTGCCAGTTCTTAATACTTCAGGTAGTGTTTCGATAATCCCTAAGTATGATAAGCGGACTGGCAATTCAATTGTTTCACTTCCAAAGGCAGGGACAGAGATCGCATTATCATCTTGACCGGTGACTAGCTTATTCCCTGCAACAAATACTTCGTAACTCAGTCCACGTGCACTCAAACGAACTTCGTTTGGATTATCAATATCCAGTGTCACGATTGCATCTATTCCGCCTAGAGTGGCATCAGTAATTTCTAAGCCACGGACCTGAACATTAGGTTCTATCAGAGGTTTTGAAAGTGGTCCGGCACATCCGACAACTAACAACATTAAACCAAGCAAACATATGACAAGACGAAACATTGAGTAGGTCCTTATAGTGATCTATGTATTCTGAATAACAATTTTAGGGAATTTAGCACTATAGTCTTTACTTTTCACGGCCAATTTAGCGGCAGTTTTCCGAGCGATTTCTTTATATATCTCGCTCACTCGGCTGTCTGGTGTCGCAATCACAGTCGGCTCACCGCCATCCACTTGCTGTCGAATGCTCATATCAAGCGGCAGTTTACCAAGTAACTCCACCTCGCTTTCTTCAGCCATCTTCTCGCCACCGCCTTCACCAAAGATAGCTTCTTCATGACCACATTCACTACATATATGTAGGCTCATATTCTCAACGACACCTAACACCGGTACTTCAACCTTTTCAAACATTTTCAAACCTTTGCGCGCATCCAACAAAGCAATATCTTGAGGGGTTGTGACAATAACGGCGCCACTGACAGGAATTTTCTGAGCCAATGTTAATTGAACATCACCCGTACCAGGGGGCAAATCTACCACTAAATAATCAATATCTCGCCAACGAGTATCATTAAGTAATTGCTCTAACGCCTGAGTTACCATAGGCCCACGCCAAATCATAGGTGTCTCTTCATCGATCAAAAAGCCGATCGACATGGCCTGAATGCCATGGCCAATCATAGGTTCTAGGCTTTTGCCGTCACTCGATTCGGGCTGTCCAGACACTCCAAGCATTCGTGGCTGACTTGGGCCATAGATATCCGCATCTAGAATACCTACCGTGGCACCCTCGGCCGCTAATGCTAGCGCAAGATTGACCGCGGTAGTGGATTTACCCACCCCGCCTTTACCAGACGCAACGGCAATCACATTCTTGATATTTTCCATCGGCTTAAGACTTTTCTGAACTGCATGGGCCTGAATATTCTGCCCGATGGTAATATCTACATCGACAACACCTTCTAATTTGCTGACTTCAGTCCCGATTTTCTCGGATAAGTCTTCAATCATGCTCTTAGCCGGGTAGCCTAGCTCAATATTGATGCTGACTTTATCGCCATCCACATTGATATCTTTCACCCACTTAGCTGCAACTATATTCTTGCCAACATTGGGGTCTTCTATGTTCTTCAGTGTGTCTTCTACTTGCTGTGGGCTAACGCTCGCCATGGGGTGAATCCTCTTGGTGTCTAATTTCTCTAAAATGGGGTGCAGTTAAACACTCCAGCGTGCTTATTCCTAGCTCCTGATTGAGATATTAAGGACTATATATAATCTATCTAGCCGCACTTTTAGTAAGCTGGTAAGGTACGCGCTCATTAAGCAATTTGTTCTGTAAACACGTGAATAATCGAAGAATTTTAGTCACCAGCGCACTTCCCTACGCCAATGGGTCTATCCATTTAGGCCATCTCGTAGAGTACATCCAAACTGATGTGTGGGCTCGCTTTCAAAAAATGTGTGGTCACCAGTGTATTTATGTCTGTGCGGACGATGCCCATGGCACGCCAATAATGATTCGCGCCCAACAAGAAGGTATTACACCCGAAGAACTGATTGCTAAAACCAAACAAGAACACGAGCAGGACTTTGCCGATTTTCATGTGAATTTCGATAATTTCCACAGTACTCATTCAGAAGAGAATAAATATTTTGCAACAAACATTTTTAAAGCGTTGCAAAAAAACGATTACATCAGCACCAACACAGTGACCGATTTATTCGACCCCAGCGAAAAGGTGTTTTTGCCGGATCGTTTCGTGCGCGGGACTTGCCCGAAGTGCAAAGCAGAAGACCAGTATGGTGATAACTGCGAGGTTTGTGGTGCTACTTACTCACCCTCTGATTTAATTAATCCACGTTCTGCACTAAGTGGGGCTACACCTATTGAAAAAGAAAACCTGCATTACTTTTTCAAGCTAAGTACATTAGAGCCCGCATTAAAAGAATGGACTCAATCAGGCAGTCTTCAACCAGAGATTGCCAACAAAATTTCTGAATGGTTTGAGGATGGTTTGCAAGATTGGGATATCTCTCGTGATGCGCCTTATTTTGGATTTGAAATTCCTGGTGCTCCCGGCAAGTATTTTTATGTATGGCTAGACGCGCCGATTGGTTACATGGCTAGCTTTAAAAATTATTGCGATCGCACTGGTGAAGATTTTAATTCTTTCTGGAAACCAGGCAGCGATGCCGAGCTATATCATTTCATTGGTAAAGACATTGCTTACTTCCACACATTATTTTGGCCGGCCACATTAATGGGTTCAGGCTGGCGAACACCCACCAGTGTTTACTGCCATGGCTTCTTAACAGTCAACGGACAAAAAATGTCGAAGTCACGCGGCACCTTTATTAAAGCCCGTACTTACCTAAATCACTTACAGCCTGAATACTTGCGTTATTATTTTGCGGCCAAATTAAATGACGGTGTCTCTGATATAGATTTAAACCTTGAAGATTTCCAACAACGCGTCAATAGCGATGTCGTTGGCAAGTTGGTTAATATCGCTAGTCGATGCTCAGGATTTATTTACAAAAAATTTGATGCGAAATTAACATCGGAGTTCGTCAAAGAAGGCACCGCTGCACTACAACTTGCAAGCGAAAAAAATATAGAAATAAAAAATCTATACGAGACACGCAAATACTCCGAAGCGATGCGAACCATTATGAGTCTTGCCGACAACGCAAACCAAGTCATTGATCAATACAAGCCCTGGGAACGAATCAAAGACGATGCCAATCGCACCGAAGTTCATCAAGTTTGTAGTTTTGGTCTAAATATATTTCGTTTATTAATCGGCTACTTAAAGCCAGTCATGCCTGAGTTGGCTCGCAAATCAGAAGTGTTTTTAAATACTGAAATCAGTTGGAATGATTTGGCAAGCGGAAAACCATTTGCTGAAGGTCATGAAATTAATAAATTCAAACCTCTTATTACACGCATAGAAAAAGAAGCGATTGAAAAAATGATCGAAGAGACAAAACAAGATGCAGCACCAAAAGCCAGCGATCCAATCAGCGGTGAAATTTCATTTGATGACTTTACCAAGTTGGATTTACGCGTGGCACGAATCGCCAAAGCCCAGCACGTCGAAGGCGCAGATAAATTGTTGCAACTTACTTTAGATCTTGGTGAACCCACAGGCGGTGTGCAAAAAAATGTCTTCGCAGGAATTAAGAGTGCATACAAACCTGAAGACCTAGAAGGCAAACTGGTGGTCATGGTAGCCAATTTAGCCGCGCGTAAAATGCGTTTTGGATTGTCGGAAGGCATGGTACTCGCAGCCAGCGGATCAGACAGTGGATTATTTGTCATTCATCCCGATGATGGCGCGACTCCAGGGATGCGCGTTAAGTAGCTCGACCTATGGCATCAGCAGCAATTTCATTTAGTCAAACACTTGCTGTTATCGATGAAGATCATTGTATTGGGTGCACACTTTGCATTAAAGCATGCCCCTTTGATGCCATCCTAGGTGCATCGAAACAGCTCCATAGTGTTATCAACTCATTCTGCACTGGTTGCAAGCTCTGCATTGATCCCTGCCCGGTCGACTGCATCACTATGCAGCCGAACCATTCATTAGAAAAAGTTGGGCCTAACACGCCCAACTATAATGAAATTAAGGCATGCATTCATTGTAGCGATTGCATTCCTGTCTGCCCCAGTCATTTAAATCCAGATACCTTATACGCAAACATTCGCAGTATAAAATTCTCCTTAGCTGAAAAAAATTTGCTGAACACTTGCACACTGTGCGGCGAATGCAATAAAGCATGTCCAAGTAACATTCCATTAATGCAGACATTCAAATATGGCTTGAGCATGCTTAAACATAAAGCTGACAAAAAAGAATTCATCACTGCAAGTAAGCAGCGCGTTAAACTACGCAAGCAGCGCTTAGAAAATAAAAAAACTCAACAACAAGCTTTCCTTTCAACCAAAAAACTTGAGCTTGCTGACAAATTACAAACACTAAAAGATTCAAACCAAAAAAAATAACATTGCAAATCATTTTCTTTTACGGTGAACAAAACTAAACGCACAGAAATATTTAGTCGCTTACGCGACCTAAATCCAAACCCGACAACTGAGCTTAACTTCAATAATGAATTTGAGTTGCTCATCGCGGTAATTCTTTCTGCTCAAGCAACAGACGTCAGTGTTAATAAAGCTATTGGCCCGCTTTACAAAATCGCCAATACTCCTGAAGCGATTTATCAACTAGGTGAGAAGAAATTAAAAACCTTTGTGAAATCTATTGGACTCTACAACACTAAAGCCAAGAATATAATTAAGACATGTAAAATCTTAATGGAGGAACATGACGGTCAAGTGCCTGAAAATCGCGAGGCTTTAGAGGCCTTGCCTGGGGTTGGTCGAAAAACAGCCAACGTAGTATTGAATACCGCATTTGGTCATCCAACTATTGCGGTCGACACACACATTTATAGAGTGTCGAATAGAACAGGCATCGCCCCTGGAAAAAATGTCATTGAAGTAGAGAAACGCTTGCTTCGACTCGTCCCAGAAGAATTTAAACGTGATGCACACCATTGGCTGATACTGCATGGACGCTATACATGTATTGCACGCAATCCTAAATGCTCAAATTGTACAATACTTGACCTATGTGAATATTCTAAAAAGACAGGCTGATAAGGATAAATTCGGCATCATCCGCTATCATGGGAACTCGATTGTTTTATTTAGCTCTAAACATCGTGACCATTTCACCTTAATAGTAGTAAGGTAATAAACATGCTAAATAGCCTGTAATATAAACCCTATAACTAGGGTCCTTATAGGCAGGAAGCAATATTCCAAAATATTTTTAAGTAACACTTCAATAAACAAGTACGGAGAAAGTAAATGTCTAAGAAATTTGAACTTAAGCCAATCGCTGCTGCAGTTGGCGCTGCTTTAACTGCAAGTGTAATTGCTATGCCTACAGCGAATGCTGATGCCAATCCATTCGGTATGACCGAGCTTTCTTCTGGCTACATGGTTGCTGATAGTCACGAAGGCAAATGTGGTGAAGGTAAATGCGGCGAAGAAAAAGCTGAAGAAGGCAAATGTGGCGAAGGTAAATGCGGCGAGTCTAAAGCTGAAGAAGGTAAATGCGGCGAAGGTAAATGCGGCGAGTCTAAAGCTGAAGAAGGTAAATGCGGCGAAGGTAAATGCGGCGAGTCTAAAGCTGAAGAAGGTAAATGTGGCGAAGGTAAGTGCGGCGAAGAGTAATTCCCGACTACCAAGCTTACAGGTATCAGTATTGATACCAACGCACTAGATTCTAAATTTACCTAAGAGTCTAGAACACTAAAACGGCGGGATCTGACATAAGGTCCCTCCGTTTTTTTATCCCTAATGATTTTGTGTAAAGCATTTAAAATATAATAGTCACTTATAATAATTAGAACATTAATTCGGCGTCGTCTTTGTAGACCCACCACTTTACCTCTGACGTTTATGCTGAGCAATAAAATGTACTTTGCTGGAGAATGCAGATGGAAATACATGAGTTATCAAGATTCGCATTAACCGCTCTAGAGATTTTAGCGTTCCTGTTTATTTTCTTTATTGGCGCTAGCATTGTGATTATCGCTATTTTATATGTCATAGACCGCTCTCAAACCACACACGCAATTCGACATAACTACCCAGTTGTCGGTCGTTTTCGTTATTTTTTTGAGCATATGGGCGAATTTTTTCGCCAATACTTCTTCGCGATGGACCGAGAAGAGTTACCTTTCAATCGCGCGGAACGATCATGGGTGTATCGCGCATCTAAAGACATCGACTCTACCCTCGCATTTGGTTCCACACGTGATCTATACAAACCTGGCACCGTTATTTTTGGTAACTGTCCTTTTCCTAAATTAAGCATCGATTCAGCGAAACCTAAAGAAGTCACGATTGGCGAATATTGTCGTCATCCTTATAGTACTCGATCAATTTATAATATTTCCGGAATGAGCTATGGCGCTATTTCTAAACCAGCAGTACTCGCACTTTCAAATGGGGCACGCGAAGCAGGTAGCTGGATAAATACCGGTGAAGGCGGATTGTCCCCATATCATTTAGAAGGTGGAGCAGATATTGTTTTCCAAATTGGTACAGCCAAATATGGTGTGCGTGACCATGAGGGAAATTTAAATACTGAAAAATTAAAAGCCATTGCTGCTCACAAACAAGTAAAAATGTTTGAACTCAAACTGGCACAAGGCGCGAAACCTGGCAAAGGCGGTATTTTGCCGGGCGCCAAAGTAAATGAAGAGATTGCCAATATTCGTGGTATTCCTGTCGGGACTGACTCGATAAGCCCCAACCGACACGTCGATATCAATTCAATCGACGATTTACTCGACATGCTAAAGACCGTGAGAGAAACTTCGGGAAAACCAGTTGGCTTCAAAACTGTCATTGGTACTCGCGATTGGCTGGACGACCTATTCAAAACTATCAGTGACCGCGGCATTGAGAATGCACCTGACTTTATTACCATAGACAGTGGTGATGGTGGCACCGGTGCCGCACCGATGAGTTTGATGGATAATGTAGGCTTGCCGATCAAACAGAGCTTACCCTTATTAATAAATAAATTAAAACAGCATGGTCTACGCGACCGAATCAAAGTTATCGCTTCAGGAAAATTAGTCACGCCTGTAGAGGTTGCTTGGGCGCTCGCCACTGGAGCAGATTTTATCGCTTCAGCACGCGGGTTTATGTTTTCTATTGGTTGCATTCAAGCATTACAATGCAATAAAAATACCTGCCCAACCGGCATCACCACACACGATAAAGATTTGCAAAGTGGATTAAATCCAGAAAATAAAGCAGAGCGTGTAAGGAATTACATCAAAAACATGGTCTATGAGGTAGGAGTGATTGCTCATTCTTGTGGCGTGACCGAACCAAGACAATTACGCAGGAAACATGCATATATTGTTAGCCCACAAGGCAGATCAATACCGTTAGACGAACTTTATTCTAGTGAAACCACATATGTACACACATAAAAATAGACAAGACATTGGGAACAAACATGATGGGAATAATTAATTTTTTTAATTCAATTTTTGACAAGTTAAGAGTGCTAGATTTTCTTGGGCCACTAGCTTTACGTTTATATCTCGCCCCTGTCTTCTGGATGGCTGGCGCTAACAAAATCGACTTTTCCACCTTTATGCCTTTTGAATCTACAGTCAGTTGGTTCGGCAACCCAGAATGGGGCTTAGGTTTACCCCTTCCTACGTTAATGGCTTTCCTGGCGGGATGGACTGAAGTGCTAGGTGCAATATTCCTACTTGTAGGGTTTGGTGTGCGCTGGATATCTATTCCACTCATGATCACCATGTTAGTCGCCATTTTCTCCGTCCATATTGGCAACGGCTGGCTAGCCATTTCATCAGGATCAGGGATATTTGCTACAGAACGCACAATGGAAGCCGTAGAACGCTTAGGAATAGCAAAAGACATATTAAAAGAACATGGTAATTATTCTTGGCTAACCGAGAATGGCAGTTTAGTTGCTTTAAACAATGGCATTGAATTCGCCACTACCTATTTTATTATGTTGTTAGTATTGTTTTTCATCGGTGCTGGTAAGTTTTTCAGCCTGGATTACTACTTAAACTTTATCAACAAAAAATAGAGTTTATCCTAAAGTGATTACACTCAGAATCATCTCCAGCAAAAGAGAATATTATGACTAAGGAATATTGTGTAAATGGGGCTGGCCTAGGCCTTCGACGCGGGCACATGCTGGAGGAGCTTCTGGAGTTCAACCCTAGTCAGGTTCAATTTATGGAAGTTGCACCAGAAAACTGGATTGGTATGGGTGGCCGTCTAGGAAAACGTTTTCGCGAATACACAGAGCAGTATGATTTTGTCACGCATGGATTATCTTTATCTATTGGAGGACCAACACCTTTAGATCTAGATTTAGTTAAAGATATAAAAACATTCATGCAACAGCATAATATTCTCAAATACACAGAACATTTAACCTACTGTTCTGATCAAGGTCATTTGTATGACTTGATGCCAATCCCATTTACTGCTGAAGCAGTGCACTACGTCGCTGACCGAATCAAACAAGTTCAAGATATTCTTGGTCAACGCATTGCCATGGAAAATGCATCTTACTACGCAGCTCCCGGCAAAGAGATGGAAGAAATTGAGTTTCTAAAAGCTGTGTTAGATGAAGCGGATTGCGAACTTTTATTAGACGTTAATAATATTTACGTCAATTCCATTAACCACAAATACGACCCCATTACTTTTTTACAATCTCTTCCCGCAGAACGTATTACATATTGTCATATTGCGGGACACTACAATGAGGCAAAGGATTTAATTGTCGATACACATGGCGCTGACGTGATCGATCCAGTGTGGGCTATATTAGATAAAGCCTACGAATTATTTGGAGTATTCCCGACGCTACTAGAACGAGACTTCAATATTCCTGAATTGCCCGTGTTAATGAAAGAAGTCGACCAGATATGCCAGTTACAACAAAAATGGAATCGCTCTAACAATACGGTGAGCGCTCATGCCTGAATCTGAACAAAAATTTAAAGAAGTGCAGTATGAATTTACTGCACACTTAAGAGACCCAGGCAACAACCCTGCGCCCTCAGAAATTGAAGATCGGCGCCTAGAAATTTATCGAGGTTTATTATATCGAAACGTGCAAGGCTTTTTAGCTAACGGATTTCCTGTTACGCGTAAACTTTATAATGACGAAGATTGGCATAGAATGGTTAGAGATTTTTTCTCGAATCATAAAAGTCATTCTCCTTACTTCAGGGATATTTCTAAAGAATTCCTTATTTATTTAAACGAAGAACGCACACCTCAACCTGAAGATCCTATTTTTCTATTAGAGCTTACTCATTACGAGTGGTTAGAAATAATGCTGTCATTTATTGATACTGAAATAGATACGGACACCATTAATCAGGAGGGGAATTTACTCAAACAAATTCCTGTGTTGTCACCATTAGCAGAGTTAAATCGTTACGATTACCCTGTACATAAAATCAAGCCTGACTTCCAACCTAAGGCCGCTCCAGAACAACCAACATTCATTTTGGTTTATCGAGATCAACAAGATAAAGTAGGATTTATGGAAATGAATCCGATGACTGCTCGCCTAGTTGAGTTAATGGCGAGCAATGAAACTCAGACGGGAGAAGAAATTTTATTAACGATTGCTAATGAAATTCCTTCGCTCTCTGAAGAAGTAATCTTACATGGTGGTCATACAACCCTTACACAGCTGCGTGAGAAAGACATCGTCCTAGGGACTAAAATCGAATCTTAGCCTACAACCTCGCAATAATATTGTCAGTAAATTCCATTGTATTAGCTTTACCGCCAAGATCACCTGTTAACCCTTCACCGCTTGTTAACTGTGCGTCTATTGCCTTTCTAAGTCTGGCAGCTTTATCAGCTTCACCCACATGATCTAACATCAATGCCGCCGCTAACATCAATGCAGTTGGGTTAGCAATTTTCTTTCCCGCGATATCAGGCGCAGATCCATGTACCGCTTCAAAAATAGAAGCATCTTTACCAATATTGGCAGCCGGAGCTAAGCCCAATCCACCCACCAGTCCTGCGATCTCATCAGAAAGGATATCGCCAAACATATTAGTCGTAATCAATACATCAAATTGATTTGGATTAAGCACTAACTGCATCGCACAATTATCAAGAATGCGTTCTTCAATCTCTAATTGCCCTTCGTATTTTTTACCAACTTCCATGGCTATCTCTAAAAATAAACCTGTTAGCTTTTTAAGGATATTGGCTTTATGAACGATTATGACTTTTTTGCGATTGTTTTGGATGGCCCAATTAAATGCAAATTCCACAAAACGAGTACAACCATGACGAGTAATGATTCCGGTTGCTTCTGCCACTGCCTTAGGATCATCTGCGATAGGTATATAATGCTCGACCCCAACATATAAGCCTTCTAGATTTTCTCGAATTAGCACGATATCTACATTTTCAAATCTTCCACCCATCAGAAAACTTCTTGCTGGGCGCACGTTGGCAAACAGTTCAAACTCTTCACGTAAACGCACATTAATCGAACGAAAACCACTGCCCACTGGCGTTGTTAATGGTCCTTTTAACGCTAACTTAGTTTTGCGAATACTATCAATCGTCTCTTGTGGTAACGGATCACCGCTAGCTGTTTCCGCGGCCACACCAGCCAACTGCTCATCCCACTCAAATGATGCACCCAAGGCATCTAATACTTTAAGCGTGGCCTTAACAATCTCTGGGCCAATACCATCGCCCGGTATTAACGTGGCAGGTATTTTTTCCATATTATCGTTCCTTGTAGTTAGCTATTAACTGTTGAATTAGTGTTCAACTCAAGACTGCTTGAATAAAGACTATTATCTCTTTATTCAAGCAGTATGAAAACCGCTTTAGGCGTGCAATCAGGATTAAACGTAATAATAATTCGATCTAACTAAAGTATTATGACAATAAGCTCTTTGTTAGCATTTACACACTAATCATTAGTTTAAATTATAACGGCAGGCCACTGCTTAAACGCAGGAAGGAAAATCTATAGTGACTACTAATCATGCTGATTAATGAAGTCGCGAATAAAGCGTCGAATTTCTCGTGCAGCACTGGTATCAAGATCATCACAAAGCGACACAAATTCGTCACGCTCTTTTTTATTGATGCGAATAACCAGCTGACTATCTTTATTTTTATTTTTGTTTTTATTCTTAGTTTTATCGCTCATTACTTTTAGGTCATCCAGACCGAAAGATATACAATGTATATACAGTATAGTATCTGGAGATTCAGCTCGTCAATGCAACTCATCCAGACAATTGACCAAAAAATTTCGCTTTAAGGCTGAATAGCCGACTTTGAACCTTATGTTTTAGCCTCAGAACCGATCAAGTCATATTCAGTGGCTTCTTCTATGGAAACTTGCACAATATCACCCACGTTTAATTCTCTATTTGAAAAAACATGCACGGCACCATCAATTTCAGGCGCATCGGCATAACTTCTACCAATGGCTTCTTCTTCAGTCACCTCATCAATTAACACATCAAGCGTTTGACCAATTTTTTCTTCTAATTTGTTCTCGCTAATTTCTTGCTGCAATTGCATTAAACGATGCCAACGTTCTTGTTTAACTTGGTCTTCTACCTGACCATCTAACTCATTAGACTTTGCACCTTCAACAGGTGAATATTGGAAACAGCCCACACGATCAAGTTCAGCTTGCTTTAAAAAAGTTAATAGCTGTTCAAAATCGTTATCCGTTTCACCGGGGAAGCCAACAATAAAAGTACTACGTATCGCTATTTGCGGACACAACTCTCGCCAGCGTTGTATTTGTTCTAGTGTACGATCACTGGAAGCAGGTCGTCGCATACGTTTCAACACGTCATAACTTGCATGTTGAAACGGCGCATCAATATAGGGCAGAATTTTCCCATCAGCCATGAGAGGAATTACGTCTTCAACATGTGGATAAGGGTAAACATAATGTAAACGCACCCAGATGCCTAATTCTCCCATTGCTTTACATAAATCCAGCATTGAGTTGCTATACACTTTGCCACGCCAAAGTTGTGATTCATGTTTGATATCTAAGCCATAGGCACTAGTGTCTTGTGAAATAATCAATAACTCTTTAACGCCTGCCTGCGCTAACTTCTCTGCTTCTTCCATCACATCATGCAGTTGTCGACTGCGTAGTTTTCCACGCATAGAAGGAATAATGCAGAAGGTACATTTATGATTACACCCTTCAGAAATTTTGAGATAGGCATAATGCTTAGGTGTTAATTTAATTCCCTGTGGTGGCAGCAATTCTATGAATGGGTCATGTGCAATCGGGACAGACTGACGCACCGCTTTCATGACGGAATCTACATCTTGGGGGCCAGAAATACTCAACACTTCTTTGGGGATGACTTCTAGGTCTTCTGCATTCACACCCATACAACCCGTGACGATTACTTTCCCATTTTCTGTCAAGGCTTCGCTAATGGCTTCTAAGGATTCTTGTTTGGCAGAATCAATAAATCCACAGGTGTTCACAATGACCGCATCGGCTCCCTCGTATTCATTTGAGATTTGGTAACCTTCACTGCGCAGCTGAGTAATAATGCGCTCGGAGTCCACCAACGCTTTTGGGCAGCCCAAGCTGATCATCCCAACAGAGGGACTATTGTTATTTTCATTAGACATAAGTTTTAGTATCGAATACGGGTAGTGATTATTTATTTGTATATATAGTACGCTTCACGCTGAACTTCATTAAAGCATACAACACCATGGGCCAGATACTTTTCTCTGCAGCACATAAATCTTCTGGAAAAACCATCGTTAGCACAGGCATATGTGCCGCACTGAGCGCGAAGAATAAAATTGTTCAGCCCTTCAAGAAAGGTCCAGATTATATTGACCCTATGTGGCTAGCCACCGCATCCCAGCGTAGCTGTTATAACTTAGATTTTTGGACACAATCCAATCAAGAAATACTTGAGTTATTTTATCGCAAAAGCATCGACGCAGACATTTCCATTATTGAAGCTAATAAAGGCCTATATGATGGTTTAGCGTTAGACGGTAGCAACAGTAATGCTGCCTTAGCCAAGTTACTCAAATCCCCAGTCGTGCTTGTATTAGATTGTCGCGGCACAATACGGGGTATTGCACCGCTGTTACTAGGCTATCAACAGTTTGACCCAGAAGTAAATATTCAAGGTGTAATCTTGAACTTTGTTGGCGGTGATCGACATGAAAAAAAATTACGTCAAGTGGTTGAACATTACACTGACTTAAAAGTGCTTGGTGCAATACGACGCGATGATGCCCTTACGCTTGAAGAAAGATACCTCGGCTTAATCCCCAGCAATGAAGACCAACAAGCCATTGAAAAAACACAGACCCTAGCAAATATTATTGGCAACCAAGTTGATCTTGATGCACTGCTTGAATTATCAACTCCCATCCCGCCGGTGCATATCGCATCAAACAAAGTCAGCCCATCATTTAACTTACGCATTGGCTATGCAAAAGATCGTGCCTTTGGTTTTTATTATCCTGATGATTTAGAAACTTTTCAGCAGTTGGGCGCAACGCTAGTTCCATTCGATACGCTAAACGACAAAGACTTGCCAGACGTAGACGCTCTCTTTATTGGCGGTGGCTTCCCTGAAAAATGCATGCAGGCATTAGAGAGCAACCAATCATTGCGCACACAAATTAAAAACGCCCTCTCACAAGGCTTACCTTCATATTCAGAATGCGGCGGACTAATGTATTTATGCAACAACATTCATTACCAAGGTGCTAATGCAGAAATGGTTGGTGTGATTGACGCCGATTGTGTAATGAACCCAACGCCTCAAGGACGTGGTTATATACAATTCAAAGAAAATCAGCATGCGTTTTGGCCAAACAATCCATCATCACCTATCAATGCACATGAATTTCATTATTCTCATTTATCAGGTTTAACATCAAACAGTACGATGGCATTTGATGTCTTACGCGGCAGCGGTATTCAGAACAAAAAGGATGGTCTATGCATACACAATACACTTGCATGCTACGCTCACCAGCGCCACAGCACACACAATCCTTGGATTCTACAATTCTTGAGCTTTGTTGAATCTTGCAGATCTAAGCAGGCTTAAACACACAATTCAAGGTATAATGCCCTCGATAATATATTTGGAAGTGACACACTATGGATAAAGTATCAATTACAGAATTAGCTGCTCAGCAAATTAAAAAATCAGCAGTCGAATCACAAACAGACAATCTACCTTTACGTATAGCTGTGACTGTACAGCCCAATGGATCATTCCACTATGGTATGGGTTTTGATGATGTGGGCAATGCAAAAGGCGAAGACATTAGTTACCACTCCAATGGTGTAGATATCGTGATTGCTAAAACCAGCTATGAATTATTAAAAGGGACAGTGGTTGATTACGCTGAACTGGAGCCAAAACAATTCCACTTTGTATTTCTAAATCCCAACGACCCCAACTATTCCCCAAGCACCACCTCTGAAGAATAATCAATCGTAGTGATTCAAATTCAGTGCCATCATTCATCGACAAGCTAGTTAGCAATTTCAACCTCCCAACAGCCTGTTTGGTGTTGGGTGTCAGCTTATCTGCAGCAAGTCTATTTATAGCTAACTGGTCTAGCTTAATTTTATGCTTAGGCCTAGCAATGATTATTTTTGCGTTCTGGACTTTATGGGCCAACTACATTATCCCTGCACAACGCATTAAAGATTGGACACAAAAAATTCGCGCAGGCGACTTGGACGCAAAATTTACACACACTCCGATTGGAGACTACGTTGATATTTACCAAGACTTACAGTTCATTGGTGAGATGCTGCAATCGCTTTCAATAAATGCTGAAACCCAAGTACAAAAACATACCAACCACATTGCACAAAAAACTCGCTCACTTTCAATTTTGTATGATGTCGCTAACAGCATCAATCTATCAAACGATGTTGATTCACTATTAAGTCAATTTCTTTACAATATGACTGAGCTAGTTGACGCGCAGGCTGCCGTCGCCTATCTCGTGCATAACGATAATGAAGTTGAATTACTGACACACATAAACAGTAATGAAGAAATAATTTCTGAACATGCACGACATTGCTTAATTAACCACTCTACTAACACCCAAGAAGATGGCTTCGGCATATTAAACATCAAACTTTTAGATTGTGACGATGTTTTTTGTAAAAAATATTTTAATGACGAACAAGTTTGCATACTGGTTGTCCCCCTGCAATACCAAGAAAAATTATTAGGCGCATACAACTTCTATGTGCATAAACACTCGCTGAATGATTTTGAAGATTTTGATGAGCTCTTTACTAGTATTGGCAGACATTTAGGCGCCGCGATTGAAAAATCTCATCTCGATGAAGAAGCAACGGCGTTGTCAATTTTGCGCGAACGCAACCACATCTCAAATGAGCTGCATGATTCACTTGCCCAAACACTTACAAGTATTCGCTTCCAAGTGCGTGTATTGGACGAGACTTTACATCAAGGCAATGATGCTCAAACGTGGGCTGAAATGGAGAGGATTGAGGCATCCATTAATGAAGCGCATACGGAAATTCGTGAGCTAATTTCTCACTTTAGGTCGCCCACGGTATTAGTCAGCCTGATTTCATCTGTGGAGCAATCAATTGACCGATTTCGGCAAGTTAATGATGAAATTCAAGTGTTTTTCCAGAATGAATGGCAAGAAACTACCCTCCCAGCAGAAACAGAGTTCCATATTCTGCGTATAATTCAGGAATCACTCACCAACATAAGAAAACATAGTGATGCTGAAAATGTCCGCATTATGATGGGTGCCAATGGCTCAGGAAGCTATAAAGTGCTGATTGAAGACGATGGGATTGGTTTCTCAAAGCCTCAAACAAGTTACCATACTGGCGAGCATATCGGTTTATCCATAATGCGGGATCGAGCAAAGCGATTTGGCGGTGAATTCACCGTCGAAAGCGAACCAGGCGAAGGCACACGAATTGTTTTAGAATTTACTGATAATCAACTAACCTCAACAGACCAAATAAATAATGAGCTCTAATTTACGCGTACTGATTATTGATGATCACACTCTCTTTCGAGACGGCCTACAAGGCTTACTTGAGCGCCATCATATTGATGTTGTGGGCTCACTCGGCGATGGACATGAGGGCATTCGTCTAGCACAAGAATTAAAACCAGATATTATTTTGCTGGATATGCGCATGCCTAGCTTGTCAGGCTTAGAAGTATTAAAACAACTGCAGCAAAATAATTTTGAAGCCCCTATTGCAATGCTCACCACCAGCAATGATGAACGCGATTTGGTCGAAGCGTTACGCAATGGCGCGAAGGGTTATCTATTAAAAGATATGGACCCTGATGATGTTGTTGCCGCGTTACGCGAAATTGTTAAAGGTGAAACGGTTGTCGCTCCCAACTTAACTCAAATTTTGGCACGCGTAGTCAAAGGCGAGCCGATTTTAGAGTCTGAACCTAGCCCGATTGATGATTTAACCCCTAGAGAAGCAGAAATCTTAAGCTTGTTAGCAGAAGGTCAAAGCAACAAAGTGATTGCGAGAAACCTAGGTATTTCTGATGGCACCGTTAAACTACATGTCAAAGCCATTCTTCGTAAATTAAATATTCACTCGCGTGTTGAAGCGGCAGTGATCGCAGTAGAACAAGGGCTGCGCGCTAATAAAAAGCCACTCTAAGTTTAACCATGAAAACGTTCGACCAGCTCGTTGCTGAAGCAGCTGAGCAGATAAATGAGTTAATGCCTTGGGACCTCGAAGAAAAACTTAATAACAATGAACCACTATTGTTAATTGATGTGCGCGAAGCTGAAGAATTCAACAATATGCATATTGCCAATGCTATTAACATTCCACGCGGAATTCTTGAAGCCGCCTCAGAGGCAGGCTACGACGAAACTAATCCTGAGTTAGCCAATGCGCGCAACAAAGCGGTAGTTGTTATTTGTCGCTCAGGAAAACGAAGCTGCATGGCGGCATACACTTTAAAACAATTAGGCTTCGAACACGCCAGCTCATTAAAGACAGGTTTGCGGGGATGGAATGACTATGATCAAACATTAGTTGACCTCCAACAGCAAGCAGTTGATGCTGACCACGCCGAAGAATATTTACGTCCACATGTAAACTAACGACGACACTGACTCAATCTCACTACCCATGAAACCTTGGCAAAGAAATCGATTCGCATTAGTCGCCGTCATACTCGCAAGCGTTGTTACGGTTAACATTCAGAGCTTCACAACCGGACAGATATTGTCATTGGTTGCACTGTATCTATTGTTATTTTTCTTCTACGTGAAATTTTTTAATCGCTATCAAAAATAGCTTTATCTTTATAAAAATATTAGCGCTCAAAGTCTAGTCATAATGTTTATGATATTTTCTTCTTGCGCCCGCTCTTTGTGTAATCACACCACGCACGACACTTGAACTTTCAATAGCCACTGGTTCATACCCAGGATTAATGGGTTGCAAAAAAAACTTCTCTCCCTCCTGGACAAATTGACGAAAAATATATTCTCCGTCTATTTCTGCAATTACATATTTGCCGCTTTTCACATCTGCTGCAGGGTCGATAATAATAATACAGCCATCTTTAAATTCAGGCTCCATACTATCGCCCAGCACACGCAATGCAAATGGCTCGTCGCTAGCACAGCCACCACTGGCGTCTAGATCAAGTAATTCTGGTTCGTCACTCATATATTGTTAACTGGTAGGTTTATCTTTTTCAGAGTCTTTTTGTTGTAAGGCCCATAATTGTGAGTATAACTGATTCCCTGCGAGTAGTTGAGCGTGTGTCCCTTGTTCAACCACTTTGCCAGACTCCAACACATAGATTTTATCAGCATCAACGATCGTCGATAAACGATGCGCTATCATTAATGAAGTAACATTTTTAGTCACTTCCTGAATTGCCTTCATTACAGCTACTTCAGTGTTTGTATCTAAACTCGATGTTGCTTCATCAAACACAATGATTTTGGGTTTCTTTAATATTGCACGTGCAATGGCGACACGTTGCACTTCTCCACCAGACAATTTCAACCCACGCTCACCAACCACTGTATCTAACCCCTCTGGTAGTTTTGCGATTAGCTTATCCAAATTTGCTAATGAGACTGCTTGTTCCAGCTCGCTCTCGCTTGCCTGGGGATTGCCATACTGAATATTAAAACGAATAGTTTCGTTAAACAGCATTGTATCTTGTGGCACCATACTCACGTAGTGACGCAAGCTATCTTGACTACAGTGAGCAATATTTTTGCCATCCACATAAATACCGCCTTGGTTCACGTCATAAAATCTAAACAGCAGGCGCGCAATTGTTGACTTACCTGACCCGGATGGCCCTACCACCGCGACTTTCTCACCCGGTTGAATTGCTAAGGAGACGTTATCTAGAATTTTTCGTTCAGGCGTATATGAAAAACTCACTTCGTTGAATTGAATCGCCCCTTGGGTAATGTTTAATTGTTTTGCATTAGGTCGATCTTGTACTTCTGGAGATTCTTCTAACAATTTTGCTAACAAATCCATATCAGCAAGCGAATAAGTGATCTGCCGATAAACAATCCCCAACATATTCATAGGCACAAATAATTGCAGCATTAATGCATTGACCAACACCAAGTCGCCAATTGTCATCTCGCCTGTCACGACACCCTTCGCTGCAAATATCATGATTCCTGTCACCCCTAAGGCAACTATCACGGCCTGACCAAAATTTAACAGCGACATTGTGAACGTGCTTTTTACCGAGGCCTGCTCCCAATCACTTAAGGTATTGGCGTATCGATCAACCTCGTATTTTTCATTATTGAAATATTTCACCGTTTCATAATTAAGCAAACTATCTACGGCTTGCGAATGTGCCTGTGAATCTAGTTTGTTCGCCAAATGGCGATAATGCATACGCCAGTTAGTAAACAAGACAGTGAACACAACATAAACAATAACGGTACTTAACGTGATGAAAGTGAATTGAACGTTATAAGAGCTAAATAAGATCCCAGTCACCAACAGGATCTCAAATACGGTAGGGATAACTATAAATACAAAATAATTGGATAAAGAGCTGAGGCTTTGGGTGCCACGCTCCAAATCCCGTGTCACAGAGCCAGTACGGCGATCTAAGTGAAAGCGTAGCGATAACTGATGCAAATGGGCCAACACTTCTGAGGATAAGCGCCTGATGGCATGAAAACGCGCACGAGCAAAAAACACATCGCGTAGTTCATTAAATAATCCGGTGGATAGGCGTAGTGCGCCATAGCCTAGTAACAACACAATCGGCAGTTGCAAGACGATATTTTCCATATCGAGTGAGTCAACAATATGTTTCAACACCAAAGGCACCGCCACCGTGGCGACCTTAGCCGCGATTAAGCAGGCTAAGGCTAATAATATGCGCCCACGGAACTCCCAAAGATAAGGAAAAAGACGTCGCAAATTTTTCCAATCTGTACGTGTTGTATGCGGATCTTCCGTCCGCGCGTGGATTCCCTTCATGACTCTTTTTTATCCCTTTTCACTATAATTTTTGACTCATCAAATTAATAAAAAATTTCTATTTAACTTGATCAACTAATTCTTGCTCACTTCACTTTTACTTAAAAATCGTAAGTGCTCGATAGTACACATTATTTTTATTTCAGGTTGTCCATTACACAAGTTATCCACAGCTTACTGACACCTCTATCCACAACATATTGGGGTTGACGACTCCTCCTACCTCAACTTATAGTGTTCGTCGGTTGGGAGACATGGAATGTCGCTCCCTTGAAAATAAAAAAATCTATAAATAATCATAAAGTTCCAAGAGAGTCTTAATGCAATCTAATAACACTACTACAACTCATGAAAATGGCCCCGCTGTGCCTCTGTCAGACGCTCCCAGCGAGCTAGAATTACAGTCCACCGCCCCTGGTCAATATCGCGTTATTCGTCGTAATGGGAAAGTCACTACTTTTGACCGCGACAAAATCAAAATTGCTGTCACAAAAGCCTTTCTAGCAGTCGAAGGTGGAGAAGCCGCCGCCTCTACTCGCGTGCATGACCTCGTCGCTCAACTAGCGACTCATGTACAGAATGCTCTCACTCGGAATAAGCCGGATGGTGGCACATTCCATATTGAAGATATCCAAGATCAAGTCGAGCTCGCACTTATGCGAGAAGGCCATCATAAAGTCGCACGTGACTACGTCCTTTACCGTGAACGCCGCGCATTAGAGCGAGCTGAAAAACAACAATCCAGCGAATCTACAACTGACACACCTGATAGTGTTGGGATTAATGTTACCGATGCAAATGGAACAGTAAAACCTCTTGATATTCAAAGACTTAATACTGTTGTAGAAGACGCCTGTCTTAATTTAGAGAACGTCTCTGCACAACCTATTATTGATGAGACACTACGTAATTTATACGACGGTGTCCCTGAAAGTGATGTCTCCATGGCAGTTACTATGAGCGCGCGTACGTTGATTGAACGTGAGCCAAATTACACCTATGTCGCAGCACGTTTATTACTTGATAATCTCCGCTGTGAAGCACTCAGCCACATTAATGGCACTCCTAGCCAGGCCACTCAGAAAGAGATGGATACTGAGTATGCTATCTACTTTGAAAAATACATTGAAGAAGCGGCCTCGTTAGAGTTAATCGACTCTAAATTAGCCAAAGACTATGATCTAAAAGCACTCGGTGCCGCACTAGAGCCTTCGCGAGACTATCAGTTCACCTACCTTGGCTTACAAACACTGTATGACCGTTACTTCATTCATACAGAAGAAGGCACACGTATCGAATTACCACAGGTTTTCTTTATGCGCGTGGCGATGGGCTTAGCCATTAATGAAATAGAACGCGAAAAACGCACTATTGAGTTTTATCGTTTATTGTCTTCATTTGATTTCATGAGCTCAACACCAACACTATTTAATTCAGGCACATTACGTCCTCAGTTATCTTCGTGTTACCTCACCACCGTTCCTGACAATCTTCACGGTATCTTTGATGCGATTAAAGATGACGCGATGCTATCTAAATTTGCAGGCGGCCTGGGAAATGACTGGTCTCGTGTTCGTTCTATGGGTTCACACATCAAGGGAACTAACGGTAAGTCACAAGGCGTTGTGCCATTCCTTAAAGTAGCTAACGATACTGCTGTCGCTGTTAACCAAGGTGGCAAGCGCAAAGGGGCTATGTGTGCTTACTTAGAGACTTGGCATTTAGATATTGAAGAGTTCTTAGACTTACGCAAGAACACAGGTGATGATCGTCGTCGTACCCATGACATGAACACAGCCAACTGGATTCCTGATTTATTCATGAAGCGTGTGAGCGAAAAAGGTGAGTGGACATTGTTCTCACCTGACGATACCCCTGACTTGCATGACTTATACGGCGCAAAATTTGAAGCGCGCTACTGTGAGTATGAACAACTCGCTGATGCAGGAGAGTTGAAAAACTACAAACGAATTCCTGCCGCTGACCTATGGCGCAAAATGTTAGGCATGCTATACGAAACAGGTCATCCTTGGATCACATTTAAAGATCCATGCAACATTCGTTCGCCACAAGGCCATATTGGTACAGTGCATTCATCTAACTTATGCACTGAGATCACATTAAATACATCTGATGATGAAATCGCAGTATGTAACTTAGGCTCAGTCAATTTAGCCTCTCACACCACAGAGAATGGGCTAGACAAAGAGAAATTAGAAAAGACCATTAACACTGCCATTCGTATGCTCGATAACGTCATCGACTACAACTATTACAGTGTTAACAAAGCACGTACGTCTAACTTGCGTCATCGTCCAATTGGTTTGGGCTTAATGGGCTTCCAGGATGCGTTATATAAGCTACGCGTTCCTTACGCCAGTGAGCAAGCGGTTGAGTTTGCTGATGTGTCTATGGAAACTATCAGTTACTACTCTATCCAAGCATCCACTGACCTTGCGGCTGAACGTGGTGCTTACTTATCTTATGAAGGTTCATTATGGTCACAGGGTATTTTACCGATTGACTCAGTTGATCTGCTCGAGAAAGAACGTGGCGGCTTCTTAAAAGTTGACCGCTCGACAACATTAGATTGGGAAGCGTTACGTGCACGCGTGAAGTCTGTCGGTATTCGTAACTCAAACACCATGGCCATTGCGCCAACGGCAACCATTTCTAATATTTGTGGTGTCACTCAGAGTATTGAACCGACTTACCAAAACCTATTTGTTAAATCGAACTTATCAGGTGAGTTTACCGTCTCTAATCCGTATCTCATCTCTGATCTTAAGCGTCATAACTTATGGGATAACGTGATGATCAATGACCTTAAATACTATGACGGTAGTGTTCAAAATATTGATCGTGTTCCTGACGAAGTTAAAAATGTTTACAGAACCGCATTTGAAATTGACCCACGCTGGTTAATTGAAGCTGCCTCACGCCGCCAAAAGTGGATTGATCAAGCACAGTCACTCAACTTATATATGGCTGAGCCATCCGGACAGAAGATGGATAACTTATATAAATTAGCCTGGGTGCGCGGATTAAAAACAACATACTACCTACGTTCTATGGGCGCGACTCACGTCGAGAAGAGCACCATGGAAAATCATGAAGAAGGCAAACTCAACGCAGTACAACAATCTGAATCAAGCCAAACCAATGGCAGCAGCGCACCTAGCGCATGTTCATTGCTTGACCCTGACTGCGAAGCTTGCCAGTAAATACTGTAGGCCAGTAGAGAGTAGAGAATTTGCGGAAACGCAACTAGAGGAGAAAGGGTGCCACAAGCGCCCTGTACATAGGAGACAGCGTTGCTCGCCATCATCGCAGCAACGCCATCTCTGTTATCACTATAATAATTAGGAGAACCACCAAATGTTCAATTGGGATGACCCCTTAGCAGAAGCAAATTCTGCAGAACAAGACGCGATTGCTAACATGCCTTCAGCAGACATTGTCGCTGATGCACCGACACTCAATGAAACTATTCCACCCGCACCCGCACCTAGCGCTGTTCCCGAGAATGCAACCACGGTTGAAACAGATACTGGCGCAACAGGGCTTGAAAACATCGAAATGGGTGCCGCACGTATTCGCGTTGATGACAAAAAGATCATTAACTGCCGCGCTGATCTTAATCAGTTAGTCCCTTTCAAGTATGAGTGGGCATGGCAAAAGTATCTAGACGGTTGTGCTAATCACTGGATGCCTCAAGAAATCAACATGACGCAAGACATCGCGCTTTGGAAAGATCCCAATGGATTAACCGAAGATGAGCGTACTGTCATCAAACGTAACCTAGGTTTCTTTTCTACAGCAGACTCACTGGTCGCGAACAACTTAGTGTTAGCGGTTTATAAGCACATCACTAACCCTGAATGCCGTCAGTATTTATTGCGTCAAGCATTTGAAGAAGCCGTACACACACATGCTTACCAGTACTGCATTGAGTCTTTAGGTTTAGATGAAGGCGAAGTATTTAACATGTATCGTGAAGTGCCTGCCGTCGCTAAGAAAGCAGAATGGGCATTACCTTTTACACAAAGTTTAGGTGATCCGCATTTCGCTACCGGCACCCCGGAAATGGACCAACGTTTACTACGCGATTTAATTGCTTTCTACGTTGTCTTTGAAGGCATTTTCTTCTACGTCGGGTTTGTGCAAATTCTCTCAATGGGCCGTCGCAATAAAATGACAGGCGTTGCTGAGCAGTTCCAATACATTTTACGTGATGAGTCTATGCACATGAACTTCGGCATCGACGTGATCAACCAAATCAAAGTGGAAAACCCTCATCTTTGGGGTACTGAATTCCAACAGGAAATGACCAAGTTGATTACTGATGCAGTAGAGCTTGAGATTCAATATGCACAAGACACCATGCCACGCGGCATCCTGGGTTTAAACGCCAACATGTTTGCCGAGTATCTTCAGTTTATTGCTAACCGTCGTTGTTCTCAGATTGGTTTACCCGAGCAATACCCTGGCGTCAGCAATCCATTCCCATGGATGTCTGAAGTATTAGACCTGAAGAAAGAAAAGAACTTTTTTGAAACGCGTGTTACTGAATACCAAACTGGCGGCGCGCTAGTTTGGTAACCATACAATAAGCTACCAATGAAGTAGCTTTTTACACAGCGTTATGGGGCCACCGCACGGTGGTAAAGCTTAGGCGGCAAACCTTTTGCCGCCTTTTTTAATGCTGACGAAACTACGCGAACTGCTTATTCAACCGTAATGGTGATCTTTTCAGACATGACCGGCATGTCATGCGGAATATGAAGATGATTACCCAGCAACAACTGTAGCGTGTGAGTCCCTGGTGTTAACGTCAACGTCGTTTCTGTTTGACCACCTCCAAAGTGCTTAACATGGTCATTAGCAGGCAATGGCATGGTCATATCTGGCAATGCTTCCATATCAATTAAAATATGATGGTGACCTGTATGTTCACGATCAGTTCCCGCAGGCGCCACACCCATCCCACTTAAACCAAATTTAACTGAAAACGTTTGCCCAACGACAGCACCGTCAGCAGGTTCAATAAAATACACTTTAGCATCCGGCGCGGCTTTAGAGATCAAACTGCTGTCTGCATGTATAGCCGCACTCAACCCCAAGACAAATAAACTTAACAATAAACGAGACATTAACTTTCCCTCAAATAAATTAACAATCATAGAATCATTCTGTTTGATCTTAGCAGTATATAATCTAAATGAATAACAGAAAACTCTACATATACATTAAGGTTATAGAATCATGCTTAGGTTCATTTTTATAAATGACAAGACAATAAGCACAATAAATATATGCCTACTCCAAACAATTAATATGGATGCAACCCAAGTTACGTATAATAACGACACTACCATTACTGTTAGTTACTTTGCTAATCGATAACATACAGTTTCTCAATAACCAATACTAACCTGATAAGAGAGTTGCAATGAAAGTGTTAATCGTCTTAACCTCGCACGATCAACTGGGTGATACCAATACAAAAACAGGTTTCTGGCTAGAAGAATTAGCAAGTCCTTACTACCATCTTAAAGATGCCGGAGCATCGGTTATCTTAGCTTCTCCGCTTGGGGGTCAACCTCCACTTGATCCCAAAAGCCATGAACCTGATTCTCAAACTGATGACACTCATCGATTCGATAATGATGAAATCGCTCAACATGCCTTAGCCAATACCCATAAATTAAGCGAGATGAAAGTTGAAGATTTTGATGCAGTTTTTTATCCCGGTGGCCATGGTCCATTATGGGACTTATATAACAACCAAGATTCTATCTCATTAATTGAAAATTTCATTGCTGCTGAGAAACCAGTCGCAGCAGTTTGTCATGCGCCTGCAGTTTTATTGAAAGTAAAAGATAAGCATGGTGAATTCATTATAAAGAATAAGAAAATTACAGCCTTTAGTAATTCTGAAGAAGCAGCTGTCAATTTAACTGATGTAGTGCCTTATTTGCTTGAGGACCAGTTGACCAAATTGGGTGGCATTTATCAAAAGACAGATGACTGGCAATCACTAGCAGTTGTAGATGGATTGCTAATTACTGGTCAAAACCCTGCATCGTCAGCTGCAGTCGCTGACGCTTTAATCAATACATTAAAGCTTTAGATTCAACCATGAGTAGTCAATTATAAAATTGACCTTTGCAGACTCACGACTCAAAGCATTAAAAATCTTGGTCTAACCGATGCAACGATATACTATAGATATATATACTAAACAAGGTTAAGCGAATGAGCACATATACTAAATCATCATTATCAACTGACAACTATGAGCCATTCATGGTGGGAGATAAACAAGCTGGTGAAGTGCATTGGTTAAGCACGGAGAACTCAGCGGGTGCACCGACGTATTCAGGCCTATGGCGTTGCGAGCCAATGACTTTTGATTATGAATTCCCAGGCGATGAGATATTTCATATTATTGAAGGATCTCTTTCTATTCAGCTGGCTGATGGTGACACCATTAACGTGACAGCCGGGGATATTATTTCTTTTGACAAAGGCGTCAAATCAACCTGGACCATTAACAGTTCATTTAAGAAATTTTTTGTTATTTCTAACTGCTGAATTGTTGCCTAGATTATAGAGCTTTGCTTGATTAAAGCTGATTCCACTTTTTCTTACGTTGCCATGGGATTCTGGTCAGAATGATGCCAAATATCATGCTGCCAATCACTACTAATGCACCACTAACGAACCACTGACGATCTTTCAGTGGTGATTTTAAT
>JBGCFN010000016.1:0-116207 GCA_045106935.1 Gammaproteobacteria bacterium | reverse complement strand
TGGGTAACCTAACTTACTAAGTTTTTCACTGAGAAGGTTATGAATCTCAGTGTCACTAGATGGGCTAGTTGTGACACTGACTTGCTTTTGGTCGACGTCTACTTGCACGTCTTCTACACCCTTTATTTCTTTTAATTTTTTTGTGATGGTATTTGAGCACCCACCACATCTTATATTTTCAACTTGAAAGTTATGTTTCATTTTATGCTGCTCCTAATAATGCTAGTTTACACCAATATAAAAATTCATGAGGTTTGCTTAAATCTGATGGGCGAACCAAATTCTGGATTTGAGCTGATGCGTTTAGCAACTGTACCTACAGGGGCTTGATACCAACCAGGATCGTTAAAGTCACCTTTCTTGATATTGTCTCTAACCTTTACTGTGGTAAACATGCCGCCCATTTCAATATTTCCATAAGGTCCGTGGCCAGTCATCATTGGAAGTGTATTGTCTGGTCCACTGTGATGACCCATATCAACATGTGTTTGATGTTCCGCCATTCCATAACGACCCATAGGCATAAAGTTTGGGAGTACTTTTTGTATTTCCTTATCAAGTGATGATTGATCTACACCTAAAGTATTTGGAATATCATGGCCCATTGCATTCATTGTGTGATGAGACATATGGCAATGAAAAGCCCAATCACCAGGCTCGGCAATAAATTCAATATCACGTGTTTGTCCGACACCTACAATTTCAGTGGTTTCGGTACGCCATGCTGATTTTGGCCATCGACCACCGTCAGAGCCTGTTACTGAAAATTGTACACCATGCATGTGAATGGGATGATTCCACATTGATAGATTACCTATACGTACACGTACGCGTTCACCAGTGCGTGCAACAACAGGATCGATAGCTGGAAACACTTTGCTGTTGAATGTCCATAAATCAAAATCTTGTAAGACAGATGGGTCGGGACGGTAAGTGCCAGGATGCATAGACCAATTGTGAGTAATAAAGCAGTAATCACGATCGATAGAAGTTTTTTCACCCTGACGAGGGTGAATAATAAACATACCCATCATACCTACGGCCATTTGTACCATTTCATCTGCATGTGGATGATACATATGAGTTCCATGTTGCTTCAAAGTGAATTCGTAGGCAAAGGTTTCATTCGGGGCGATTTGAGGTTGGGTTAATCCGCCGACACCATCCATCCCGCTAGGAAGTAATAATCCGTGCCAATGGATAGTGGTGTGTTCTTTTAAATGATTAGTCACATAAATGCGAACCCGATCGCCTTCAACTGCCTCGATAGTGGGTCCGGGTGTTGTGCCATTGTACCCCCAACATTTGGCAACACTACCAGGTGCAAACTCATGTTCAAATTCTTCAGCCACTAAATGAAATTCCTTGACACCATTATTCATGGTGTAAGGTAGTGTCCATCCATTTAATGTTCTCACTGGTGTGTAATTGGTGGGTGTCTTATCAATTTTTTTAAATGAAGCTGATGTTGCTAAAGTTTCTGCAGTGACTTTAGGTGCGAAAGAGGCTGCAAGAGTGCTCGTTCCCGCAACGGTTAAAAATTCTCTACGTGAAGTCATGATAAATTCCTTATGTATAATTTGTTAATGATGGCGGTGCGTATTGTGCTGTTCTGACGAGACATCATTAATGATGGTTTGAACGTTGAAAGCGTCTATGTGTTCTGGTGAGGGTAGTGACAGTGAATTGCCTGCTGCGTACATCAAATTTGAATAAGCAATCCAGTAATCGCGTAAGGCTTTAATTAAGCCAACATAACTTTCATATTCTTTCTGTTTAGTGTCTAGTAATTCGAATGTGCCAATGAGCATAAAACTTTCTTCCTCTTGAGCGCTGGCAACAATACTTGTTTGGGTGGGGATAAAGATTTGTAGATATTCATTGACAAGTGCTTGAGCGTTACTAGTCATAAGATAATTTGCATACACTTGGTTATGAATCTCATTGGATAATTGTTGAACATCAAGGATAGCTATTTTGAGATCACTTGATTGACGTAACTTCTTATCGGTGTGTTGTGAGAAGATAGGGAATTCCCATTCCAGTACTGGTCCTGTTAATTTGGCGCCATCAGTCTCGCGTTCTCGTTCTATGCCTATATCAAGATCGCCTAAGTATCGAGACCATTGTGTCACGCCTAATTGTTTGGCAAGGCGATCTGCCTTTGATATTGATGCAACTAGGTCTAATCTGGATTTATTCGCTGTTGCAGTTAATGACGCGATATCTATTTCTGTGCTGAGTGGCAATTGAAGATCGGAAGTGATTTGCCATGAAGCATCCATGGATAAGCCTAAAAGGTTTGCGAGATTTTTACGCGCACTTAATGCATTCTCATTTGCATCAAAAGATTCAAATAATGCAAAAGAGGCTTTGGCGCTTTGTTCTGATAATTCTCGCTCACTGATATTGCCTGCATTGAAATAACGTTGGGCTAGCCGAGAGGATAATGTGGCTGTTTGGTGCTGATGTTTTTTTAATGCTTGTATCTGTAGTGCCGCCGCATAATTGTGGTAACTGATTTGCACTTCATTGATGATGTGTAAAATATCAGCAGCAATTGATTGTTTCATCGCTGTAAATTGTGATTCAGCAAATTGCTTGCGGGCGGGCAGTGTAATTAAATCTGATAAAGATGTAACAAAACTAAGCGTTATCAGATCGCGCTCACCAGATTGATTAGAGTTTAGTTGCGAGAAAGATAAAATTGGATTCCGAATGCGACCTGCTTCGTATACATCTGCCGCTGCGATGCCGAGCGAAGCATATGTTTTGTGTAGTTCGGCGTTATTGATCAACGCTAACTGAACAACATCATTTATTGATATTGTCTCGGATAGAAGCGACTGTACAACAGACTCTAAACTATCAGTATCGTTTACAGCAGTGGTGATATCTTTATGAGCGAGCATATCTTTAACTTCGCTCATGCCATAATCTTTAGGGATAGAAGTACATCCCATGACTATAAAAATAAATCCTACTAAGGATAATTTCATAATTCTATTCATAATAGTAATCCTATGAATGATTGCAGCATGAGTAATGAGATCTCATGCTTGAGACAAATTTCTAGCGAACTAGAAATTCAGATCTAACAGCAAAGAATTAAGAAAAAATAATAGGGGGGCGAATCAGGGGAGGCGTATGAAGTGAATTAAATTGATCAATTAATTTGCTGCTTAATTGCAAATGTGAAGGGGTAATAATTGGTCTAGTGAGGTTGAATAAAGCAAGCCCGCAAGTGCTACTATTCAAGCAACCTAAAGTATCTTTGCAGTCACACGAACATTCAGCAGGTGGAGAATCATTAGATGTGTTGAGGTCATTATTGCTATCGCAATGATCACCCAAAGAGAGTTCCATTTGCGCTGATGCTGATTGAGCATCAGTCATGCAATGAAAATTAGAGATAGTCGCCATGCTCGCAATAGGAAGTGCGAGTATTAATAAGGTAATTATCCATATGCGCCAATATCTCATAGCATTTAGACTAACGAATTATTAAAAGTTCCACAACTATCTTGTTCGCGTTATTAATCCTCCCGGCGCAGTATCGAAACATTCACGTGAAAGACATATCTAAGATTAATGTCTATAAATGTTAATATTTTTAGTAAATAGCTGTGCGATTATAGATAATTGTGTTTGGGACAAGAGCGCTGCTCATTGTTAAGCTATCATCTATGGTAGCTATTGTGATCAAAAGGTAATTAATGAGTAAAAATATAAAAAAGCCACTGGCCATCATTCTTGGTTCAGGTGAAGGCTTAGGGATCAGCTTGGCAAAATTACTAGCTAATAATGGCTATCAAGTAGTTGGTCTAAATCGCTCTAAGGTGGCTTGCGCTACTGATCATATGTTAATGATGCAATGTGATGCATCTGATAGTAGAGCAGTCACAGAAATATTAGATAAAGTGATAGATGAGTATGGCGTGCCTCAAGTAGTGATACACAATCCTGCTCAATTATTTATCAAGCCATTTTTAGAAACGTCGGTCGAAGAATTTGAATTATCATGGCAATCCATGGTGTTGAGTGCGTTTCATGTATTTCAGGCAGTGTTGCCAGGTATGATTGATCAAGGTAAAGGAACTATTCTCGTCTCGGGAGCAACCGGTGGCTTGCGTGGTGGCGCGCAATTTTCAGCATTTGCATCGGCAAAGTTTGCACTACGTGGGTTAACTCAATCGATTGCGCGTGAATATCAGAAGCAAGGAATCCACATTGCACATATTGTTCTTGATGGCATTCTTGATACGCAAAATAGTCGTAAATTACATGCGATGGATCCATCTGACATGATGCGCACAGAAGAAGTTGCGGAAGCTTATCTCCAATTGATTAATCAAAAACCTTCAGCATGGACACACGAATTAGACTTAAGACCGACTAACGAAATATTCTAATGCACACTGATGTACTCATTATTGGTGCAGGATTGAGTGGGCTACATACTGCTTATGAATGCCATAAGCGTGGTACTGAGTACTGCGTATTAGAAGCGCGTGATCGAATTGGTGGTCGTGTGCTTTCTTGGAATGCTGAAGGCTCAGAATACAATCCTCAATTGGCAGGTGTTGACTTGGGACCTAGCTGGTTCTGGCCAGGGCAAAACCGTATCTACTCATTATTGGCAGAGCTTGGTTTAGAAGGCGATGTTTTTTTTCAGAATGGAAAAGGAGATGCCGTTTATGAAGACAATCAAGGTGTGATACAGCGAGGTGTTGATGGTATTTCTATGTCTGGTGCTTACCGATTAAAAGGTGGCATACGTCAACTGATCAGCAGACTTGGCGACGAACTATCAAGTGATGCAATAAATACTAATGCAGTGGTCACCGAGATAAAACGCGACGCTGAAATAATCACAGCGAGATATAAAACTGAAAATTTTATAGAAGAAATAACATGCCAACGTTTAGTGATCGCATTACCACCAAGAGTTGCGCTGACACATATTACTTTTGAGCCAGTATTATCAAATGAAAGAATTGAGCAGCTTAATGGAATTGCGACATGGATGGCTGGGCATGCGAAATTAGTGTGTGTCTATGAGCAACAGTTTTGGTCTGAACAAGGCTTGTCAGGAGATGCAATTAGTCATCGCGGACCCTTACAAGAAATACATGATGCCTCCTCAGATGATCAAAGTTTATATGCTTTATTTGGCTTTTTAGGTGTACCTGTCGTCAATAGAAGAAACAGGCAAGATGAGTTGAAAAATATGGCGATAAAACAACTAGCTAGAATGTTTGGTGAGCAAGCGCTTAAACCTAAAATTGTATATTTGCAGGACTGGGCAATGGAGTCATATACATCTACACAATTAGATCAGGAAATTCAGAGATTTCATCCCATGAACAATATTGGTTACGTCAGTGAGCCTACTTGGCAAGATAAAATAATATGGTCTGGTTCTGAGGCTGCAGATTATAGACAGCATAATAATGGGTTCTTAGAAGGTGCATTAGAAGCAAGCATGCATACACTATCGTTATTAAATAAAATTAATCAGAAATGAAAAAATCCGAACCTGAAAAGTTGCTGAAAAAGCATGAGAAACTCACCCACTCAGATATGATGAAAGTGACCTCGCATGTACAAAGAGAGGCGGGAGAATGGATTGTAAATACCCTTATGCTAGATGGGTGCGATGTTCCATTTCGATATAAGCGTAAAGTATTGTATAAAAACTTAAAAGGTCAGCGAGTAAATCTGACTTATTACCCCACTAAAGAAACTATTGCAGGATTAGAAATGGAAATAATGAATGTTGTACGCATTAAAGTTTCTTGACGTAGAAAAAATTATTCACTTTCCTCTGTATATTCTTCTAGTTCTACCCCATTCATGGAATAGCCGGCATAAGCTTGTTGGCTATCTTTACTTTGGGTGCTGAGTGAGCCACTTACCCAGACTGCATAATCCAACCATTCTTGCTTGAGTGCAGTTTTAGAGGTGACATGAACAATTTGGTTGGAAGGAGGTGGTGGAGTATGAATGCACGCGCCAAAGTATGGAACTAGCAAAAATTGTTGAAAGGTTTCTGAGTCAAAGTCAAAATCCAAAGGAACGATAAATCCTGCGATTTTAACAAATTGGTCATTAAGCTCAGGCACGATAGGTGCGGAGGAGAGCTTGTTTCGTAGCTCTTCATAAGCACTCTGTGCTTCTTCTGTGTCATCGTCAAAACTGAAGCTATCAGAAGCACTAAAATCATTATTACTATTATTGAAATCAAGCAATGATTCGACATAGCCTTTTGGCATCATTTCGTCCCACTCAAGAATGCGAGCATCGTTAGCATAGACTAAATTAACCGCAAAAATAAAAGTGATTAGAAATTTAAATGTAATATTCATGATCGAGTCATTAAGCCATCTTGTAACGTTTTTCGATAAGCATTATAGGCAGGTATTAACGCGATAAGTAGACCGAAGAATAAAATGCAAACGAGGAATAGCCATTGAAAAGACGATAACGGAGAGAATAAAATAGTAATACCATATAACTGATTCAAAATTGGTCCAAACAGGAATATTGAAAGGTATAATAATGTAACGCCTAAAATTATACTAAAAAATATAATTAATTCAGTTTCTATAATCATCAATAATGATAGGCTGATAGGTGATGCGCCAACAGATCTTAATATAGCTAATTCGCGACTTCGAGAATTGAGATTGGTGAGAATAATTGCAAGCATGCTAAACATGGCTGAAATTATTACAAAACCAGAAATAACGATTAATACCTTTTCTATCGTCCCAACGACTTTCCATAATTCAAGTAATGCAACACCCGGGAGAATGGCAAGTAATGGCTCTTGGCGGAAATCATTGATGGCTCTTTGAGTGCTAAAGACATCATGCTTACTTTTTAATTTAATCAAGAATGCAGTTACTGATTTAGGTTGAAGAGTTTTTTTATCCAAATCATTAACCGACAAATCGGTCTGAGTCGCCACTCCATGTTCCCAGCCTATATGAATTGCTTCTAAAGCTTTTAAGTCAATAATGATGCTGTCATCAATAGGAGAACCTGTGGGATCCAAAATCCCCGAAATGGTAAAAGGCAAATTATCATGTTTAGTGAGGCTGACATTTCCCATACCGTGAGCCAGTATGATGTCATCATTTAAAGCATAATTTAATTGTTTGGCAACATTTGATCCAATGACTGCATCGAATAAGTTTATAAAATTATTACCTGAATCAAATGATAAATTAATATTGTTTTTGTATTGATAATGCTTTAAAAAATCATTATTGGTACCAATGACGCGAAAGCCTTTATGTGAATCACCTAGTGATATGGGGATGCTCCAATCGACGCGTGAATGTTGAGATATTTTTTGATAACTATCCCAAGAGACATTATTAGTCGCATTTCCAATATGAAATATTGAATATAGTAAAAGCTGAATAGAGCCACTGCGCGAGCCTACAATCAAATCTATGCCGGAAATAGTATTAACAAAATTGTCTTTGGTCTGAACTCTTATAGTGTCAACAGATAAAAACAGCATGATACTAATAGCTACAGAGAAAATCGTTAAGCCAACAGAGAATTTTCTAAATCTCAAACTCTTAATTGCAAGCGTAAGAATGGTGCGAATCATGATGGATTGCCTGATGTGAAAGAGTTCATCGCATATGTCTGGTCAAACATAGTAGCTAATGAATGGTCATGGCTGACTAGGATTAAAGTGCAGGCATTTTTGTTGGCTTCATTAAAAAGCAACTCAATAAAGTCATGCTTGGCGTTAGCGTCTAAAGCTGAGGTGGGTTCATCTGCGATAATGATTTCAGGAGATCCAATCAGTGCGCGTGCAGTAGCCACACGTTGCTGCTGGCCAGTGCTTAGCGTTGTAATATTTTGATTGTAAATATTTTTAGCATCCAAGCCTAATGAATTTAAAATTTCTAAAGCATGTTCATAAGTCGTGAATTTGGATTCAGCGAGTTTAGATTGTCTATATTTTGAAAAAGACAGAGGAAGCAATGTGTTTTCTATAACACTGAGATAGGGGATTAGATTAAATTGCTGGAATATAATGCCAAAATGATCCGCTCTGAATGAATCATAATTTGCCTTGGTCGAGGCTGAGATGTTTTGATCAAGGATAGAGATGCTTCCTTGGGTGGGCGCTAAAGTCCCAGCAAGCAAGTTTAATAATGTGGATTTTCCACTGCCACTTGCGCCGTGAATAAAGACTCGCTCACCTTGTGCAATAGATAGCTTAGGTATATTGAGTAAATCAGTGGCTGCGCCAGGCCAGCGGAATGAAAGCTGTGAAATTTTTATGCATTCACTCACGGGTTTAATTAATTGTGATGTAAGTGTTGTCTTTATCTAACGTGATAAGTTTTTGCTCTGACTCTGAAATATATTGAACGATAATCTGATTAATGCTGGGTATTGTTTCAAATAGAGAAAATACGATTGATATCGATTGATTGGGTAGGCAATTATGTATGGAGTTAATCTCAACATCATAATGTTTCTCTGCCTGTGTTGATGATTGAGTATGGTCGTCCTTAAATATTGATGAAACTAGTTCACAATTGGGCTCAGTTGTGAATACATTTTTTGGTTCATTTAGTAGCGCTAGTGTGTTATCAACGATGGATTGTTCATCTGTATTAGTTGGAGAGTGCTCAAATCCAAACGCATTGTAGGCGGGCAGACTTAGATGAAGATTCATTTGGTGAGCGCTATAAGAAATTTTAACAATGACTCTTCCATGTTCATGTGCGTTGTGTTGTGTAAAGTCTTCTGTATGCTCATCATGGTCATGATGATGGTCGTGGTGTTCAGACTCAGCAAATACATTGAATGCTACTAATGGTAATGTAAAAAGGATTAAAGCAATTCGCATCATTATTAGCTTATGTCGAACAGTGGGTAGTATTTTTTCTTGTTGCTTGTAGATTAAGGATATGTCCAGCTGCATGAAATAGTCCGCCAGTGACGGTTAAAAGAGTTTCGCCTTCATGAGGTATGACATGATTTAAAAGTAATTGTTCTGCAAATAATGCAATAAAAATCAATATGACTAAGCCAATCGCAGCAATCACTACAGGTAGTATTCTTTTATGTGAGAGATATCCAGTAACCAATGCCACTAAACTGACTGGTAAAATAAATAAGAGAATGAATTGGTGGAACCAGAACTCATGAATTTCATTTCCGTGATGGACAGTTGCAGTCAATAGGGGAATTAAGCTTGCGACAATTGGCAGTGCAATGCAGTGTATGGCACATATTCCTGACAACAATATGGCAAATCGGTCGAAGTATTCTTGCATATTATTTTGCACACCTTGCACAAGTACCGTGGATTTCTATTGAAGTTTGATTGAGGGTAAACCCTTGTTTTTGACTGGTCTCTAATAGGGTTTTATCCAGTTTAGGTTCATGCACTTCTTTGACTTCGTCGCACTCGTCACAGACGAAAAATTTACTATCTAATTTGTCGTGATCAATTTCACAGCCAATAAAGGCATTGCTACTCTCAATTTTATGAATGAGATGATTTTCTAATAGAAAGTCTAATGCACGATATACAGTAGGTGGTTTTTCAATATGGCCTTCAGTACTGAGTTTTGCCAGTAAGTCATAGGCTTTAATCGGTTTATGACTTTGCCATATGAGTTCAAGGACTTTTTTTCGCATCGGAGTGAGGCGAATCTCGCGCTTAAGGCATACTTGTTCTGCTCGCTCTAGCGCGTCTTTAATGCAGACAGTGTGGCGATGACGTTCTCTCATTAATTTTTACAAGCCCATACTTTGTTATAACATAACATAATATAGACTTTGAAATAATCAATCAATACTCAATTAGAATATGAGTATTATTTAGGAAGTGTTCTGCCAGGCTAGTTATACTTAAATTAATTAGAGCTTAGCTACTAGATATTAAGAATATGATTAATGTATATCAAATATAAACGCTAATATGAAAAACCCGTATAAGAAAATTACGCCAGCAATAACAGCTTTGATTAAATCTTTAATCGCAGAGCTATATTCATCTTCAGTCATGGTTGTGAGTCCTCGGGTGTAAATATAATTAATATGACAATATGTTTAACATACGCTAGCTTATTCAATAGATCAATTGAATATATGAGATAATAAATACGAAAATGACATTCAAAAAAGACTTATTTGCACAATTTGCTCAGGTTGGAAAATCTCTTAGTAATGGTAACCGATTGGAATTACTGGAATTTTTAGCGCAAGGAGAGCGAACAGTAGATGAATTATCTAAGGCATCAGGTCTTTCTGTGGCGAATACATCCCAGCACCTGCAAGAGCTAAGACGATCAGGATTAGTTAAGAATAGATCAGAAGGGCAGAAATCGTACTACCGACTTAGTGATTATTCAGTCGTCGAGTTATTAGTGTTAATGAGAAAATTAGCTGAGAATAATCTGGCTGAAATCCAAGTATTGATCACTAAATATTTAGATTCAAAAGATGATTTAGAACCCATATCGCGTGAGGAATTACTTAAACGAGTTAATCTCGGAGAAGTAACTGTGATAGATGTGAGACCAGAAACAGAATATGAATCTGGTCATGTACCCTGCGCGATTAATATGCCTACCGAAAATATACAAAATCAATTGGATCAATTACCACAAGATAAAGAAGTCATTGCATATTGTCGTGGACCATATTGCTTATTAGCATTTGATGCTATCAATTTATTAAGGTCGCAGGGATATAAAGCACGTAGATTGGAAGATGGCTTTCCAGAGTGGAAGCTAAATGGATTGCCAATAGCTTGAGAAAATGAATCAAGATTAAGGAGAATAATATGCAAGGGAGTGTTTATTTTAAAAGGCTAAAAGAACAGTTGTTAGAGCATTCTCTGTTCAATGACATGTTTATTGAAAACATGGCTAATCAAACCGACTTTAAAATAGATAAAGCCCAAAGATTTGCAGAATTATATTATCCGCACATTCTCAGAACAAGATTATATCAAGCCAATACCTTAGGTATTACGCCAGATGAAAATATACAATTTGTATTATCCGATATTCTCTATGATGAGTATGGGCTAGGAGATGTAGAAAAGTCACATATGCAGTTATATCGCAACTTTATGTTAGCGTTAGATTTGCAGATTGAAGATGCTTCGTCCTATTGCGTTATTCCTGAATTGCAGATGTACATTAGCACGATGGAACAACTTACTCGTAATGGCGATTGGTTGACTGCAGTAGCTGCAGTTGGCGTGGCAAGTGAATGGCCAATTCCTAAATATTATAGTTTGCTGTTAAAAGGGTTAAGAAAAATACCGGGAATCACTGATAAAGATTTAGAGCTATTTGTAGGTCATATAGAATTAGATATTGAGCATTCTAATATGATTGAAAAATCAGTAATGCCATATTTGAATGATGAAGAGAATCAAAAGCGATTTTCGCGAGGGATAGAAATCAATATGCAAGCGCGGCGTGTATTACATGCGGGACTAAATCGAGAGATTTTCGAACAATAACCACTAGTGATCAGATATTAAACCTATTTGATTGCGTCCTTTACGTTTTGCTTTGTACATTGCTTTATCTGCGTAAGCAATAAACTGAGATACACATTTTATTTCGTTCTCAGGGTAATTAGATACACCAATACTAAGAGTGGTTTTAATCTTTTTGTCTGCAACTGAAAACTTCATTGTCTCAATATTATTTCTAACTTGTTCTGCTAGTTGTAATCCGCTTAAAGAATCAATGTTGGGGCAGACAATTGCAAACTCATCGCCACCATAACGGCAAACTATATCTGCAGAGCGCACAGTTTTAATTAATTTGTCAGCGATATGCCTTAATATTTTGTCGCCAACTTGATGGCCGTAGGTGTCATTGATTGTTTTAAAATTATCGACATCAATCATAAATAAACATAGTGAGCTAAAATCTCTTTTAGCGGCAATGAAAGCGCTATTTAAGAAATGTGCAAATGCCTTTCTATTATATGCGTCAGTTAAATTATCTTTTGAAAGTTGATCCTCGATATAATCTTTATATTCCGCATCTAATTGATTGTTTAGTGACAATTTAAGTACGGTCGATACACCAATAGAAATCTGATCGCCATTTTTAATTTCAATTTTACCTCTTAACTTTGTCCCATTGATGTAGGTACCATTTGCACTATGTAGGTCTTCTACAATAACGGAGCTTCCATCAAAGTGCAGACGAATATGAGTTCTTGATATGCCTGTATCGATAACTTGTATGCTGGCTTCAGGTGAGCGTCCTAAAGTGATATCGTTTTGTTCTTCTAGCTGAAAAGATAGACCAGTTCTGGGGCCGGAAATAGCAGTGAAAGACACACTAATATTCGAACTGCACTGTTTTTTTAACAGTCCATCCGAAGGGCGTGTAACAATAGTGTCCTCAGACAATAATTTTATTATTTGACTGGTGTCTTCCACGAAGGTGTCTTTGTATGAAATAGGACCACAATATCCTTGAAATCGCAATTTCATTCCACAAAATCAACCACATACCCATTAAATTATTAGTTAGAGAAAGGACATATATTCCAATAATGTTAGCTAGTGCACACTAAGAAGTGGTTAGAGCCAGTGTTCACATTTTTTGACTAATTCAATTTGATTTCTTGCATTAAGACGGTTTCGCGCGTTGCGGAATTGATTTTCAATAGTTCGAGTGGATTTGTTGAGCTGGTCTGCAATTTGTTTATAAGTCATCCCTTTTGCTGCTAAGCGAATGGCGATCAGTTCTGACTGTGTCGGCTTGGCGAACATGCTATGTAATTTAGGGTTAAACCAATAGTTACTTATCCCAGCAAGTGGCCCAAGAAAGGTTGAACAGAATGTATGCATGAAATTAATTTCATCTTTATTCCATTGATGTGTCTTAACCGTATGATCAATACACGTAATACCAATGGGTTTATCTTCCCAAACTAATTTTTGAATCAGCATGGATTTACATGATGCTGATAAAAATATCTCCTTCAGTTCTTTAAGTTCATCAAATGTTGATACGTCATTAATTGCGAGAGGGGATGATGCACTCCAAATATTTTGCATCGCTTCGTGTTGGTTGGGTAATAGAAGCCCAGTAATTGAAGGTGGCTCAGTGGCATGATTTCGAAACTCGGTAATAGGTGTGTAATGTTGATGAGTAGGTGTTGCAAAACCTGCATCGGCACGACAAGCAGATAGCTCAGTAGCCATAAATTCTAAACCGACTTGAACTAACTGTTTAGGATCATCAATCACAATGATCATATGTGCTGCACAATTAAGCATGCGACTATCATATTCTTGATTTGAATCGATGTAGTCTTTTCTAAGAGATTGTATGGACGGCAGTTGTTCTTTCACAAGAGATCATTATGTTTGTGGTTAGTTTTATACATTAGGGGTTATTTGCCATATACGATGTGTCGTGACTCGCATAGTATTCTTCATAAGATTAACTGAAAGGAATAATAATGGGAATGAAGCATTTCGAAAAGGCTCAATCAAAACCAATCAACTCTTTGGACATTGAAGGTATTAATGTATTTTTGCAAGATACCGTGTCCTCTAATAACGAGTCTTCACCAATTACTGGTGGTTTTTTTAGAATGGAAGCAGGTAATCCACTTGAATACACTTACTCTTACGACGAATGTAAGATAATGTTGGAAGGCGAAATGACGATCACTGAAAGTGGTGGTGATACAGTCACTATGAAACCTGGTGATGTTATCTATTTTGACAGTGGGACTACTGTCACTTTTTCATCTCAATCGTCTGGTACAGCCTTTTATGTTGGGCAGAGAAAGTTTGGCGTATTGTAGATATAAGTTTGTAGCGTATTAAAATACTGCCGCGGCAAATTTGTATAGTGTGAGTATTAATATCAATACTATGAGTATTCCTTGAGTTTTTTATTGAAGGTGTTTGTCCAGCTGCTGGATAATTGCTTGCATTGAAGAATTGATGCAATGTCATCTTTCGACTGCCCAGGCGTATACATTAGTTGATTGGCTCGCGTAATGCTCCAATCAGGGTTGTTTCTCTTTGCTAATACAAATTTGTCGCCAGCTTGTACTTCACCTTCTTGAACAACTCGGAAGTACCAACCTGTTTTACTTGTTTGTTGTACCCAAAAAGGTAACTGGGCTTGATTGAATTTTCTTGCTAGTTTCCAACATGGTTGGCGAGGTTGGGAGATTTCTACAATACTAGCCCCCACTTCATAGACGTCACCTATAAAGACATTGTCCTCAATTAATCCTGACACCGTGAAATTTTCACCGAAAGAGCCATTATTAGGTGTGGGTAAATTAATTCGTCGTCGAAATAAGAGCCCCTTTCGCTGCTTCCAATAAGCATAATGTTCGATCGGATAAACATTAACAGCTTTATCTAACCCTCCGTGTACGGTTAAATCAGCTTGCTTATCGCCTTCTAAATTATATTTACTGAGATACACTTGACCAGCGACAGGTGATTTATAGATTGACGTTGTCCAGTCGGGTGCGATGACTCTTGGTGTGCCTACTTGAATGCTTTCGATGCGCATGATGCAATCTGATTTAGTTAAAATCACATAATAGTGAAATTATGCTGCAATCAAAAGATAAGGAAGAGATGAAATGAGTTGGTGGGGTAAAATTGCTGGGGGAGGCATTGGGTTGGTACTGGGTGGTCCCTTAGGAGGCATGCTTGGTGCTGTGCTAGGTCATCAAGTGGACAAAGCGAAAAAGTTAAAAGCCGGGTTTGACCCAAGTTCACAAGAAACCGCACAAGCCGCTTTTTTCACAGCAACCTTCTCTGTGATGGGGCATATCGCCAAAGCGGATGGCCAAGTCACTCAGGAAGAGATACGTGCCGCTGAACAGGTGTTTGATCATATGAATTTTCAACCTGAGCAACGCAAAGCTGCAATTGAGTTGTTTAACCAGGGTAAACAGAGTGATTTTGATCTTGCGGGGGTATTGAGTCAGTTTAAAAAAGAATGCGGTCGTAAGATTACTTTGATTCAGATGTTCATGCAGATTCAGTTACAGGCTGCCTATGCTGATGGCAGCAAGCATCCGGCTGAAGATAAAATCCTAAAAGATATCTGTAATGCCTTGGGCTACCCTGTGTCTATGTTGAGCCAGCTAGAAGCAATGCTCTATGCTCAGCAGAAACAGTATTCAAGCCACCCTAACCAAGCGCCCAGTCAGGATCAGATTAGTAATGCGTATTCAGTGCTAGGCGTGGAAGAGACTGCCGCCGACAGCGAGATTAAAAAAGCTTATCGTCGTTTAATGAGTCAGCACCATCCAGATAAGTTGATTTCTAAAGGATTACCAGAAGAAATGATTCAGGTGGCAACAGATAAGTCTCAACAAATCCTAAAGGCTTACGAGCTGATTAAGCGCGTTAGAAAGAATTAAGCTATAGGCTGTTATTTAATGCAGAGCCACTTGAAGTTCTTGTGGTGAGAACTCTGGAATCGGATTGTCTTGAATTAGTTCAAGTACAAGCTGTAATGCAAAATCCATCTGTTCTAAATCAATGCGATCAGCTTCTTGGCATTGTGCTAACGATGCTTCGTATGACACTTGTGATATTACGGATAATGCATAGTCACGTTCACGTTCACTTGAGCATGTTTCGAAGTTGCGTAATGCATTGAATACGCGATTTGTTAATTGTCGATATTCTTCAATGTTCATTTGGACCTTCTCATTTCCTCACGTGAAGGTCAGACTAAAGTCTAGTCATATAAGTTTCAATTACGTGCAGCACATCTTTACTACCGTCTGGATGATATTTCTACACGATTGTTAACTAGTGCACATTTTATGAGGCTTGTTGCGTGAAAAGCGTCAATAACAAGCAGATGAGAACAATCATCAATTGATAAATCTTAGTCGTTAGAATTAAGCAGGCTATTTTGCTTCTTTCGGGGAGCTGGGTTTTCTCCACAAAGCAATTGTGATGAACACGCCTAATAGGAAAATGACAATGCGTAACCAAGGGATCGTTAATAGATATATAGATATGCTGAGGGTTATCCAAATAAAAATGATAGCTTTTATCTTGACATGTTGAGGGATGCATTGGTCGCCCTGATAGCTATTGATCAATGGACCAAAAATAGAATGGTTAAGTAACCATTGATGAAATCTTGGTGAAGATTTGGCAAAACACCCAGCAGCGAGAAGAATAAATGGAGTCGTTGGAAGTAGTGGCAGTGCGATACCAATCACACCCAATACAACTGATATCCAGCCAGTGCAGATTAGAAAATATTTTTTTACTTTGTTTTGCATGTAGTCCGTAGAAGCTTTATTAACTAGTTTTGGCTGTCCGTCGTCGAATCATAGCTTTTTATATAGTATGAATATGTTTAAATTATCAGTAGTAAGCATCTGAGATTTCAAGTAAATATAGCGGTCAGGGACATATGATAACTTTTGGAGAAGCGTGATGGGGTTTTTTACATCAATCATTTTAGGTTTATTAGTCGGTGCCATAGCTAAGTGGATTATGCCAGGGAAAGACCCGGGTGGCTTATTTGTCACCATGGTACTAGGGATTGCGGGTGCAATGATCGGTAGTTTTATTGGTACTCAATTAGGTGTGGGAAGTGTGACGGGTTTTAATCTAGTTAGTTTAGGATTGGCAACGCTTGGAGCCGTAATCTTGTTAATTATTTATCGCTTGTTTACTAAATAAATAGCTATGCGTGATCACAGATTTATGTGATGCACTTATCATTTTGCTTGATCAGCGTTCAAGAATTAGGAGTAAGCGCAGTTATCTATCCTATCAAGTTGTAAAGCAAGGGATAGATATGTCTGATTCAATTTTGCAAGCGGGCCTTCAAGGGGTTCGTACCGGGATAGATCAGTTTGGTCGTGCGGCAGGTCAAATCGCATCAGCATCAAATAGTTCGTCATCAACTAATAGCAGCTCTATTGCAGAAAATTTGGTTGAGATAAAGCAAGCTCAGCAAAGTTTGGCTGCATCGGCGGCCGTCATAAAAGCTGCAGATGAAACATTGGGCTCTTTACTGGATAAGCTGGCCTAGCGAGCAATCTAAGTTTCTGCGTTGATAATTACTGAGTGTTGTTCTAGTGCGCCTTTCTTAGTGAATGCCTCTTCTGGCATCGGGTTTTGATGGGCTAATTTAAAGTCATCACTACCGACCCAATTCTTAAACGCTGTTTCATCCTGCCATTCTGTGTAGACAACATATGGCGTATCGTCAGATTGTGGTTTTAGGATTTGCATACGCTTAAATCCGGGTTGTTTATCTATCTGCCCAGAACGTTTCTGAAAACGTTCTTCAAATTCTTTATGCCAATCTACATGTACAAAAACCCTATTTGTGACTACAAACATCTTGAATGAATCCTTAATTATATTAATGACTTATGATTCATTATAGTGTGTCAGATAAAAGAACTAGAGACTAGTACTTGATAATGAGTGAGTGCTCACTTACAATATCATTATGCCTATATGAATGATAAAGATGAGTACAAAAGAGAAAATTGTTAATTCTGCAGTCAGCCTTTTTATAGAGCAAGGCGTGGCAAAAACCACGACAAAGCAGATTGCCAAGTTGGCCTCTGTCGCTGAAGGGTCTATATATCGTTATTACCCAAGTAAAGATGAGCTTGCATGGCAAGTATTTAAAAATTATCACGAGTACTTAGCTACAAAGTTACAAGCATCAATAGAACAAGATATAACTATTCATCAAAAAATAAACTCAATAGTAAGCTGCTTTTTGAAATTGGCCGATGAAGATTGGCTGATGTTTTGTTATTACCTGACATCGCAACACACGCATATGGATAAAGTTACAGTAGAAATGATTACACCGTATCGTGTGTTATCAAACGTTGTGGCGCAGGGAATTCAGGAAGGTGAGATAAAATCAGTAGATGTAGATGTAATTACGGCAATGGTGGTGGGTGCGGTACATCAAATAGCGATTAACAAAGTGTATTCTAGAATTGAGGGTGACTTGTATGATCACCGAGAATTAGTCTCGGACACTTTAATAAAAATGATTGAAGGTAATAGTGATGAATGATTTGTTTCGATTATTTGCAAGCCGACGGTTTTCGCCACTCTTTATTGTTCAGTTTTTAGGGGCGTTTAGTGACAATATATTTAAATCGGCATTATTGATTTTAATCACATATAAATTTGCAGATAACCTAGGCATTGAAGCGTCAATATTAAATATGCTTGCTGCAGGTATTTTTATACTACCCTTTTTTTTATTTTCAGCTTTCGGAGGTTTGCTCGCAGACAAGTACAGAAAGCATATTTTAATAAGATATATAAAGGCATTTGAACTAACAATTCTTTTAATTGCATCATACGCACTCATATATGAGCAAGTTTGGTTATTGTTTGTGTGTTTGTGTTTGACTGGTCTGCAGTCAGCTTTGTTTGGTCCTGCAAAGTACGGAATACTTCCGGAGTTGCTTGAAGATAAAGAGTTATTGTCTGGAAATGCTTTAGTAGAGGCAGGCACGTTCTTATCTATATTGTTAGGAACAATTGTAGGGGGGCTACTGATACTGGGAGATTATGGTGCCGTCACGATCTCAATAGTATTATTAATGTGTTCAGCAATAGGCTGGGCAGCAAGCTTCATGATACCTAGTATCCCAAGTGCAAATCCATCACTAACACTAGGTGTAAATATATTTAGGCAGACTTATGCGGTCTTCACCTTAGGCATTAAACACTGGGAAATAAGACGTGTAATCTTTGGTATCTCATGGTTCTGGTTTTTGGGCTATGTTATTCAATCGCAATTGAATCCCCTGACGGCAACTGTATTGTTTGCGGATGAACAGGTGGCAGTACTGATGCTAGTGATGTTTACTATCGGTATAGGAGTAGGTTCGCTGTTATGTAGTTTAGTAATGGCTGGGGAGATCAGTGCTAGATTTGTGCCATTTGCAGGCTTAGCAATGTCATTATTTAGTCTCGATTTGTATCTCTCATTAGAAAAGATAATACCTCAAGTCAATTCAGGCGAACTTTACACTGTGACTGCATTCTTGGCAGACAAGCAGCATTGGCGCATTCTGGTTGATATGTTGTTGTTATCTGTTGCAGCAGGATTTTATATAGTGCCCTTATATACACTGTTGCAGAAGAGAGTTGAAGATAAGTTACGTTCACGAACAATTGCAGCAAATAATATATCCAATGCAATGTTCATGGTGTTGGCATCTGTATTAGTGATTGCAGTCTTAAGTAGTCGCTTTGAAATAGAAGATTTATTTTGGATGTTAGCGATTATTAATTTATTTGTATCAATATATATTATGAAAATTATCCCAAAACAGTCTTTAAAGACCTTAGGAAGAATATTATTCAAATTACTTTATCGAGTAGAAGTGAAAGGGCTTGAAAATTATCCAAAAGATAATGCTCCCTATGTGATCGTAGCAAATCATACCTCGTTCTTGGATGGGCCGTTATTAATGAGCTATATGCCTGATTTGCCCGTGTTTGCTATTAATACCGCTGTCAATAAGAAGTGGTGGGCAAAGATATTTACACAGTTTTTTGAGATGTATCCGTTAGACCCAACCCAGCCAATGGCCGTTAAGGGTTTAGTTAAAATGCTGAAAAATGGTAGGAAGGTTGTGATATTTCCTGAAGGAAGGATTACAAATAATGGAAGTTTAATGAAAGTTTATGAGGGCCCAGGGAAAATTGCAGAACTGGGTGGTGCAAAGCTTATCCCTGTGCGTATTGATGGTGCGCAATACACAGTATTTGGACGATTAAAAGGATTAATCAAATTAAAAGTTTTCCCTAAAATTACAATTTCTATTTGTCCTCCAGTCGACATTAATATCCCAAAAGAAATTCGCGGTGGTGCTAGAAAAATGGCTATGCGGAGGAAGGTCTATGATGTCATGACGGGGATGGTGTATCACACAACAAAAACAGATCAAACATTATTCAAGATATTAGCAAATTCACTTAGTAAATTCGGATCAAGCCATGAAGTACTAGAGGATATTGAACGAAAGCCTATTGCCTTAGGCAAAGTATTATTGGGAAGTATTGTCCTCGGGAGGATTTTTTCTAAGTATATAGAGAAAGGAGAGCATGTTGGTATGTTGTTGCCGAATGCAATACCGACAGGGGTGACATTTTATGCATTGCAAGGATTAGGTGTAGTTCCAGCGATGCTCAATTTTACAGTGGGTAAAAATAGTATTCTCTCTGCTATCGAGACTGCGAAAATAAATACCGTAATAACATCGCGAAAATTTATTGAATTAGGGCAGCTTGAAGAGATTGATGGGCTCCTGAATGATAATGTTAAAGTTGTTTACTTAGAAGATATTAAGCAAGAAATAGGCTTGATTGATAAGCTAATTGGTATATTTGTCTCTAAGACAAAGATAGGTTTATTTAAACATCAATCAGATGCAGATAAACCAGCAGTCATCTTGTTTACCTCAGGATCAGAGGGGTCACCTAAAGGTGTAGTATTAAGTCATAAAAATCTATTATCGAATCAAGCGCAAGTGAAATCATGTTTGGATTTCACCTCGCAAGATCGATTCTTTAATGCTTTGCCTGTATTTCATTCGTTCGGATTAGGCGTTGGACTGGCGTTGCCAATCTCAAGCGGAATAAAAACCTTTCTTTACCCGTCACCATTGCATTATAAAATTGTCCCAGAGCTTGTATATGACACAAAATCAACTGTGGTATTTGGTACAGATACGTTTTTAAGTGGCTATGCTACACATGGTGACCCGGAGGATTTCCAATTTACGCGCTATGTGATTGCTGGGGCAGAAAAATTAAAAACATCCACTAGAGAAAATTGGATGAGGAAATTTGGCGTAAGGATTTTTGAAGGTTATGGAGTGACTGAGACATCGCCAGCATTAAGTATTAATAATTATAGCCATTGTAAATTTGGTACGGTAGGGAGAATGTTTCCGGGAATTGAGTCTAAGTTGGAGAGTGTAGCCGGTATAGAAAAAGGCGGACGATTATGGGTCAAGGGTAATAATGTCATGATGGGTTATTTGAGATCCGAGAACCCTGGTGTGCTGGAGCCGACCGAGGGTGGCTGGCATGATACTGGAGATATTGTTGATATAGACAATGAAGGGTTTATAAGTATATTGGGCCGGGCAAAACGATTCGCTAAGATTGGTGGCGAGATGGTGTCACTGACTCAAATAGAAGGATGGTTGGCTATGCTATGGCCTGAACAATTACATTGTGTATGTGCAATTGAAGATGAGCGCAAGGGAGAAAAACTTGTGTTGATAACCACCTGTGAAGATGCTGATAGAAAAACTATTCAACAGTATTTTGTGACTCAGGGTGGCGCTGAAATCATGGTGCCAAAAGAAATTATGCAGGTAAAACAAATTCCAGTGTTAGGTACAGGAAAATTAGATTATCCTGCAATACAACAATTGGCCCAAGCGTATATTCAGGGCAAGAAAATCTAACATTGTTTGGCGAACAACCGAGACTAATACAATAGAGGCTGAGATGAAAAGTATCGTATTAATATTATTGTCTTTTGTGCTTTCACTATCGTTGATGAGTGGATGTAATAGCAATCCTAGAAAAGATGCCGAAGATTTGCGATATAAAGCTAAAGCTTATGGCAAATTAATTCGTTGGAAAGCATATGATGAAGCAAGTGCATTCATAAAATTGCGAGAAGGTGGCGAAGTAGTGGTAAATACTGAATTGTTAAATGAAATTCGAGTCACTAAATATGAAGTGATTTCTATCATTATGAATGAGTCACGTGATGAAGCAGTAATTCTCGCTGACATCGCTTACTACCATGAGAGAATTAATAGTGTGCACGAAATTAAAGATAAGCAAATTTGGTGGAAGGAAGAAGAATCAGGGGTGTGGTCTCTAGATGGGCAGCTGCCACCATTTATTCGCTAGTCCTATGTTTCCATCTCTTATGTGTCCATAACCAGTAAGGTGGATTTTTTACAACTAGCTCTTCTACACATTTTGCATATTTCTTAGTGAGAACATTAGAATCTAGTTTTTTTGGATTTAGGCTTAGTTTTATCGCTGTTGCTTGATAATTACCTCGGGTAGTTTTTTCAATTGCAATGAAAAAAGTTGGCAGGCCAGCGAGTTTGATTATTTTTTCACTGCCTAGAAAAAATCGTGTCGATTGATTTAAAAAATCCACATTAAGTGACTGGTCTCTTGATCGAGGTTCTAAATCTGCAAGCATTGCAATGGATCTTTGAGCGCTTTTTCTCAACACAATATCCTTAGCTAATTTTTTATATGGTATCGGTGTGCTTTGGTGTCGTGAGCGCATAGAAAAAATGAATTTATCTAATTTCTCGGAGTGAATAGGTTTGTATACCGGGTCAATAACAAAGTCGTATTTTAAATGTGCAGCAAATGATATCCATTCTACTGGTGCAGTATGCGCAGTCAGCATGAATACTGAATCCCCATTTTGTACTAAATGCTGTATCTCTTCGAAACCAATTAATGTCACTCTAGAGGCTATCTCGGTGTTAGAAATAGTTTTAGCTTTTATGGTCTCAAACATTATGTCGGCTAAATGCTGATATGCCACCTGCTGGATATACTCAATCTGCTGTTCTGTTTTATCTGGAAAAGAATTGCGAATATTTTGATAGCTGATATTTCGTCTATACCTCGCAATACGAAATAAAATAAATGCTGAGAAATCAGATAAGTAATACAGTAAATTAAAAGGTAGTTTAGAAATTAATTTATAGATGAACACTGAAATGGTTACTTTGTTAAATAAGAATTCCAGTCTGCTTCTTTGTTAGCAAAAGCTAGGAATGATGGGTTTAATAAGGATTCTTTGTTGTAGGGCAATGCTTGCATGTCTAGACCAGTCAAGTGCCCGCCTGCCTGTTCAATTATGCATTGTGATGCTGCAGTATCCCACTCCCATGTGGGGCCAAATCTTGGATAGATATCTGCGCTACCATCAGCGACCAGGCAAGATTTAATCGAGCTGCCTCTGGCAATAAGCTCATGCTCGCCTACATTAGATAGAAATGATTGCATCAATTTGCTTGGGTGAGCTCGACTACCACAGATGCGGGGTTTAATTTTGACCTGGTTTGCGACATTTATTGGGACAGGTGTATTAGCTTGGTCTCGCCGAAATGCGTTATTCCCATTTGTGGCGTAATAAAGTTGATCCCTGATAGGTAAGTAGATGGAACCAAGAATGGGCTTGTTGTTGTGAATCAATGCAATATTGACAGTAAAATCGGGCCTGTTTTTAATAAATTCCCGTGTGCCATCTAGAGGATCAATCAGCCAAAATGTTTCCCAATGACGGCGTATCTCATAGCTTGTGTTGTCGGATTCCTCCGAAATACGTGGAATGCTAGGTGTTAGGATAGATAATTGTTGTTCGATATGTTCATTCGCAGCTAGGTCAGCTGTGGTAACAGGGGATTTGTCATCTTTTATATCGACATCGTAAGATGTATGGAAGAATTTGCGAATAATTGCACCGGAACTGCGCGACAGTTCGTTAATTTCATGAATTAGATTGTTGAGTTCGTTGTCAGCAAACATTGCTACACTTTAATATCTGTTATTTGGGTTAATATAAATTAATAAAAGTAAAACGTGATGAATGATAGTCGCTCATTAGAATGGTCTCAAATAAATACCGTATTTCTGGATATGGACGGAACGCTGATGGACTTAGCATTTGATAATTATTTTTGGCATGAGTATGTACCTCTAATATACAGTAAAAATAAAGGAATCGATGGTGATCAGGCAAAGCAATTACTATTAAGCATGTATAAGCGTCAGCGTGGAAATTTAAGCTGGTATTGTACGGATTACTGGTCTGATCAATTAGAGCTCAACATTAAACAATTAAAGCAGCAAGTAGCGACTAAAGTGAGTTTATTTCCTTTAGTGGAAGAATTTCTAAATTGGCTTCAAGTGAATGGTAAAAGATCAGTGCTGCTGACCAACGCACACATGGATAGTGTCGATATCAAAATGGAACAGACAGGTATACGCGATCAATTTGACCGAATAATTACGTCTCATAGCTATGGCTATGCAAAAGAACAAGATGAATTTTGGCCTTTACTCGCTGGGGATGAGGTGTATCAGCAAGAGGCGACATTATTAATTGATGATAATGTGTCTGTGCTCAAGGCCGCAGATAGGCATGGGATTAAACATTTACGCAGTGTGCTAAAACCCGACACCACGTTGCCTAATCAAGATACTCAAGGTTACCTAGCGATTGATGGCTTCCATGATATTGTCGATGAGCTAAACGCGTAATTCTTTCTAAGTGAAAAGTATAGGCTTAGCCGCGTTTCCAATGCTTGAATTTCTTCTTGCAATAAGCAAGTAATTCATCGTAATTACGGAAATATAATTCAAACCCCTCCTCTGAAGGCGAATCAAATTCACAATAATCATTGGTATGATCACGGCATATCTGGGGCCGGGCGTCATATATGCCGCATCCACCTTGAGGAAGAATGTGCGTGCATTTGCCAGTAATTAACAGACACCAGCCTTCGTCGTCTCGATAAGCTTCAATGTGGTCATGAGATACCTGCCAGAGTAAATACTCAAATTCTTGCTTGCTACGAGGTGTGTCTATGGGTTGAGTGACATAAGTACAACAGATTGAATTCGTACAGAAGCCACATTTGTTTTCTGGTGTTATTTCAATATTAGGGTCTAATGTTACTTTGATATCATCGAGTCTTAACATGGCATTTCATAAATAAAGTTAATCAGCAGTTATTTGCTAGGAGCCTGATCGATCCCAAGCATAGGCGCAATCCAATTCAGAGCGCACTAACAATAATCCTTTATCGCTACCTAGCATTGTAGCAATAGGTGTATTATTTTTGAATCGCCTATGAGGAGTGTTTAACCAACGAGAACCCATCTGGATATTGCGTGGATAAGTTGTCCTTAGTGCATCTGCAATCCCGGCAATATGCTCGATTCGTTGCACAGTTTCTTTATTCATCGGAAATGCCTCGCCATTTCTATATTTATCAAGATGGCGCGTGCGAGTATTTTGAGGTAAGGCTAATAACTGGATGACCTGTTTGCCATCTAAGCCCCAGTCATCCATAAGCTGCATTGTCATCTGAGTGATAATGGCATTATCTTTATCAGTCTTCATGGGTGCTAGGGTTAATCTTCGTCTTTTGTCTTGCTGGGGTTCTTTAGCGCATCAATTGAGATGACAGAAGATTGTTTAGGCTCATCAGCGTATCGGGGCCTTTCTTTTATGTCCAAGCCTGATTGTTCTGCTAGCTCATGTTCTCTGGCTGTAATCAGACCAAAACATAGGCGTATGTCTTCACGCGTGTTATCGCTTAGCACATGCTTCATACCTGGATTAGGTGTAGTTTCACGAATAATCGCGGATAGTACTTTTCGCATCACGAGTAGAGTGCGTTGTTCCTTGCTGGAGGGGGTATCAGATTGCATGAGCTTAATTATCTTGTGTATGATGACGAAAGCTAAGAGGTATTAGCATACCACGCTAAGTAGAATTCCGCTTGTGTCGTACAGGCTGAACTAATGCAGTTTATCTCGTCTAAATAATTCATAATGAAGACTTCTCACACACTTAAATTTCATGTCGGTCAAATTATCGAGCATAAGATGTTCGGTTACAGAGGTGTTATTTATGATGTCGACGCTGAATTTAGTGGAACTGACATTTGGTATGAGCAAGTAGCTAAATCATGCCCACCTAAAAATGCCCCTTGGTATTATGTGTTGGTTGATGACTCCGATACCACCACCTATGTGGCTGAGCAGAATGTTAGCATTGCGCATAATACAGCAGAGATTAACCACCCTTTGGTGAATGAGTATTTTCTAAGCTTTTCAAATAATCGATATAATCTTGCGTTAAAACAATAATATGTTTGACAAGTTAAACCATTGGTTGGAATCAACTCTCAATATAAGCGCTCAAAACGAAGATGAGCAGCATACGACTCAATTGGCAGCTGCAATATTATTGATAGAAGTCAGCAGAGCGGACTTTGAGATTTCTTCAGATGAACAACAGGTGATTAAGCAGGTTCTAACTGAGCAATTCTCATTACCAACGGACGATGCAGATAAAATTTTACAACATGCCTTAGAAGAACATGAAGAATACACTTCTTCTCATGCTTTTGTGCGTTTAATCAATGAAGAGCTAGATGCGCAGGCTAAGCTAGATTTGCTGAAAGGCTTATGGAAAGTTGCTTATGCCGATGGTGTGCTGGATAAGTACGAGGAATACCACATTCGTAAAATTGCTGACTGGCTTTATCTTTCCCACTCAGACTTTATTCGAATAAAGCTCCAAGTGCTTGATGAGCTTTATATAGAAAAATAGAAATGTTTTTATTACGAATGCCGCAAGCGAGCATAGCTGCTTGCGGTATACGTAATGATAGGCTTGGTGTGGGTGGTTACACCATGTCCTTTAAGCCCTTAAGAGGAAGTACTTTGACTGCTTTGCGAGCAGGTTTTGCTTTAAATACTGTCTCTTCACCTGTGAATGGGTTGATACCTTTACGTGCTTTCGTCGCAGGTTTCTTAACAACTTTAATCTTGCATAAGCCAACCATATTAAAGAGACCAGATCCTCTAGGCTTTAATTCTTTAGCAATCAGGCCGTCTAGAGCAGTGAATACTGACGCAACTTGCTTGCGAGTAAGTTCAGTCTCTTCTGCAATAGAATTTAATATTTCAGACTTAGTAGGTGGTTTTTTAACTGCGGATGCGGCTTTCTTTTTAACGGCCATTCAATATTCCTCTAATTGTGAGTTTAAATAAGTACGTAAATTTAGACAGCCATGATGTTATATGACGCCTTTTGTAGTTATCTCTTAACGACTAAATTTATAATTATTATGCGTTGCCGAATTGTACACAAGGAATAGAAGAATGCCAATTTTATCCTGCTATTTAAGCATTTCCTGAAATTGGATAAAAATTCCAGATAGTAAAAGTTATTTATTGAGCTAAATTTATTTAGAGGAAATCTCTAAACATATTTGTCACTAAAGATCTACTTAATGTGCTCTATGAAGATTTATATGCAAGGTTGCTGATTTAATAGCCGTTAGTCTCTGATCAAATAGAACGTAAAGCAATCAGAATTGAATACAAGATTAAAATAACTACCATGGCAGAGAGATCAAACATGCCAACGGGAGGCAGTACCTTGCGCACAGGTGCTAATACTGGTTCGGTAATAGAGTTTAATAGCGATAATATAGGATTATTCCCCATGCTCATGCCAGCGAACCAGCTTAGAATGGCTCTAATAATGACGGCATATAAAAAGATTGAAATAAGCATAATGATGACTTGAAGAATAGTGCTGAGGATCAATATATCGATGCTTGGCTGCAATCCTTTTAAATAAAAAAGTAAAAATACTTCCAACGCCTTTAAGCCGAGTACCAGTACCCAACTGGCAGTGTCAATCGGGCCTATGCTGGGTATTACCTTTCTTAAAGGAACTAAAACTGGGTTAGTGATCGTGACTAAAAATTGTGAAATTGGATTATAAAAATCTGCGCGTGTAGCAGACAGAATCATCCGGATCAAGATTGCCCCTATATAGAGCGTAAATAAGGTATGAATCAAGAAGGTGAGAACATTATTAGCTGCGTGCATCGACTATTCCTTATTAAACGATTGACTGATTTCACTGGCCTTTTCACAAGCGGCTTTCACCGCGCTATCGACTATTTTTTCCATGTCATTTTGGATAAAACAATTAATTGCTTGTTCCGTTGTGCCCCCTTTAGAAGTGACATTTGCGCGTAGTGTTTGAAAATCAAGTGTTTGTTGATGAGCAAGCTGTGCGGCGCCAAGCATGGTCTGTAATGTCAGTGTGTAACTATCTTCGGCATTTAAACCTAATGCTTTACCGCTTTTTTGCAAGCACTCCATTAAGTAAAAAAGATAAGCCGGACCACTTCCAGATAGAGCAGTTACAGCATCTAACATTGTTTCTTTCTCGACCCAGATAGTGGCACCAACCGCCCCCAAAATTTGATCGGCTAATGCTTTATCTTTCTCGTCAATGCTAGGGCTACTATAAAGGCCTGTCATGCCTGAACCTATCGCTGCAGGCGTATTGGGCATCGTGCGAACAATTATGGCTTGGTTACCCAGCCATTGTTGAAATGCACTCACGGGAACGCCCGCGGCAATCGAAATGAATAGTGTATCTTTAGGCAGGCCCATCAAAGAGAGTGTCTGGCAAACCGCTTGCATATCATTGGGTTTGACTGCCAGTAGAACAATTTTGATTGGCATGGTTGCTTCTGAAGGTTCGCTCACAATAGTGCAATCTGGGAATGATTGGCGAAGTGCTTCATGTCTAGAATGGTCATGATCGCAAAAGGTGATTTTATTTGCCGTCCATTGTTTAGCCAGCAACCCTGAGGCAATACTGGTACCCATATTGCCCGCACCAATAAATAAAATAGATTGATTGTCAGTACTGTTCATATGCGTATTGTTTCATGAGTAGTGGCGTGGGCCAAATATTGCAGTGCCAATTCTTACCATGGTTGCGCCACAAGCGATAGCTGCATCGTAGTCGTTACTCATGCCCATAGATAAGGTATCAGCTTCTAAGTGATTCTGTTTGAGCTCAACGAGCAGATCTGCCATTTTTTGGAAAGATGCCGATTGTTGATCAAAATTATCGCTAGCGCTTGGGATGGCCATTAATCCGCGTAATTTCAAATTCGGTAATTGTTGAATTGATTCTGCCAAGGGGATGAGTTTGGAAGCGGCAATGCCAGACTTGCTATTTTCGTCATCGATATTTATTTGTAAACAAATATTTAATGCAGGCATATTAGTTGGGCGTTGATTGTTTAGTCGAACAGCAACTGATTCTCTGTCAATACTGTGTACCCAGCTAAAGTGTTCAGCAATTAATTTAGTTTTATTTTTTTGGATTGGCCCGATGAAATGCCACACTAACTCAATATCGGTAATTTTAGCTATTTTGTCTACAGACTCCTGGACATAGTTTTCACCAAAATGGATTTGGCCTTCTCTTGCTACATCCCGAATTTCTTGTTCGCTACGTGTTTTGCTTACAGCAATTAAACAAACATCGTCACTGCTACGATGATGGCGTTGGCAAGACTGTAAAATTTGATCACGGACTGTAGCCAGGTTGTTAGCTAGATTTACTGTAGTCATAGTGTAGTTCTTGAGAAGTCAGTGGGTAGCGTCAAAATATAGAAAAGGCGCAGGAGTGCGTACTGTCGTGACTCTGTTTATCGTTACAATGTGTTTGCTTGTCGCATACTACTGCCTAATTACGCGAATCGTACGAATGACGTTATATAGTAGTCGCCAATGGATTTAGTTGTGCCCCATATATCCTGATTGGGGTGCCACAAAATCAACATGTACACCGGATTGTATAGCGTAACTTGAAAGGAGTCTAAGTGGATATATCACAGCTGTTGGCTTTCTCTGTTAAAAATGGAGCCTCAGACCTACATCTTTCTGCTGGTGTCCCACCGATGATTAGAGTCGACGGGGATGTGCGAAGAATTAATGTGCCATTAATGGAGCATAAAGAAGTTCATTCCATGGTGTATGACATCATGAATGATAAACAGCGTAAGGATTATGAAGAATTCCTAGAAACTGACTTTTCATTTGAAATTCCTGGTCTGGCACGATTTCGTGTCAATGCATTTAATCAAAGTCGTGGTGCGGGAGCTGTTTTTAGAACTATTCCAACCAATATTCTGACGCTAGAAGAATTAGATTGCCCAAGAATTTTCACTGATATTTCATCTTATCCGCGTGGGTTAGTATTGGTAACAGGCCCTACGGGATCTGGTAAGTCAACGACTTTGGCTGCCATGATCAATCATAAAAACGAAAATGAATATGAACACATTCTCACGATTGAAGACCCTATTGAGTTTGTGCATGAAAGTAAGAAAAGTTTAATCAATCAGCGTGAAGTGCATCGTGACACACTAGGTTTCAATGAAGCATTAAGATCAGCTTTGCGTGAAGATCCTGACACAATTCTAGTAGGTGAATTACGAGATTTAGAGACAATACGATTAGCATTGACCGCTGCTGAAACAGGCCATTTGGTATTCGGTACGTTACATACAAGTTCTGCCGCAAAAACCATCGATAGAATTGTCGATGTATTCCCAGCGACTGAAAAAGATATGGTTCGATCAATGCTATCTGAATCATTGCGTGCAGTTGTTTCACAGACCTTGTGTAGAAAAATAGGAGGAGGACGTATTGCCGCACATGAAATTATGCTCGGCTCTCCCGCTATTCGTAATTTGATTCGTGAAGATAAAATTGCCCAGATGTATTCATCAATACAGACCAGTCAAGGTGTTGGTATGCAAACATTGGATCAGTGTTTGAAAGAGATCCAAGCAAAAGGCCTTATTAGTAAAGAAGAGGCTCGTCGTCGTGCAGCTAACAAAGATGATTTTTAATTACATAAGAATTTAGTATAAGAGATTATGGATAGAGATAAGGCCATCACATTTATGCACGACCTGCTGCGTAATATGTTGCAAAAAGGCGGGTCAGATTTGTTTATTACTGTGGGTGCGCCACCATCAATGAAGCTTGATGGAAAGCTAACGCCAATTACTAATCAGCCATTAACTGCATCGCATGCTCAGGTGTTAGTGCGAGCGATAATGAATGATCGACAAATTCGTGAGTATGAGGAAACGCAAGAGTGTAATTTTGCGATTAGTCTGCCAAATATCTCACGTTTTCGTGTTAATGCATTTATGCAGCGTAATAGCTCAGGGATGGTATTGCGTGTAATCAACTCTGAAATACCTTCGATTGAAGAATTAAAACTGCCCACGATTATTAAAGATATCTCAATGACTAAGCATGGTCTTGTGATCTTTGTCGGGGGAACAGGGTGTGGTAAATCAACTTCATTGGCTGCGATGTTAGGGTATCGTAATGAACATAGTCAAGGCCATATTATTACCATTGAAGATCCAATTGAATTTGTTCATAAACATCGTAATTGTATTGTGACCCAACGTGAAGTTGGCGTGGATACGGAAACATTTGAGATAGCATTAAAAAATACGCTGAGACAGGCGCCAGATGTTATTTTAATTGGTGAGATTCGTGACCGAGAAACAATGGAGCATGCAGTGGCTTTCGCAGAAACTGGGCATCTATGTTTAGCCACCTTGCACGCAAATAGTACTAACCAAGCATTAGATAGAATTATTAACTTTTTCCCTGAAGAGAGACGCGCTCAGTTGTTGATGGATCTTTCGCTGAACCTTAAAGCAATTGTTTCACAACGATTGTTGCCGATTAAGGAGTCTGACGGACGTGTACCTGCCATTGAAATATTAATTAATTCTCCACTGATGGCTGATCTTATCTTTAAAGGTGATGTGCCTAAAATGAAAGCGTTAGTATCTAAGTCAAGAGAATTAGGCATGCAAACATTTGATCAACATTTATTTGATTTGATTGAAGAAGATTTAATTACGGTTGAGGATGGCTTGCGCAATGCTGATTCGGTGAATGATTTACGTTTGCGCTTGAAACTTGAGGGTAAGAAATCAAAAGCAACAGATTTACTCGATGGCTTAGAAACATTAACCGTAGAAGAAGATGCTGAAGAATCAGGCATGGTTGGCTAAATATTTAACAGTAGCATTGTAAAGACTATGAAAGTAAATCCATATTTAAAACTGATGGCTGAAAAGGGCGCATCAGATTTGTTTTTTACCACTGGTGCAGCTGTTTGCATGAAGGTAAATGGTGTGACTCAGAAGATTTCTAAATCACCGTTGCAACCTGGTACAGCAAAAAAGATTGCTTATGAAATTATGAATGAGCAACAAATTAAAGATTTTGAATTGACCAAGGAAATGAATCTTGGTATTTCAATCATGGGTGGTGGTCGTTACCGTGTGAATATTTATTACCAGCGCGGGGAAGTGTCATTGGTAATCCGCTATATCAAGCATGAAATTCCTAGTCTTGAAAAATTAGGGCTACCTGAAATCTTGAGAAGTATGGTGATGAAAAAGAATGGTCTCATTCTTGTGGTAGGTTCAACTGGTTCCGGAAAATCGACCTCATTAGCCTCCATGATTGAGCATCGTAATAATCAGCAAAGCGGACATATACTGACTATCGAAGATCCTATTGAGTATATTTTTACGCACAAAAAATCAATTATCGGCCAACGTGAAGTTGGTTTAGATACATTGTCATATGACAATGCTTTGCGTGAAGCCATGCGTGAAGCCCCAGATGTCATCATGATTGGTGAGGTACGTGATCGGCTGACGATGGAGGCCGCTATGTCATATGCTGATACAGGGCACTTGTGCTTGACAACATTACACGCGGTAAATGCTAACCAAGCATTAGATCGTATTATTAATTTATTCCCTACGGATGCAAGAAATCAGATTCTGATGGATTTATCGCTGAATCTAGCCGGCATTATTTCTCAACGTCTCATTCCAGCCACCGATGGTGGTCGTATCCCTGCTGTGGAAGTACTGCTTAATACGCCTTATATTTCTGAGTTAGTTAGAAAAGGTGAGTTTGGTGGAATAAAGGAAATCATGGAGAAAGGTGCTGCTGTCGGCATGCAAACATTTGATCAGTGTTTACATGATTTATATAAATCAGAAAGAATCACTATGGATGATGCGCTGAACTTTGCTGATTCACGCAGTAATCTAGAATGGCAAATTAATTTTGGTGGGGGTGTTAAGAGTGTTGGCGAACACGATGATCAAGATGATCTAGTTTTGAGTGCTGATGATTTAAATAACGATGACGATAATTCAGCTGATCTCTCAACAGATTTGCCTGATTTGAGTGAATTAAATATCGATAATGAAGGCCAAGAAGAGTTAAAATCACTTTCAGAAGTGAGTTTGGATCACGATCTAAATCAAGATGCTGTTGAAGAAGACGATGAAGATGATTTCTTTGATTCTGTTAAATCAATGTTTAGTGATGATCAACCATCAAAGTGATAGTTAGGGGAATACCGCTTTCGCATCAAAAATAGGCCCATCCACACATACACGTTTCATCTGGTGTATGCCCGCGTCATTAATTGTTTCTACTGTACAACCAGCGCAACCACCCACGGCACAGGCCATGTGTTCTTCTAAAGATAATTGACAAGAAATTGAAAAATCTTGGCTGAGTTGTGCAACCGCTTTTAGCATGACAGTAGGCCCGCAAGCAAAAATTTCTGTTTCCGCCCGTTCTTTTTCATTGAGACTTTCTAGCCAAATTGTTGCAAGTTCATGTAGATAGCCATCAAAACAGCCAGAATAATTTTGTTTACTGGTCAAGCGGGAAGGGATGCTTAAATCTTCCAGCAAGCTCATAGACGCTATGGTGTCATCGGGCATCGCATCAATTAATATTTTTGAAGGTTGTACTTTGAATGGGAATGGGATTTCAGAACCCATCATGACCATTGGAGTGATATCGTTGTGCTTTTTTAATTGCTCTGCAAAAAATAAAATGGGTGGAATGCCAACCCCTCCACCGAGTAATAAGGGCCGTTTACAATGAGCTGACGGTGTAAAGGCATTACCAATAGGCCCTAAGCAGTGAAGAGTGTCACCCACGTTTATTTCAGAAAGTTGCTTAGTCCCTGTGCCAACAATTTTATAAAGAACTTCAATCCAGCCTTCATTTATCGAGCTGCGTAACACCGAAAAAGGTCGTTTTAAACTATATTTTTCATGACTACAGCTAAGGTGTATAAAATTCCCTGGTTGCACTGACTTTGCGCATTTAGGAGTTTGCAAACGTAGTAAATATTGTGAGGCCGGTAATGCGTCATGTGCTAACACGAGGGCATTTTCAGCAAATATTGAGGGGGTGTTCATGATGTTGTTTCGTAAACTAATTTACCGTTGACAAAAGTATGAGTCACTTTGCCTTTAAATTTTCTATTCAAGAAAGGTGTATTTTTACCTCGGCTATGCATAGTGTCTGCACTTAGCTGCCACTCAAGCGTAGGGTCGCATATACATAAGTCAGCGGCTTGTCCTGGAGATAAGTTACCTGCTTTAATGTTAAGTAATTTTGCCGGTTTACATGTGAGCAATGAAATTACATCACTTAAGCTTGCCACGTCATCTTTGACTAATTGTAATGCGAGTGGGAGCAATGTTTCTAATGCAGAAATACCCGGTTCGGTAGATGCAAAAGGCGCTAACTTGGCATCGCGTTCATGAGGTTGATGGTCTGAACACAAGCTGACGATAATCTCGCTATTTAATTTGTGTCGTAAACCTGCGACATCAGTGCGACCTCTAAGCGGTGGTATGACATGGTAGTTTCCATCAAAGTCTGTGATATCAATATCACTCAAAAACAATTGGTGGGCACTGATATCCGCACTAACTGGTGCACCATCAAATTTTGCTCGTTCTAACATTTGCAAAGCGCGTTGAGTTGATAGTCGGCAAAAATGTATGCGTACGCCGGTTTGTTCAATTAAAGCTAAACATGACCCTACAGCGGCTGTTTCCGCGGCGGTGGGTATTCCTTTTAATCCCATTCGCGTGGCAGACATACCTTCATGAACACACCCATTGGCAGCTAAATGATGATCCATAGGATAATAAAATAAGGTGAGGTCTTGACTGGATGCATATTCCATTGCCCGCCTCAGCACAAGATTATTAGCCATGGGGTGTAATACATTACTCACACCGACGACACCTGCTTCTTTTAGCGCAGCCATTTCACTAAGCATGGCACCTTCAAGGTTTGCGGTAAGAGCGCCAATAACGTACACATGACAATGACCAGCAGCATTTGTACGCTGTTGTATTAGTTCTACTTCTGCCGGGGAATTGATAGCCGGTTCGGTATCTGGCAAGCAAACGACAGAGGTGATACCACCGCTAACAGCGGCATAGGTCTCGCTAGCAATAGTGGCTTTGTGTTCTTGACCAGGCTCTCTTAGTCGAGTTGCAATATCTATTAAGCCTGGGAATACATAACTTCCTTTTGCATCAATGCTGGTATCTGCTGTCCAATCAGTTGGCTTGTTATCAACAGCCGCGATAGATTTGTTATGTATATATAAATTGGCAACTTTATTAACATTGTTTTCTGGGTCTACAATGTGTGCATTATTAATCTCAATTTTCATGTCTGATGCCCTGCTAGCATTGACATGATTGCCATGCGTACCGCGATGCTATATGAAACCTGTTCTAAAATGACAGATTGAGAGCCATCGGCTACATCTGAACTAATTTCGACGCCTCGGTTAATCGGTCCAGGGTGCATGACGATCGCGTCTTTGGCGGCTAATGCGACACGTTCTTTGGTTAAACCAAATAAATTAAAGTATTCGTATTCACTGGGTAGTAATGCGCCTTGCATGCGTTCTTTTTGTAGTCGCAGCATGACGATGACATCAACATCTTTTAATCCAGCTTCAATTTTAGGGAAGACTTTCACACCTAAACTTTCTATGCGTGCAGGAAGTAAAGTCCGAGGAGCAATCACGCGAATCTCTTTAGCTCCTAATGTCTTTAATGCATGAATCTGTGAGCGAGCGACTCGAGAATGTAAAAGATCTCCAACAATTGCTACTTTGAGATTATCAAAACTGCCTTTGATTTTGCGGATCGTATACATATCCAGCATGGCTTGAGTAGGGTGTGCATGACGGCCGTCTCCGGCATTAATTACGCTAATATGAGGCGAGATATGGCGAGATAAAAATTCTGCAGCCCCGCTATCTTGATGACGAATGATAAACATATCAACATGCATTGCCTCTAGATTACGTAGGGTGTCGAGTAAGCTTTCACCTTTGACAGTCGCAGAAGAGTTAATATTTATATTTAAAACATCAGCAGACAATCTTTTCGCGGCCAGTTCAAAAGTAGTGCGTGTACGCGTACTGGCTTCAAAGAATAAATTAACAATGGTTTTACCTCTGAGGAGAGGGATTTTTTTAACGGTGCCACCATCAACATTGGTGAAAGATTCAGCCGTATCTAAAATACTGGTCAACTGATCTTTGTTGAGTGATTCAGTTGTTAGAAAGTGTTGCATCCGTTATTTGTCGTGATTCTAGTTGATTTGTTTAGGTCTATCAGCTGGTTGTGATGACTTCAAGCTTCAATGGCTTGGGCCCGGTTAGTTTTACATGTTGGTGAGGGGGTAGGTCAATTGTTTTACCTGAAACTTGAGCAGCAACAGGTAATTCGCGCCCACCTCTATCGATCAATACTGCAAGATGAACACTCGCAGGCCGACCATAATCAAATAATTCATTCAGAGCAGCGCGTACAGTGCGCCCGGTATGCAAGACATCATCAACTAAAATAATATGCTCATCAGTGATATCTAGAGGAATTTTAGAGGGTTTAACTTGTGGATTAAGTCCCAGTCGACTGAAGTCATCTCGATAAAAAGAGATATCGAGAATGCCCAGAGGTTTTTCTAGGTTAAGTGCTTGGTGTAAGTGATCAGCAATCCAAATTCCACCTGTATGTATGCCTATCATTAACGGTTGATCCGTTCCCAGTGAATTGATTAATTCTTGGGTTTGACTAGTTAGGCGGCTAACAAGTTCATCAACATTCATATTCATCTAGGTAGGTTAACACTCATCCATGATTCCAACAAAATTGCGGCTGCAATTTGATCGATGTCTTGTTTGTTTATTTTACCTTTTACGTTTTGCCGTTTATTTTTTAGGTGTAAATAAGCTTCATCAGAGGTGAGCGTTTCATCATGTGTGTCAACGGGTAACCCTGATCTGGCCGCAAGATCAGTGCAGAAACGAGTGATTTTTTTACGTAAAGCCTTGTTTTCATTCGCATCTCCCGGCACTCCAACGATCAATTGAGAGGGTTGCCATTCTTTTAATAGCAAATCGATTTGCTCCCAGTTTATTTGTTTATCGGTGCTAAGGATGGTTGATAGGGGGCGTGCACTGCCAGTGATACTTTGGCCTAAAGCTACACCCGTACGACGTTCGCCAAAATCAAAAGCGAGGTACACATGATGCTGAGTTGTAGAATTAGGCATGTCCGGGCTGACTGTTTAGTAAATTTAAATCAATTCCAAGCAGCTTTCCTGCTGCCAACCATTGTTGCTCCGAAGGAGTGTCGAACACTAACTGTGGTTGATATTCGGTAATTAACCATGAATTGGCGGATATTTCAGCCTCGAGCTGTCCAGGCGACCAGCCTGCGTAACCTAAAGCAATGACTTTATTGTCAGGCCCTTTGTTTGCAACTATTTCATCTAAAATTTCAGCTGATGACGTAAGAAATAATGAAGATGCCACTTGTATAGTAGACTCACGTTTATCATTACAATCATGCAATATGAATCCGCGTTCTGTCTCTAGTGGGCCGCCTGAGAAGATACGGGTTGATAATAATGCATCATTTTTATTTTTGTAGGCGTCGTCCGCTTTAATTAGCTGGTATATGTCTAAGGAAGTTGGTTGATTAAGAACAAATCCCATCGCGCCATCTTCTGCGCTATGTTCACAAATAATAATAATGGATTTAGAAAAATATGGATCATGAAGCGATGGCATCGCTATGAGTATTTGTGAGCGTAGAGAAGTATTATTATCTGTCACGAGTATGACTTACTGCGTGCTCAATTTGTTGTCACTGTGATAAACCCAAGTGCGAGTTATCATGAGTTGATCATATTGTTCGCGCATTTCTTTTGGAAATTGCTTATATGGGGCAGCTAAACGTACAACTTTGATTGCAGCGTCATCTAATAATTTTTCACCTGATTTCTGTTGCACGCTAGAAGATATGACAGAACCATCGTTATTCACAAGAACGCTAAGTATTAATGTACCAGAAAGTTTTTTCTGTTTGGCTTGGTTTGGATAATTAAGGTTGCCGATAATTTCTACTTTTTGAACCCAGTCTTTAATGTATTTAGCTTCAATAGCAGATTTAGCACTTAATGTATCTATATGATTAATGCGTGGACGTTTGGCATATAACTGTTTTTCTTTACTCAGTTCAGAGACCAATTGAGCGATGTTCTGTTGGTTTTTGCGAAGTTCATCTTGGTCAATCTTTGATTGTTTTTCTTCCGTGACTTGACTGGAAATATTTTCATCATCAGGGTTGTCTTGATGTACAACCATATCGTTTTCAATTGCACGGGCCGAGTCTTGCGTCATTTCCGGGCTGCTGGTTTGATGGTTGCCTTGTAGTGTTTGTTTAGTCACTGAAGGGGAAGTTGGGCGAGCATCGAAATCAACACTTCCGCTTTGAGCTTGATTGTGTTCTGCAAGCACCTTAGCGTCATCTGGAGCATCAACATTTTGAGTTTTTGTTAGGATAACCTCAATTGAAGAGGGTGGTGCTGAGTGATTTCTTATTAATTCAAATCCGAGGCCTAGAATTAAAAGCGCATGAAAAGCAATTGCTAACAATAGAGTAAAACTTATTCTATCGTTAGAAGATACTTTTGGTGCGGTGATAGTTTTGGTCATTTAAATGTAATTAAAATCTCGAAGCATGAATGATGATTAGTCTAACAATGTCTCAATTTGGTCGAATAATATGCCACTAATATTTAGATTGAATTGTGAGTCAAGTTCTCGAATACACGTAGGGCTGGTTATATTAATCTCCGTTAAATAGGACCCTATAACATCAATACCAGCAAATAATATTCCATTATCTACTAAAGTTGTTTTTATTTCTGTGCAAATCTGCCGGTCTTTGTTGCTTAACGGTATCCCATGTCCTGAACCTCCCGCGGCAAGATTGCCACGGAACTCACCTGATGCGGGGATTCGTGCAAATGCGTAATCAATCGGCTCGCCGTTAACTATTAAAATTCTTTTGTCACCTTGACTGATTTCAGGGATGAAACGTTGCGCCATGATAGTCGTTGCGCCTTTGTCGGTAATTTGGTCAATAATTGAATTTTTATTTGAGTCATTGGGTGAGACTTTAAATATAGATTCTCCTCCCATCGCATCTAACGGTTTAACAACCACGTCGTTATGCGTGTTAATAAACAGATTAATTCTGTCTCTGTCACGTGTCACTAAGGTTGGTGTGCATATATTTGGATAATCCAGAATGGAAAATTTTTCATTCAAATTGCGCAATGCAGAGGGATTATTGACGACACAGGCGCCTGCCTGTTGAGCTAATTCTAAGACGTATGTCGTATAGATATACTCCATATTAAAAGGTGGGTCTTTACGCATTAGAATGACATTAAATTCCGATAATTCGGTATCTGTGTAATCTCCTAGTTTGAACCAATCTTGTGGTAAATCTTGAACAGAAAGCGAAGTAGCCTGCGCAAATGGCCTTCCATCCAGAACGTATAAGCTGTTGGGGCGTATGTAGTGGATACTCCAAGACCTGCGCTGAGCTTCTAATAGCATCGCAAATGTGCTGTCTTTGTAGGGTTGGATTGACTCTATTGGATCCATGATTACTGCAATTTTTACTGTCATACCTTGATCCTCTATCTGGCATTTTTGCCGTTATATCGGCTTAGTTTGTTCTAGGACTACCTTGTATACGCTCGGTTCAGTAACGTGTGCATATGGGAGATAAAACATATTTTCGTTTGATCGCGGCCATCTTTCAGGCTGATTAAATATAAACGATTTGAGCTGCAGGATAACAGCTCTGGAGAATGAAATTGGGAGCACAAAATATAGAGGAAAGTTCATTACCTGAACTTCAACAGTCAAATTCAGCTGATCTGTCATCGCTTAAGGTGATGATTATTGACGATAGTAAGACAATTAGAAAATCTGCAGAGACATTGCTGAGCAAAGAGGGTTGTGACGTGCTAACAGCTGAAGACGGTTTTGAAGCACTAGCCATAATCGCGGTGAATAAACCTGACATCATTTTCGTAGACATTATGATGCCTCGGTTGGATGGGTATCAAACTTGTACGTTAATTAAAAACAATCGCCAGTTCAGAGATACTCCGGTGATTATGCTGACGAGTAAAGATAGCATATTTGATAAGGCCAGAGGGCGCATCGTCGGGTCAGAGGAGTATTTGACAAAACCTTTTACTCGAGATGATCTGTTGCAAGCGGTTAACCGACATGCAAGTAGCGAACAAGCGTAATTAGGAAATAACGAGATTAATTTATGGCTCACATATTAATTGTTGATGATTCGCCAACCGAAAGACATTTTTTAAAAAGTGTCTTATCAGAAAATGGGTACGATATTAGTCTTGCAGAAAATGCCGAGCAAGGTATTGAGATGGCAAAGCTAAAACACCCAGATCTAATCCTAATGGATGTGGTGATGCCTGGAATGAATGGGTTTCAAGCCACTCGATTTTTAACGAAATCTCCAGAAACAGCAGATATACCAATTCTCATGGTAAGTACCAAGAGTGACCAAACAGACCAAGTATGGGCGAGTCGACAAGGTGCGAAAGCCTATATAACTAAACCGGTTGACGGGAAGTCGTTACTCGATTCGATTAAAAACCATATTAATTGATAACAAGACTGATGACAGCATTTAACTATTTAAGCGAACTGGACCAAAAGTTTTCTTCTGATTCAGGTTCGGTATTAGCAACAGGCAGCTCGGTGATGAGGACATTGCATTTTAGAGTTGGCCGATATGATTTGTTGCTGCCGTTAGATGACACTACAGAAATCATTTCGCAAATAAATTATTCACGCATGCCTATATCGCGCCCTTGGTTATTAGGTATTGCGAGTCGTAGAGGCCAGTTGTTAACGTTAATTGATTTAAAGAATTTCTTATTCAATGCTGACCCAATAAAAAAAATTGGTAAGCGAAGAATTGTTGCAAATAAAGTTGGTTCGAATTTTTTGGGTTTCGTAGTAGATCATGCGGTGGGACTCATGAATTTACAGAAAAGCGAATTTGAAGACAGTTATCCGACCCACTGGGATAGCAGTCTGGTGAATTACCTTTCTGGAATATATAAAGAAGATGATGTCTATTTCGGAGTGTGTGACTTCAATAAGATGATCAATGATGAACGATTTACAGAAGCGCAAAAAAATTACAACTAGTAATCAGTAGAAATATAGGTGCAATAATTAAGTCGAGTTAACGTTGATTTGATTGTGGTGAGTGAAAGTTAAACAGAACGGAAGCATGCTTACATATGTAAGTACTTTGGAGGTTAAGGATGGCAGTACCAAAAATAGTTCCACATAACTCTATGGATCAGAAAGACCGGAAAACATTTTATATGTTAATTGGGTTATCTGTAGGCGTAGTGTGCTCATTGGCAGTATTATGTGTTGCGATATTAATACCTTCATTGATTGTAGAAACAGAACGCGCAATGGTTGCAGGGGTAACATTTCTTGTAGGGGTTTCTATGATGGCGCTGCTGTTAAGTTTTAGTTGGCGCTGGAGTACGCGTGTTAAGAAGCAGCTACATGCGATAGATGAACAAAATAAGCGAAACCAACAAGCAATTTTGCTGTTACTAGACGAAATGACAAATCTTGCTGAAGGTGATCTAACTGTACACACTACAGTCACTGAAGATATCACTGGTGCAATCGCAGACTCGGTTAATTATTCAATAGACGCATTACGTAATCTTGTTACAACTATTAACAGGACTGCTGTGCAGGTATCTCATGCGGCTGTATCGACTCAAGATATTACGCGTCAGCTGACTGATTCAAGTCAGATTCAATCAAGAGAAATTGCAAATGCAACATCTGCGATTACAGAAATGGCTACATCTATTCAACATGTATCAAAGAACGCAAATACTTCTGCAGAAGTCGCGCAAAAGTCAGTGGATATTGCGCATAAAGGCGCGCAAACAGTAAGCCGCACAATTGATGGCATGGATACAATTCGTGAACAAATTCAAGAAACATCGAAACGTATTAAACGTTTAGGCGAAAGCTCACAAGAAATCGGAAATATGGTGAGCTTGATTGATGAGATTGCAGATCAAACTAATATCTTAGCATTGAATGCCGCAATTCAAGCATCAAGTGCCGGTGAGGCGGGACGAGGTTTTGCAGTAGTCGCGGATGAGGTGCAACGATTGGCTGAGCGTGCGGGTAATGCAACCAAGCAAATTGAAGCGTTAGTGAAAACAATTCAGAGCGATATTAATGAAGCAGTTGATTCGATGGAGCAAAGCACGACAAACGTAGTTAATGGTGCACGACTTGCAGAGGATGCGGGTGAAGCATTAACCGAAATTGAAACAGTATCGGCAAACTTAAGTGGCTTGATTCAAAATATTTCTACGGCTGCTACAAAGCAATCGCAAGCTTCAACCAATGTAGCGTCGACAATGAATGTTATTCAAGACATTACAGTGCAAACTTCGACTAGTGCAAGCAAAACAGCAAGTTCAGTGAGTGAGCTTACTGTGTTATCAAACGGACTTAAGAAATCTGTGGCTGGATTTAAGTTGCCAGAAAATGAATCGTCAGAGTTGGGTGGGCATGAGTCTGAAAGACATGTGTCTGAACAGAAGATGGCATCATAAGTATAAATAAATAGAATTTCTTAGAAGGACAAGCATGCGTAGAGTCTTACAAGCACTGGAGCAAAGAGCAATTACTGCTACAAAAGTAGAAGTAGATAGCTTAATTTCAGAAGCAAGCCAATCTATTGAGGCATATATAGAAGACAATGCAAATTTAACAAAACTGAAATACTCGATTAAACATTTGAGTGCTGCCTCGAATACATTACAGATTATGCAAGTCCATGGTGGCGTATTGCTGGCTGATGAAACTATTAAAGTGATTCAGATGTTAGTTGATGGCAGTGCGGCAAGAGTTGAAGAAGCTCAGGATGTCGTTTCAAGATCTATCATACGCTTGAGTGAATACTTGAGTCATGTTGAGGCAGGAAATCGCGATGTGCCGCTGGTATTGATGCCATTATTAAATGACTTGCGTGCATCTAGAGACAAAGCATTACTATCTGAAAATGTATTATTTTTCCCAAATGTGGATGGTGTATCTGCGCCGGAAAGTATGCTGCAAAACACTGAAGAAGCAGATGGTAACTGGTTGAGAGTGATTAGGACTAATTTCCAGAAAACATTATTAGCTTGTGTTAATGGCAAGGATGTTCCGACAGCAGCTGCGCAGTTATGTAAATTATCAATAAGATTGCAGCGAGCGAGCAAGTCTGATGCCGGTCAAAAGCTATGGTGGCTAGCGAGCGCGCTTTCACAATCAGTTGCAATTAATGCAATCACATTTAATGCCAGCATTGCATTGTTGTTTAATAAGCTCGATAAACAAATAAAACTATTAATTGAAATCGGTGAGAGCGAATTCTCAAGAAATTTTGATGAAAGTATTATTAAGAATATTCTTTATTATATTGCAATTTCGGATAATAGGGGTCGTATTGTCAATCAGGTGAAAGAGTCATACCGCTTGAATGAACAAGTGCCACAGCAGCAGGATATGATAGAGATTCGAGAGCAGTTGAGTGCTCCTTCTAGTGAGGTGCTGATTACAGTCTCTAAAGCATTGTTAGAAGATGTTGCCAGTGCAAAAGATTGTATTGAATTATTTATTCACAGTAATCTCAGTGAGCAGGGGCAAATTGAACGATTGTATACTGGCTTGCAAAGAATCAGTGATACTTTATCAATGATTGGAATTGAAGAGTATAGGAGTAAAGCTGAGCATCAATTACATGAAGTAGAGTTATTGAAATCTGGTGAGCAGGAGGATGTCGAGCTAGTCTTGCTTGGCGTATCAGAAGTGATCCTTGAGATAGAAACATGCATCAGTAACTTTATTGAGTATCGAATTAATTTTCAAGGGACCACAGGCAATCAAAACGATAATAATTCACGATTTGAGATTGGCGATAGTAATAATGAACATAAAGCTGCGTTTAGTGTAACGATCTCGGAAGTATTACTGCGCATTGAGCAAACTAAAGAAATGCTCACTGATGTAGTGCATATTGCTTATGATCAAGATAAAACACAGAAATGCGTGCAAAATATAAGAGAGATTAGCAGTGTTATAAGTGTTATTGACCTGACTAGTCCAACTGCATTAATTAATGGTGTTGCAAATTACATTGCCTCAGATCGGTTTGAAAAAGACATTGATAGTGAAAATGAAGCGCTGAATGATCTGGCTGATTGTGTGGTTGGCATGCAATGCTATTTTGAGCAGTTAGAATCAAGAGTGCCTTATGCAGAACAAATATTAGAGCATTGTGAGCAAGCGTTATTAAGAATTTCACAAAATGATTCGTTACAAGACAAAAGCAAGTCTGAGTCAGTAGAAATCGTGGATGAAGAAGTCAATGTTGATCTTGATTTCGATTCTACAATTATGGTCGAAGATGCTGAGTTAGAGTTTGATATGGATCAGTCCATTGATGCTTCTGCTTATGATGCTGATCAGCAAGATGAAATTGATGAGCTACCAGATTTAAATGATGTCGCTCATGATGGCAATGAAGCGGTGCATGAATTAGATGATTTGATCATCATCGATGAAGCGGGTGAAGATAGTAGCAATGAGGTGTCTGCGCTGGAAGAGGCAAGTTCAGTTGTTGAGCCAGTGAGTCAATCATTGGCGGTGCTAACGGGTGAAGCAGATCCCGTCATGGTAGATACATTTATAGAAGAAGCCGAACAGGTTGTTATTGATATTAAAAGCCATTGGCATGCGTGGAAAAATGATCAAAAAGCGTGGGAAAGCTTTTCAAGTATGCGCCGTGGATATCACACATTGAAAGGAAGTGGTCGTTTTGTTGGTGCGGCGTTATTGTCAGAACTGGCTTGGGAATATGAAAATCTTTGTAATAAATGTTTAGGTAAGAAAGAAGCTATTTCACAGCAAAAGCAATCTCTATTGCAGCAGGGTGCTGATTGCATGCCGGTACTAGTGCAGCAGCTTAAAAATCCAACTCAAGAAAATGATATTGATGTTGATAAATTAATCGAGGTGATTAAGCAAGCTTCGTTGGATGCAGTGGTAACAACACAAAACGAAAAAACATCTGAACAAGAACAGCAAGTCAGTACATCCGGTGACTTGCAATTAAGTGAACAAATTCAAGATGAGTTAACTGGCATATTTGCCGTTGAGGCGACACAACATCTAAAAGTGATGCGTGACGCCGTGGGTGAAGACGATCGATCATCAAATGATATTCGTATTGATGAAGAATTATTGCGCATAGTTCATACCATGCGTGGAAGTGCCCAGACTGCAGGTGTACAACATATCTCAGACTTATGTTGCCCGCTAGAAGAAATCATTGCTATCGCGATAAAAAACAATGTTGAATTCACTGACGATCAAGCTAAATTAGTGCAATTGTGTGTCAAGCAGATAGAGTCGGATCTTAGCAAGGTTGAGAAATCAGAAGAAATTGTCGATTTAGATCCAACCCTATTAAGCCAAATGAAAGCGTTTAATAATGAGCTGTTAGGCAAATATTCTAAGCATGATGCAGAAAAACAGACGTTTGAAGTATCTAAGCAGCCGTCACGCTCATCGATGGTGGATGAAAGTGAAGCAAGAGATGAAGAATTATGTGAGATCTTCTTTGAAGAGGCTGAAGATGTATTGTCAGACTGCCAAGGTTCCTTGCAACGATTAAAAGCAACGCCAGATGATATTGATGCAATTTCAGAATTGCAGCGTCAATTTCATACACTTAAAGGCAGTTCAAGAATGGCAGGGTTCACCACCATAGGTGAGTTGAGTCATGTCACAGAATCTTTGCTAGTCGCTCTTTCAGATGAAAGCAATGATAAAGAAAATTCTCTAAAATTGTTGCAGCGTGTGTTAGATACGCTGCATGCAAATGTTGAAACAGCGCAGCGCCAGCAAAATATATATTTGGACGATGCATTAGTAGCTGAACTACAATCTGCGAGTGGATTGCAGAATGAGAGTAAACACTCTGCAGTTGAAGTTGAATCAGCCGAAGTAAGTGGCGTAATAAATGAATCGGCAGAAGAACTTGCTGATGAGCTGAATCTTAATGCTAATGTGTCAAGGGCTGATGAAAATGTCACACAGGAAGTAACAGTAGAGAGCTCTGATAAAACGATTCACGAGCAACCGGCATTGAAGAAATTCATCAATATAGAGAACAATAATGATGAAATTTCTAAATCTCAAGATAAACATGAAGTGGTTAGAGTGCCGGCAGATGTATTAGATGTGTTAGTGAATGATGCCGGAGAAGTGAACATTCAGCGCTCACGCTTAGAACAGGTGTTTATTTCATTTGCTGCTAGTTCTTCTGAGCTGGGTCAAACAATTGGAAGATTGCGTGAACAATTGCGTAAGCTTGAAATGGAAACAGAAGCACAAATTCTATTTAAGCATGCAGATGATCAGGAAAATTTGCCTGATTTTGATCCGTTAGAGCTAGATCGTTATTCAGATATTCAACAGTTATCACGCTCGCTTGCAGAAAGTGTTGATGATTTGTCAAACATTAAAGAAATGTTTATGAATCACATGCAAGATGGTGAGGATGTGCTAATCAATCAAAAGGTTGTCACCTCTAATCTGCAGGATAATTTGCTACACACGCGTATGATTGGATTTGATACGGTAGAGCAAAGACTGCAACGTATCGTCAGGCAAACAGCGAGCGAACTTAATAAGCAAGTTGATCTAGTTATTCAAGGGGGGGATATTGAAATTGACCGCCGCGTCCTAAATGGTGTGATCACGTCAATTGAGCATATATTAAGAAATAGTGTGGGTCATGGTATTGAAACACCAGACGTGCGCGTAGAAAGCAGCAAGCCCGCGCGCGGCCAAATTAGAATTGATATTGCACGTGAAGGGTCTGAAATCAGTATTACCATTAAAGACGATGGTGCAGGCATCGACCCTCAAAAAGTAAGAGCTAAGGCAATAGAAAGTGGCTTAATACAAGCAGCTTCTAAGATGACAAAAGATGAGGTACTGCAATTGATATTCAAGCCAGGCTTGAGTACAGCAAGTACAGTATCAAAAATAGCAGGACGTGGTGTTGGAATGGATATCGTTGATAAAGATATTCGCCGACTAGGTGGCAGCATTGAAACGCGATCTGAAATAACAAAAGGCGCAAAATTTATTTTGCGTCTTCCATTTACATTAGCAGTGAGTCATGCATTGTTAATAAAAGCAGGTAAAGAAATGTACGCGTTAACGCTTTCAGGTGTTGAAGGGGTTATACAGCTACCTGCATTTGAGCTGAAAGATATATTTAATAGTGATGAGCCAAAATATACTTATGCAGGACATGATTATTCGTTTCATCATCTAGCCAGTTTATTGCAAGGTGGCGCATTGTATTTTGAAGATGAAAATGCGCAATGCCCTGTCATTTTAGTGCGGATGGGAGAGCATCGTTTAGCGTTACTTGTTGAAGCAACTTACGGTAATAAAGAGATTGTAGTGAAACCATTGGCTTCACACTTCAGTCAGTCCCAAGGTATTTCTGGTGCAACCATCTTGGGTGATGGGAGTGTGGCTTTGATACTTGATATTCCTTGGATAGCCCGCTTGATACAAACGCGCACTAGTGCTGATGCGGTAGTTGTTTCTGAAACGCCTGAAAATGATACTGATGAGGAGGCAACCATTATGGTGGTGGATGATTCCATTACTATACGTAAAGTGACAACACGTTTCTTGGAAAGAAATAATTATAAAGTTGTGACTGCCAAAGATGGTGTTGATGCCTTGCAGAAGTTGCAAAAGATAATGCCAGATGTTGTGTTATTGGATATTGAAATGCCGCGTATGGATGGTTATGAATTGGCGACACAGATGCGCAAAGAAGAGAGATTGGCTAATATTCCTATTATTATGATTACTTCGAGGACAGGGGATAAGCACCGTAATCGAGCAATGGAGTTGGGCGTTAATAGTTATCTCGGTAAGCCATATAATGAAGCACAGCTTCTTGAGCGAATAGAAAGTTTCTAATGAGTGACTTTACTAAACAAAACGATAAAAGTGTGAGTGTGCTCTTATTGCGCTTACAAAAAAAAGAAATTCTCGTGCCAAAAACAATGGTAGCGGATGTATTGTCATGGAAAGATAATTTGTTTACGCCTGCAATAACACATAAAGCGGATTGGAAATTAGGTGAATATGCTTGGAATGACTGGAAAATTCCATTGCTGTGCTTTGAAAGTTTAATTCAAAATAATTTTAATAGAGAAGAGATAGTAAAAAGAAAGATCGTTGTCATTCGGTCTTTTCAGAAAGGCTTTGAGAACGATCATTATGCTGTTGAGTGTCGTGGATTTCCGAAACCACTAATATTGAGTCAAGAGTCTCTGGATAATTTGCATATTGAAGACAATCAAGAATGGATAGCACACTCAATTTCTATTGGTAGTCGTGTTTTAGATGTGCCTGATTTTGCTGCACTACAAAGTGCGGTGTGGTCAATGGATGAGTCAATCAGCCGAAGCGCCTAAATATTAATATGTTGCTTATTTAAAGTCACCCCAGTGTGACTGGCACAATGTCAGTGCTGATATCACGGCGGTTTCTAATCGTAAAACTCTGGGCCCCATCTTAATGGGATGGAAGCCTTGATGTTCTGCCTGCAGGATTTCATCCTGATTAAATCCACCTTCGGGTCCTACCGCACAAATGCAAGATGTTGAAACTTTGTTTGTAGGAGTAAGTTTAATTGTCTCTGCCGTAGGTGACGCAATTAGCTTAATAGCATCGAGAGAAGTCTTGTTGACTGCATCATTAAATGGTGTGGGTGAATTAATAGTGGGAATGGTTGCGCGTCCAGATTGCTCGCAAGCACTTTCTATCACTGAGCGCCAATGAGCCATTTTCTTATCTAGTCGAGCTGCAGTGATGTTGACGTTAACTCTAGTGCTATTGAAAAGAGTGATCTCGTTTATGCCTAATTCAGTCGCTTTTTGTATACACCAATCCAATTTTTCAGCGCGACATAGAGGTTGTAGTAAATGAATTGATAGGGGGGATTCATTGCTGAGTGATTGTCTTTTTTCTATTAGTACACAAACGCTTTTCTTGGAAAGTTCGCAAATGGAGCCAGAATAGTCGTGACCATCACCATTAAAAAGGATGACTTGATTTCCCGTGCTCATGCGTAGCACATCTTTAATGTGCTTGGCGGCACTAGTTTCTAGACTGGCTTTGTTAGAAACCTGAAGCTCATGTTGAGTGTAAATTCTAGGAATTCGCAAAATTGTATTATCCAAATAAAAACGCCGGTATAATTAATTATACCGGCGTTGAGTCTTGCTGTGCGTGATGTTTTTAGTATCGGTAATGATCTGCCTTATAAGGACCATTGACTGGTACGCCAATGTAAGCGGCTTGTTCATCTGTTAGTGTAGTTAGCTTCGCGCCAATTTGATCTAAGTGTAAACGTGCTACTTCTTCATCTAAGTGCTTAGGCAAGATATAAACATTGTTTTTATAGTTGCCATTCGCATTCCAAAGTTCAAGCTGAGCAAGTACTTGGTTAGTGAATGAATTTGACATCACAAAGCTAGGGTGGCCAGTTGCGCATCCAAGATTCACTAAGCGTCCTTTGGCAAGCATGATAATGCGTTTCCCGTCAGGGAAAATGATGTGATCTACTTGAGGCTTGATTTCTTCCCATTGATACTTCTCAAGACTAGCGACATCAATTTCATTGTCAAAGTGACCAATGTTGCAGACAATCGCTTGATCTTTCATGGCGGCCATATGGTCATGAGTAATAATATTGTAGTTACCTGTTGTTGTGACGAAGATATCTGCTTCTCCACATACATCATCTAAAGTGACAACGCGATAACCTTCCATAGCTGCTTGCAATGCACAAATAGGATCAATTTCAGTAATCAAGACCGTAGCACCTAATCCGCGTAGAGATTGAGCTGAACCTTTACCAACATCGCCATAACCACAGACAACAGCTACTTTGCCGGCGACCATAACATCAGTCGCACGCTTGATACCGTCGACTAATGATTCGCGGCAGCCATATAGATTATCGAATTTAGATTTAGTGACTGAATCATTAACATTAATCGCAGGGATTAATAATTCGCCTGCTTCAACCATGTCGTAAAGTCGTTTTACGCCAGTAGTGGTTTCTTCTGAAACGCCTTTGACGTCTTTTAACATCTCAGGATATTTTTCATGCATTAACTTGGTTAAGTCGCCGCCGTCATCAAGTAGTAAGTTTGGTGCCCAGTTATTTGGACCGGTAATTGTTTGTTCGATACACCACTCGTATTCTTCTTCTGTTTCGCCTTTCCATGCAAATACAGGGACACCGCTCGCCGCGATAGCTGAGGCAGCATGATCTTGAGTTGAGAAAATGTTGCAAGAAGACCAGCGTACTTCAGCGCCTAAATCAACTAAAGTTTCAATCAATACGGCAGTTTGAATAGTCATATGTAAGCAACCAACAATCCTTGCACCTTTTAAAGGATTTTGGCCCGCATATTTTTTACGTAAGGACATTAATCCAGGCATTTCTGTTTCAGCAATTGCAATTTCTTTGCGACCCCAGTCAGCCAATGAAATATCCGCAACTTTGTAATCTTCTTCAGTACTCATTTATGTGCTCCTAGCAAATATAAAAATGTCTATGACTGACGCAATGCATCAGCTTTGTCTGTTTTTTCCCAACTAAACTCTGCTTCTTCACGACCAAAGTGCCCGTAGCTTGCTGAGTTTTTGTAGATGGGTCGTCTAAGGTCTAGCATGGTTAAAATGCCATATGGGCGTAAATCAAAATGCTGTCTGACTAATTCTTCAATATCACGATCATCTTTGTTTCCGGTACCAAAGGTGTCTATGGAAATAGACGTGGGTTCAGCCACACCAATAGCGTATGAGATTTGAATTTCGCATCGTTCAGCAAGGCCTGCAGCTACAATATTCTTTGCTACATAACGACCTGCATATGCAGCAGACCTGTCAACTTTTGATGGATCTTTGCCAGAAAATGCGCCGCCCCCATGACGTGCCATTCCGCCATAAGTATCTACAATAATCTTGCGGCCAGTTAAGCCACAGTCCCCCACAGGGCCACCGATAACGAAGTTGCCTGTAGGATTAATGTGATACTTGGTGCTCGCATCTAACCATTTCTCTGGAATGACAGGTTTAATAATGTGTTCCATTACCGCTTCCTGTAAATCCTTTTGCGATATCTCAGGGTCATGTTGTGTTGAAAGCACAATGGCTTCTACTGCGCTCGGGACTCCATTTTCGTAGCGGAACGTGACTTGGCTTTTTGCATCTGGGCGTAACCAGGATAGTTGATTATTCTTGCGAACTTCAGATTGTTTTTTTACTAATCGGTGTGAATAGGTAATAGGTGCTGGCATTAACACATCAGTTTCATTACTGGCGTAACCAAACATTAAGCCTTGATCACCTGCCCCTTGATCTTCTGGTTTGGAGCGATCCACGCCTTGTGCAATATCGGGAGACTGAGCACCCAAGGCATTAATTACCGCGCAAGTACCACCGTCAAAACCTTTGTCAGAATGGTCATAGCCAATGTCGTTAACAGTATTTCGAACAAGCTGTTCATAATCTATCGTTGCTGTCGTCGTGATTTCGCCGGCTAATACCACCATGCCTGTTTTGACAAGTGTCTCGCATGCCACTCGTGCGTCAGGGTCTTGTGCCAACGCGGCATCTAATACAGCATCAGAAATCTGGTCTGACATTTTATCTGGATGACCTTCAGAAACGGATTCTGAAGTGAATACATAGCTGTTACTCATTTTTAGTAAGCCCTTTACGGATAATTTTATTGTGAAAACATGAGATGTGTTGCTGGGTTAATCTAACTATATCGGCATATTTGCTCTGATTTGAATATTTAATCAACTCACGAACAATCTTTCAAAATTATAGACGTTTAATCTTATTGCATTTCTAAAGCGCGAGATTGTACATTGTGTAATGCGTTTAAGCGATAAAGTTTGTTACTAAAAAGGAAGAATTGATGGTTAAAACCCTGTCTACGATGATTCCACTGGGAACAGTGGCACCAGAGTTTGTATTGTTGGACCCAAAGATTGGTGAAGATAGAAGCTTGGCGCAATTAAAAGGGGCTTCAGCAACCGTAATCATGTTTATTTGTAACCATTGCCCTTTCGTAAAACACATTACGTCCGAACTGGTTTTGCTGGCAAATGAATATCAGCCTAAAGATGTATCTTTTATTGCTATTAATTCCAATGATATCCAGGCATATCCAGATGATTCACCCGAGAATATGGTTGTAGAAGCTGAAACAATAGGCTACAAATTTCCTTATTTGTTTGATGAAAGTCAGCAAGTTGCCAAGGCATATAATGCTGTTTGTACACCAGATTTTTTTGTCTTTGATGAAACTATGGCTTGTGTATATCGTGGACAATTAGATGATTCTCGTCCTGGTAATGGAATCGCAGTGACTGGAAGCGATGTGCGAGCGGCATTGAATGCTGTGATCGTGGGTGAAGACGTTGCTGCTGAGCAAAAACCTAGTGTCGGCTGCAATATTAAATGGAAAAATAGCTAAATTAGCTAATAGATAGAAAGAATTCATTGGTGTGTGCTTGCGAGTTGTTCATAACTCGTGGAAAATGTCCGCGCTTTAAGCCTGATCGCCGACCTGATAAGAGTCATTTTTTCATGTACAGACCGAGATATATGTCGGCAACGGCGCATCGTACAACCTTATATTAACAAGTAATCACAAAAATCTCGTGGATAATCATAAAGAATTAGCAAATGCCATCCGTGCATTGAGTATGGATGCAGTTCAACAGGCCAACTCTGGACACCCCGGTGCTCCTATGGGCATGGCAGATATCGCCGAAGTTCTATGGCGTAAATATCTGAATCACAACCCCAAAGATCCTCAGTGGATAAATCGAGATCGATTTGTGCTGTCAAATGGCCATGGGTCAATGTTGATTTACTCGCTGTTACATCTGACGGGTTATGACTTGTCAATGCAAGATTTAAAAGATTTTCGACAGCTACATTCCAAGACACCAGGGCACCCAGAAGTAGGAGAGGCGCCTGGCATTGAAACCACGACCGGACCTCTAGGGCAAGGTCTTGCGAATGCGGTGGGAATGGCACTTGCAGAGAGGATGCTAGCAGCAGAATTTAATCAGGAAGATAGCAGCATTATTGATCATAATACCTATGTTTTCGCCGGAGATGGCTGCTTAATGGAAGGAATTTCTCATGAGGCATGCTCGTTAGCGGGCACACTAAAATTGGGTAAATTAATTGTTTTCTATGATGACAATGGCATTTCAATTGATGGTGAAGTCCAGGAATGGTTTACGGAAGACATCCCGCAACGATTTGAATCCTATGGCTGGCAGGTCATACGTGATATCGACGGACATGATACCGCCGCTATTGACCAAGCTATTCAGCAAGCGCAAGCGAATACAATGCAGCCAACACTTATTGATTGCAAAACGATTATTGGATTCGGTTCGCCAAACCGTGAAGGGACATCTGGAATACACGGTGCGCCATTAGGTGACGAAGAAATTCAAAATGTACGAGATCGTTTAGGCTGGAAGCATGGGCCTTTTGAAATTCCTCAAGATATTTATGATGCCTGGAGTTGTGTGGATGCGGGGTCGCAAAAACAACAAAGTTGGCAGGTAAATTATGAGTCTTATAAGCGTTTACATCCTGAGTTAGCCAAAGAGTTAGAAAGACGTTGTAACGCTGAACTGCCAGACAATTGGGAAGCCGATGCTGATAAAGCCTTACAGGCAATTAATGAGAAAGCAGAAAGCGTCGCGACTCGAAAAGCGTCTGAATTAGCATTAGAAGCGGTTGGGCCTTTACTGCCAGAATTAATTGGTGGTTCGGCTGACTTAACAGGTTCAAATAATACCTGGTGGTCAGGTTCTAAAGGTGTCACAGGTGACGATGTCAGTGGCAACTATATATATTATGGTGTACGTGAATTTGGCATGTCTGCAATGATGAATGGCATGGCGTTACACGGAGGATTTATTCCTTATAGTGGAACCTTTCTGACCTTTTCAGATTACGCGCGTAATGCAGTTCGAATGGCTGCCTTAATGAACACACCCAGTATATTTGTTTATACGCATGACTCGATTGGTCTTGGAGAAGATGGGCCAACACACCAATCTATTGAGCATGTCTCTAGTTTGCGAAGTATTCCAAATCTAATGGTTTGGCGTCCATGCGACACCGTAGAATCTATGGTGGCATGGAAGACTAGTATTGAATTAAAACATCCTTCAGCTCTGGCATTTTCGCGTCAAGGAGTCCCGTTTATGACGCGCACTAAAGAGCAATTGGCATTAGTGCAGAAGGGAGCCTACACATTGTTTGAGAATAATGCAGAGCCAGAGCTAATAATTTTGGCCACTGGCACTGAAGTTGGCATCTCAATGGACGCGGCGAAACAATTGGCTAAAGAAAATGTCAAAGTGAGATTAGTCTCTATGCCAAGTGCTGATGTATTTGAACAACAAGATAATGCTTACAAACAGTCAGTGCTACCTAGCAATGTCCGCGCAAGGGTGGCGGTTGAAGCAGGCATTACAGATTTTTGGCGTAAGTATGTCGGATTAGATGGGGACGTCGTAGGGATTGATCAATTTGGCGCATCTGCCCCAGGTAAAGTGCTAATGGAGCATTTCGGCTTCACTGTCGATAATATCGTTAAGCGTGCGCGCGCTTTACTATAGTTACTGTTAGAAGAAGAGAGATCAAAAAGAATGGCAATCAAAGTTGCAATTAATGGATATGGAAGAATTGGCCGCAATATCATGCGTGCTTTATATGAGTCAGGTAGGACTAATGAAATACAAGTTGTTGCGATTAATGATTTAGCTGACACAAATACTAATGCGCACTTAACTCAATATGATTCTGCGCATGGAAAATTTAATGGCTTAGTGGAAGTCGATGGCGACCACATTGTCGTCAATGGTGACCGCATTCGAGTGTGCTCTGAGCGAGACCCTTCTAAATTACCATGGAAAGAATTAGATGTTGATGTCGTATATGAATCAACTGGATTTTTTGCCAGTAAAGATAAAGCCTCTGCGCATATATCCGCAGGCGCAAAAAAAGTTATTATCTCCGCGCCTGGAGGTAAAGATGTAGATGCAACGATTGTCTATGGTATAAACCATGACTTGCTAAAAGCATCTGATACAATTATCTCTAATGCGTCATGCACAACCAATTGTCTTGCACCATTAGTGAAACCATTGCATGACAAAATTGGTTTGTCTCAAGGCGTGATGACAACCATACATGCCTATACCAATGACCAAGTATTAACAGATGTGTTCCATCCAGACTTGCGCCGTGCACGTTCAGCCACTCAATCTATAATTCCAACAAAAACCGGGGCAGCAGCGGCTGTAGGTTTGGTGCTTCCTGAGCTTAATGGGAAACTAGATGGATTCTCAATGCGTGTACCAACAATTAATGTGTCAGTTGTCGATTTAACTTTTACCGCGGCGCGCGAGACAAATATAGAAGAAATTAACAGCATTATGGAAGATGCCTCTAATGGAGAGCTGAAGGGAGTGCTTGAGTGCAACAATGCACCTTTAGTGTCATGCGATTTTAATCATAATCCAGCTTCATCTGTGTTTGATGCGAGTCTCACAAAGGTCATGGGAGGCAATCTCGTTAAAGTGCATTCTTGGTACGATAACGAGTGGGGTTTTTCAAACCGCATGTTAGATACAACCATTGCGCTAGTTAATGCTAAATAATTGTTTATTGCCTGTAACAAATTCATTAATAGTCGTGTTATCTAAATAAGCAGCATGTCAAATGTATTAACAATGGTAGAGATGGAGTTGGCAAACTGCCGACTCCTAATTCGCCAAGATCTAAATGTGCCAATAAAAGATGGCATTATTAGTAATGATGCAAGAATCCGCGCATCATTACCCACATTAAAGCTCGCGTTAACTAAAGGGGCTGCCGTTATGGTGATGTCTCATCTGGGTCGTCCAACTGAAGGTGTCCCTGACAATAAATATAGCCTTCAACCCGTAGCAGATATGTTGGCGGAGGCATTGGGACAAAATGTGCCTTTGGTAAAAGATTGGGTTGATGGGTGTCACGTGTCACCAGGTGAAATAGTGCTATGTGAAAATGTACGATTCTTAGCGGGCGAAAAAAAATGTGAGGACGCATTAGCTAAAAAAATGGCGGCTTTGTGTGACGTGTTCGTGATGGATGCATTTGGCACCGCGCATCGTGCCCAGGCGTCTACATATGGTGTGGCAAAATTTGCGGCTGCAGCATGTGCAGGGCCATTGTTAGCAGCAGAATTAGAAGCTTTAGCTAAAGGGTTGGAAAATCCAAAACGTCCAATGGTAGCTATTGTTGGTGGCTCGAAAGTGTCTACAAAATTAACTTTACTAGAACAATTGATTGATAAAGTAGATCAGCTGGTTGTCGGTGGGGGTATTGCTAATACTTTTATTGCAGCAGCCGGATTTTCTGTTGGGAAGTCGTTGTATGAAGCAGATTTAGTGGATGTGGCTAAACAGTTGATTGAAAAAGCAAAGCAGCGTGGAGCAGACATTCCCATCCCAACGGATGTGGTGTGCGCAAAAGAATTTTCAGAAAGCGCATCGGCTGTAACAAAGGCGGTACAAGATATTGATGACGATGACATGATTTTAGATATTGGGCCTGATAGTGCCGCACATTTAAGTGGTGTCATGCAGGCTGCAGGCACAATTGTTTGGAATGGACCATTAGGGGTATTTGAGTTTCCACAATTTGCAGGCGCAACAAAATCATTATCAGAAGCAATAGCAACAAGTAATGCATTTTCAATTGCTGGCGGTGGAGATACTGTTGCCGCAATTGATAAGTTTAAAGTAGCAAACAATATTTCATACATCTCTACCGGTGGTGGTGCATTTCTCGAATTTCTTGAAGGGAAATTATTGCCTGCGGTAGATATTCTTCAGCAACGCGCACAAGGAAAGCAACGCTTATGATGCATCGACGCACCAAAATAATTATCACGTTAGGCCCTGCGACTGACGATGAGCAGGTGATGTCAAAACTGATTGATGCAGGTATTGATCTTGTGCGATTAAATTTCTCGCATGGCACGATGGAAGAACATAAGCGTCGTGTAGAAATGGTGAGAAGAATAAGTGAAGAAAAAAGTTATAACGTCGGCATACTTGGTGATTTGCAAGGTGCTAAATTGCGAATTGGTCGCTTTATCAATAATAAGATTGTATTGAAGGTTGGTGATAAATTTAATTTAGATGCAGATTTAGACTTGGAGTCAGGCACGCAAGAGGTCATAGGCTTTACATATAAAGGTCTTATTAATGATGTGTCTGCTGGCGACATCCTGCTACTTGATGATGGGCGCGTTGCATTAAAGATTGATGCAATCGATGGCCAGGTAATTAAAACCACGGTTTTAGCGGGTGGTGAATTATCTAGCAACAAAGGAATGAATCGCAAAGGCGGTGGATTATCTGCAGAATGTATTACAGAAAAAGACATCAAAGATATCACTTATGTGCACGAACTTGATTTGGATTATATAGCCGCGTCTTTTATTAAGAGTGTTGAGGATATTAATCAAGTCAGAGAATTGCTCAAGCAACAAAATAGCGACATTTCAATTGTTGCAAAGATTGAGACAATTGAGGCGTTAGAAAATATCGATGATATATTAGCATGCACTGAAGCAATTATGATTGCACGTGGCGACTTAGGCGTAGAAATCGGTGATGCGGAAGTGCCCGCAGTACAAAAAATGTTAATCAATAAAGCACAAAAAACAAATTGTATCGCGATTACCGCGACACAGATGATGGAGTCTATGGTACATAGCCCCATTCCCACGCGTGCAGAAGTATCAGATGTTGCCAATGCTGTCTTAGATGGAACCGATGCAGTTATGCTTTCAGGTGAGACCGCTGTTGGCGAATTCCCAATAGAAGTTGTTAAAGCGATGAGCCGAATTTGTCGTGCCTCGGAAAAGCAAGAAGCACAACGCCACACCCGTCGTAGCGAAGTGTCTTGTGATCGTGTTGATGAAGGTATTGCGATGGCGGCTGTATATTTGGCAAATCATTTGAATGTAGCGGCTATTGCCGCATTAACAGAATCAGGTTCGACAGCACTGTGGATGTCGAGAATAACGTCGTCCATTCCTATCTATGCGCTTACGCGCCATATGAAAACACTGCGTCGTGTTACTTTATATAAAGGCGTATTTCCAGCGCCGATGAATTTTTTAGGCAAGACTCATGCGCAAGTGAACCATGCGGCCGTCACGGTACTCAAAAACTGTCATGAAGTAGAAGATAATGATCTCGTGATTCTTACAAAAGGCGACCTGATGGGCGTGGATGGTGGCACCAATGCCATGAAAGTGCTTCGGGTTGGGCATATGGTCGAAGAGGAAGATGACCCAGAGCACAATCAGGACTAGTCACACTAGCCTCTAATTTTGCGCTTTTAGTCACGGCGATACATAATTTATTTAAGGTAGAATATCGGCAAATTTTTTTAAGGAGTGCACAAAGTGAGCGAAGAGTTAAAGCAAATAGCAAAAGCGATGGTCGCGCCAGGCAAAGGCATCTTAGCAATGGATGAGAGTCATCCAACCTGTGGTAAGCGATTTAAAGCCTTAGGCATTCCTGAGACGGAAGAGATGCGACAAGCGTATCGTGACATGTTGGTGACCACTGAAGGTCTTTCCGATTATATCAGTGGGGCGATTTTGTTTGATGAAACAATTCGTCAAACACTTTTAGACGGTACCCCTTTTCCTAAATACTTGAGTGATAATGGGATTATCCCTGGCATTAAAGTCGATGCTGGTGCACATCCACTAGCAGGGCATAGCGATGAAAAAGTCACAGAAGGTCTGGATGGTCTTCGCGCTCGACTAAATGAATACTATGATTTGGGTGCACGTTTTTCTAAATGGCGTGCGGTGATAACTATTGGTGAACATATTCCTAGCTGGGCGTGTATAGAAGCTAATGCACACGCATTAGCGCGCTATGCAAAACTCAGTCAAGAAGCGGGCATTGTGCCAATAGTTGAACCCGAAGTTTTAATGGATGGTACACATTCGATTGAGCGCAGTTACGAAGTCACTGAACTCGCACAACGAATTACTTTTCAGCATTTACGAAATCAGGGCGTATTAATGGAAGGCATGATCTTGAAGCCAAGCATGGTAGTTTCTGGTGCTAGTACTAGCAATAGAGCAGATGTTGAAACAGTGGCAAAAGAAACCGTACGTTGTCTATTAAATACTGTGCCGGCTAATGTGCCTGGAATTGCATTCTTATCTGGTGGTCAATCAGATGAAGAAGCAAGTTCACACTTAAATGCGATGCATAACTTAGGTATTGATTTGCCTTGGGGATTAACCTTCTCTTATGGTCGCGCATTACAGCATGCATCAATGACTGCGTGGGCTGGTGATTCAGCTAATGTCAATGCAGCGCAGAAGGTATTACTGCAACGTGCTCGTAGCAACGGAAAAGCAGCATTAGGGGATTATTCTGCAGATGCTGAAAAAGCTGCATAGGTAATTTGCAGATGTTTAAAAAAAGCCCGCGAATGCGGGCTTTTGTGTGTGTAAAGAGTATTGGTTAAGCGTCTACATTTTGGTGCCAACTGCCATCCCTAAATTGAAGTAAAGCTTTACGTGCACGACTTTCGTCTATGCGTGGATCATTTTTAAAGCCCGAACGTAAGAATTGATGAAAGCCGTCCAGGTTTACTGCACTACTTTGGTCAGAACGGTAAAAACCCATTGACCATGTGTCAAAATCTCTTTCTTTTTGATCTCCTCTGTACAATACACGAGTTTCGGAATGTCGTTTATCTTCGGCAATTTTGTTATATAGGCGATTAACACTGTCTTTATTGCCCTCTAGTGCTTGAATGAAAGAGCCTTCATGAAAAAGTAGCATGCCACTTATATTGAGGCTGTGATTATTTTTACGAGCTTTGGTTAATAGTTCCTGTAACTCAGCTTCTGTAAAATCATGTTCGGCTGCGCTTATATACACAAGTTGATGAATGCTGTTTTCCATACGTTTCCTATATATCCATTAACACAATAAGCGTATCGGCAGCGCGACAAAAAACTTTAGCCCTCAACGGATTTATGGCTATATATATTAGGTATAAGGCTAACAATATTATTCAAACAACCGCAATATGGCGTTAGAATGTTGTTGTCTAAATGCTATTATGTCATGTACAAACATGTATACTCACTGGACAAACCTTGCCTAAACAGTAAATCCCCAGTCGACGGAAATACGATTAGCGTAAGGGTCTGACACACATCATATCTACTCTAAAATTCTTTCCTACTTAGCCCATGTAGGGATCGTGGAGTAATAATCATTTGATAAATCAAATTGCTTACAAGCAATCTATTGCTGTGAGTGAAATAGGGTAAGAGGAGACTCGATGAATTCTGAGCAAGCTTTCAACTTGGCAATTAGAACGCGAAAAATGCGTGAGCTATATATGGGGTATGCAAAAACATATGGAATTACATTTAATGAATTAGAAATTCTAAGGATAATTTCAATTAAAAAAAATATTACATCGACTGAAATTAGTCGGTCATTACATATGGAGCCAGCTATTGTTTCCAGAAAAATAAAAATTTTAAATAATAATAATTTGTTGAAATGTATTTATAATAAAGTGGATAAAAGAGTTATAAATCTTCAAGTTACTGCGAATGGATCCCGGATCTTAAAATCAATATTTAACAAAATTGAAAAAGGTTAAAGTGTTGATTCAATATCAACTAAAGACGATAGTATTTGCTATTAAATAAGGTTAAATCTTAGCATTTGATCTTCCATTAGGCGTCATTCCTAAATAAGTCAATCTTGTGCTATGATTTATTGATATAGTCAAGTTATATGCTGAATTGCCTTCAATAATGATATGCCCCATTCCTGAAAATGAATCATCGCGGCTAGACGCGCTGAGATCACTGAATATCCTCGATACGACCCCAGACTTGAGATTTGAGTTGGCAACTAGATTTCTTGCGCGAGAGGTTAAAGTGCCAATGGTGCTTGTGACATTAATCGATGCAGACAGACAATGGTTTAAAGCTGCATTTGGTGTCGACGAGAAACAAATGCCGCGAGAAATTTCTATTTGTGCACATGCGATTTGTGAAATCACATCAGTGAACCCTATTGAGCGAATATATGAAGTTTCGGATTTAAAGATGGATCTTCGTTTTTTTAAAAATCCACTAGTGACAAATGCGCCCAATTCACGTTCTTATATTAGTTACATCTTACAATCGGAGTGCAATAAAAACATTGGTACTTTGTGCTTGGTTGATGTCAAACCCAGGATTTTTTTGCCTAAGGAGAGAGGGCTGATTATGAATGTAGGCACGCTGGTTAATAAGCTAATAACAGGGTGATGCGCTAGCTAATCTCTTTGTTAATGTCAGCAAAATCTAAAAATTGAATTTGTGGAAATTTTGCAATAAATGACTACAAAGTTTGGTTAAGCCTGAATTATTCTTAATAATTCATCAATAGCATTGTATTGCATATCTAACATGGTCTGGTCTGCATCAACCATATTGGGAATAGGGATTACGGGGATAGATAGGCGCATACGTAAATCGTCTAGATTATCCATAGATGACTCTTCATGCTCGCGGGTTTGGTTTAATACAACGGCGAGTAATTTAAGTTTGCGATTCTTAATTGCTTCGATATTAAGTAATGCTTGATTGATGCAGCCTAATCGATCTTTCACGACCAATATCATGTTGGCTTTGAGTTTTTGTGCTAGATCTGCATTGAGTCCGTCTGAACATAACGGTGAGTAAAATCCACCAGCACCTTCGATAAACAAGTAATCGGGGTTGTTGACTGGCGTGCAACGATTGACTAAATCTTTGACGGTTACAACTTCATTGGCTAAACGTATCGCGCGCTCAGGTGATATGGGTGGCTCATATCGGTATGGGCAAATTTCTTCTAAAGGTATTTTTTCATTAGCAGCATGAAAGTACTTTAGTGCATCCTCAGGAATTAATTCATCATTACTTGTCTCGCAACCGGATTCCACAGGTTTCCTTGGGACGCAAGAATATCCTGATTTATTTAATGCCTTAACGAGTATGCGGCCAACATATGTTTTGCCAATACCGGTGTCTATGCCGGTGATAAAAAGTGTTTTCATTGTGTGAAAGTGTAAACTGACTGAACTAAAGATTCCAATGACAAAGTTTAAGTTAAAAATTGCACAATGATAATTTGGGTAGATGCAGATGCTTGTCCCGTCCCCGCTAAGGACATTTTATTTCGAGCGGCTGAACGCACGGGTGTGGAAGTGATTCTAGTGGCAAATCAAGCCATCCGTATTCCATTATTAAAGAATATTAAGATGTTACAAGTGCCCAGTGGATTTGATGTGGCAGATAATGAAATTGTTAAAAGGGCTCAGCTGGGTGATTTAGTCATTACAAGCGATATTCCTCTGGCATCAGAAGTGATTGATAAACAAGCGCATGCTTTGAATCCTCGTGGTGAAATGTATTCTGTAAATACAATTAAAGCTCAGCTGAATATGCGTGATTTCATGGATACTATGCGAGGTAGTGGTGTTCAATCTGGTGGCCAAGCTCCTTATAGTAAAGGCGATCGTCAAGCATTTGCTAATCAACTAGATAAATTTCTCAGTAAGTACTATTCAAAATAAATACTCAGAATTCGCGAGAAATAGCTGATTGCTGTATGGTATGGGCGGAAATTCACTAGCAAATGTGGGGAGGTGTAACGCCATGAACAAATATGCAGCGGAATTAATAGGCACATTTTGGTTAGTACTAGGGGGTTGTGGTAGTGCAGTACTTGCTGCGGGATTCCCAAATGTTGGTATAGGGTTGTTAGGTGTGTCTTTAGCGTTTGGTCTGACAGTGCTAACGATGGCCTACGCCATCGGACATATCTCGGGATGTCATTTAAACCCGGCAGTGTCAATTGGCCTGTGGGCCGGTGGACGATTCGAAGCTAAGCAATTGCTCCCATATATTATTGCGCAAGTAATTGGAGCTATAGCAGCGGGAGGAGTGCTTTATGTGATAGCTAGTAGTTCTCCAGAGTTTAATTTAAGCGCTGGTTTTGCTTCAAATGGTTTTGGTCAGCATTCCCCTGGCGGTTATTCAATGCAAGCCGCATTAGTTGCGGAAATTGTGATGACGGCTATGTTTTTACTTGTCATCATGGGCGCGACAGATAAACGTGCTCCTGCAGGCATGGCGCCAATCGCCATCGGTTTATGTTTAACTTTGATTCACTTGATTACAATTCCTGTGACGAATACTTCAGTCAACCCAGCTCGTAGTTCTGGTGTTGCGATTTATGTAGGTGATTGGGCGGTCGATCAATTATGGCTGTTTTGGCTAGCACCCATTGTGGGAGCTGTCATAGGTGCCAAGATTTATCAGTGTATTTGCTGTGAAGATGGATAGAATTTTTAAATAGTATTTACGGAGAAATTATGTCTTTAATGATTGGAGATAAGATGGTGGTTAGCATGCATTACACGCTGACTGACAGTGATGGAAAAGTGCTAGATAGTTCAGAAGGTGCAGAACCTTTATCTTATTTGCATGGTGCTGGAAATATTATTCCTGGCTTGGAAAAAGCGTTAGTAGGAAAAGTTGTTGATGACACTATGAAAGTGGAAGTAGCGCCTGCTGAAGGCTATGGCGAAGTTGTCCCTGAACTTATGCAGGTTGTAGATAAAGCCGCCTTTCAGGGTGTAGATACTTTAGAAGCTGGGATGTCGTTCGAAGCACAGGGTCCGAATGGTGAAGTGCAACGTGTCGTGATTTCAAAAGTTGAAGGTGACCAGGTGACAGTTGATGGAAATCATCCGCTGGCAGGTGTGACGTTAAATTTCGATGTAAAAATTGTTAGCGTGAGAGATGCCACTGAAGAAGAAATCTCACACGGTCACGTGCACTAAAGTTCAGTGTATCAATATATAGGAAGCGCATTCTAAGGAGTACCCTTCCTATTTTTTTGTTTGCGTTTTTTAGGTTTAGCCTCATTTCTAGCGCGTTTCTTCTTGCCAGGCTTAGCGCGTAAGGTTTTTCTTTCGGTGTGCTCATCAGTTACCACTGATATGTTGATAGGAACACCTGCGACGCGAGTTTTTTTCAAATCTTTGAAGATTTCTTTAGGCATGCCTTCGGGTAAATCTACCAAGCTATGATCATCGAAGATTTTAATATGACCAATATATTTTCCATCTAAACCAGCTTCACTAGCAATTGCACCAACAATATTGCCAGGTTTTACATCATGATCATGACCAACTTCTATGCGGTAACGTTGTTGACCTTCTTCTGGCTTGTTCATTTTGACGTTAGATTTGCCATGCGAATCACGTGCTTTTTCTTGTCCATCTTTGCGCGGACGCTTTCGTTGTTGTTCATCTTTGATTTGGCCGCGTTCTGATTTGCGATCATTTTTTCTTTGTGGCTTATGCTTTAGAAGTAGTGGTGTATCACCTTGTAATAATTTAGCTAAGGCGGCGCCAATATCAACTGCAGGTATATTATGTTCTTGTTGAAACTGTTCGACTAGTTGAGTAAAGAAAGATAAATCTTCATTAGCCAGCGTGTCACTAATTTTTTGTTTAAAGTTTGCGATGCGTTTATTGTTAATAATTTCGGTGGAAGGTAACTCCATGATGTCGATTTTCTTGCGCGTGGCTTTTTCTATTGCACCCAATAAACGTTTTTCTCTGGGCGCAACAAATAAAATAGCATCCCCCGTTCTTCCTGCTCTTCCGGTTCTGCCGATGCGATGAATATAAGCCTCTGTGTCATAAGGGATGTCATAGTTCACAACATGACTAATACGATTGACGTCTAATCCACGTGCAGCAACATCGGTTGCGACAAGAATGTCTATCTTGCCATTTTTTAATTGTTGGACGGTTCGCTCACGTTGGTTCTGAGCAATATCACCATTCAATGCTGATGTGGAATAACCGCGCGCTTCAAGCTTCTCAGCCAACTCAACTGTGGCAGTTTTAGTGCGTACAAATATAAGCATGCCATCAAACTCTTCTGCTTCAAGAATTCTGGTTAATGCATCCAGTTTGTGTAAGCCGCTTACTGGCCAGTAGCGTTGGCGAATATTTTCTGCGGTAGCAGTTTTATCTTTAATGGTGACTTGTTCTGGATCATTTAAATACTTGGTCGCAATACGTCGAATTTGTTGTGGCATGGTCGCAGAAAATAATGCGATCTGTCTGTCAGAAGGTGTTTGTTCTAGTATCCACTCGACATCATCTATGAATCCCATGCGTAACATTTCATCAGCTTCATCCAAAACAAGTGCGCTGAGGTTATCAAGCGTTAATGTGCCTCGACGCATATGGTCCATCACCCGGCCTGGTGTGCCAACAACAACATGCACGCCACGTTGTAAACCACGAATCTGGCCACGATAATCCTGTCCACCGTAAATTGGTAAAACATGGAATCCTTTTAAGCCCGACGCGTATTTTTGAAATGCTTCGGCGACTTGAATGGCAAGTTCTCGGGTTGGTGCTAGCACCAATACTTGAGGATCTTTTTGTTTTATATCAAGGTTTGAAAGTAGTGGTAGCGCGAAAGCAGCTGTTTTACCCGTCCCTGTTTGTGCTTGGCCAAGCACATCCTTGCCTTCTAATAGTAAGGGAATAGTTTGTGCTTGAATTGGTGAAGGTGTTTCGTAACCAATATCGTTTAACACCTTAACAATCGATTTTTTTAAATCGAGCTGGCTAAATTGGGTGGCAGTTCCGGTAGTCATTTGGTGTACCTATATAAAGTGGACTGCGCGAAACGCTGAGGCTTGTCGAGGAACAAGCGGGTGGTCCAAAATTTTAAAATCTGGTTAAGTAAATGCGGGCATACCAGAAAGGATGCGTAGTGTACCGCTTTGTTATGTGTGTTGCATGGATCATTTGGGGTGTGTGCTACAAAAGTAGATGGTTTTCAATGGGGTGAAATACATTGGCAGCGTTTATCAGAGAGTTAGCCGTGAGTGATGGGACGCCATATACTTCTGTGTCGACAGAATAGTTGTTTTTAATTCTATCTAATAATAAATCAAAATCACCATCGCCTGATAACAAAATCACGCAGTCAACATTTTTAGCGCAATCCATCACATCGATAGCAATGCCAACATCCCAATCACCTTTTGAGGAGCCATCGCTGCGTTGTATATAAGGTTTAAGTTTTATAGTAAAACCAATTTGTTCTAACGTATTTTGAAAATTCTTTTGCTTGCTGTCATTGCGGTCAATGGCGTATGCATAAGCAGAAACAATTTCACCTTGCGCAGAAATAATCTTCCATAATGCACGATAGTTGAATTGTCGTTGATAAGCATCGCGTGTTGTGTAGTAAATATTTTGGACGTCTGCAAAGACAGCAATTTTTTTCACAAGCATTATTTAGACAATAATTTATCGGCAGCTTCTTGATATTTTGCTTGGGTGTTTTTAACAATGACATCCGGAAGAGCTGGGCCAGGTGCTTTTTTGTTCCAATCCAGCGTTTCTAAATAATCACGAATGTATTGTTTATCAAAGCTGCTAGGATTTTGTCCAGGCACATAAGTGTCCGCCGGCCAAAAGCGTGAGGAGTCTGGAGTTAGCACTTCATCAATCAATGTTAAATTGCCTTTTTCATCAAGCCCAAACTCAAATTTAGTATCAGCAATTATAATACCTTTGCTTAAGGCATAAGCTGCTGCATTTTCGTAAAGTGAAATACTGATATCGCGTACTTGTTTAGCAATGTCCACTCCAACAAGTGCCACCGTTTCTTCAAAAGAAATATTCTCATCATGTTCACCAGCAGCAGCTTTGGTTGAAGGGGTAAATAAAGTGCTAGGCAATTTGCCTGCGAGTGGAATATCTGCGGGAAGAGGGATTCCACAAACAGATTGATTAGATTGGTATTCTTTCCACCCCGAACCGATTAAGTAACCTCTCACAATAGCTTCAATGGGTAATGCATCTAACCGCTTTACCACCACGGATCGGCCAGTCGCCTGATTCATTTCTTCATCTGTTAGATTTAAATCTTCTAATGTCATTGAGCTAACTTGGTTAGGGATTAGGTCACTAAAACGATCAAACCAAAAATTAGAAACTTGAGTCAGTAAGGCGCCTTTATTAGGGATTGGCTCAGGCATAATCACGTCAAATGCAGAAATCCTATCAGTGGCAATAACCAGCATATGGTTAGCATCAACTTCATAGATATCTCGAACTTTACCTTTATGTAGTAAAGGGAGAGAGGTGAATTTTGTTTCAAAGACCGGATCAGACATGGTTTATCCTGGAAAAAGACGCGAATTGTAGTGCGAAAGGCAACAAATGCCTACTCATGATTTGTATTTTACGGCTAATTTTACTGGCGTTCACCGAGCAAAAAGAGGAAAATGCGCGTTTTTTCTCAGCGAGACTGCATAATCAATGGCTAAAGTTGGAATCATCATGGGTAGCGATAGTGACTGGAAAGTCATGGAAAATGCTGCCAATGTCTTAAAAGAGTTTGGTGTAGACCATGAGTGTAAAGTAGTGTCTGCGCATAGGACGCCTCAGTATCTCTATGATTATGTTAGTGGTGCAAAAGAGCGTGGATTAGAATGCATCATTGCCGGTGCTGGCGGTGCGGCTCATTTGCCGGGGATGGCAGCAGCCATTAGTACTGTGCCTGTATTGGGTGTTCCCGTACAAAGTAAATATTTGCAAGGACAGGATTCACTCCTGTCTATTGTGCAAATGCCTAAAGGCATCCCGGTGGCCACATTTGCAATTGGTGAGGCAGGTGCTGCGAATGCAGCTTTATTCGCAATTTCAATGCTGGCTAATAATGATCAAGCGCTAGCGGATAAACTAAGTGCATTTCGTGATAATCAGCGTGACCAAGTACTTGCAAAAGTGCTCCCCCCTCAGTAGTTCTTCTCATGATTGAACCCGATTCAATTCTTGGCATGCTTGGCGGCGGTCAGCTAGGCAGAATGTTTGCTTTAGCGGCGGCACAAATGGGCTATAAAGTGTGGGTGTTTGATCCCAATGAACACAGCCCAGCTGGTGATGTGGCGTGTCGGCATATTAGAGCTGAGTATGATGACTACGATGCATTGGCTGAGTTCGGTAAAGGATGCTCTGTTGTCACAACAGAATTTGAAAACATTCCCGCGAGTACATTGAAGTATTTGCAAGATTATTGTCGAGTTTGTCCCAATCCTGATGCGGTGTATGTGGCGCAAAACCGCATTCGCGAAAAAACATTTGTTAATGACTTGGGTGTTCCTACGTCAAAGTTTATAGAGGTTAATTCTGAGGCCGATCTAAATAACTCGGCTCATATGAACTGGCCATGCATCATAAAAACCGCTGAATTTGGTTATGATGGCAAAGGGCAGCAAGTCGTTTTTGATGTTCAACAGGCAATTCAGGCGTTTAATACATTTGGTGAGACTCCTTGTATATTAGAAGAACGTATTAACTTGCAATTGGAAATTTCTGTAGTTATTGGTCGTAATCAGCAAGGTGAAGTTTGTTTTTTCCCAATTGCGAGAAATGAACATAAAAATGGTATTTTGCATATCAGTAGTGTCCCAGCGAATATTTCTTCAGAAATACAAACATATGCTTGTGAGATTTCGCAACGCATAGCTGAGCAGCTTGATTATGTTGGCATTATGACAGTGGAGTTTTTTGTTGATCAGGATGATCAATTGTTAGTGAATGAGATTGCACCGCGTGTCCACAATAGTGGGCATTACTCAATGGACGCTTGTCATATTTCTCAATTTGAACAACAAGTCAGAATGATTTGTGGCTGGACGCCAGCAGACACACAAAATCATTGTGCCGTGGCAATGGTAAATATTTTGGGTGATGCTTGGAAGCATGAGATATTTCCTTCCAAGACATTATTTGATGACGTGAATGTAAAAGTGCATTTGTATGGAAAGCGGGGAGCGAAGCCTGGCCGCAAAATGGGACACTTTAATGTCTTGGCTGATAATGTGATTGATGCAAACAAACATGCTCAACGTGTCTATAAAAAAATGATGGAAGAATAGTTATCATGAAAGAGTCGTTTAAAGCTTTTCGCATTTATGCAGAAAATAATTTTGAACGAGCAGGAGTTGAATCCTTAACATTAGATGATTTGTCTCCTGGTGATGTTGTTATTCGTGTCGAGTATTCCGGTGTGAATTATAAGGATGCATTGGCAGGTAGCGGTCAAGGTAAGATTTTACGCAAGTCTCCTCTCAATGGCGGCATTGATTTAGCCGGGGTTGTTGTTTCATCTGAAAGTGATCAGTTTAAAACTGGTCAATCTGTTTTAGTTAACGGTAGTGGCTTAAGTGAAGTGCATGATGGTGGTTATAGCCAGTATGCACGTGTACCTGCAGATTGGGTTGTGCCAATGCCTACGGGTTTGAACTCAAAAACATCTATGATTATAGGCACAGCGGGCTTCACAGCAGCGCTAGCGATTCAACGAATGCAAGATAATCATCAGGCTCCAGAGCAAGGTCCTGTCCTGGTGACTGGTGCAACAGGTGGTGTGGGCAGTTTTGCGGTGCAATTGCTAAGCCAGCTTGGGTTTGAGGTGGTCGCCATGACGCGTAAAGCAGATCAGCATGATTATTTATATTCACTAGGCGCAAACAAGATTATAGATAATAGTGAAGTTAAGATTGATAGTGCGAGTATGCATAAGGGGCGCTGGGCTGGCGCTATTGATAACCTTGGTGGAGAGACGCTGGCTTGGCTAACAAAAAGTCTCAAACCTTGGGGGAATATTGTCAGTATCGGTATGGCGGGTGGCGTTGCTATGAATACTTCGACTATGCCATTTATTCTTAGAGGTGTTTCTCTCCTAGGTGTGACTTCGGCAGCCTGCCCACAAGCATTGCGCAAGCAAGTTTGGAATCGATTAGGGGGTGAACTTCTTCCGGGAAACTTTGACCAGGTATGTAGTGATGAGATTGCATTAGAGCAATTGCCTGAGGCATTTAGCAATTTACTGAATGGAAAAACTATTGGGAGGCAACTAGTATGTTTGTGAATAAAAAAAGATGGCTGGGTCTAACGCTATTGATATTTTTTGGTGTGTTTTATATTTTTAATGCACAAGCTAAATCGGTTTCATTTGAATTGCCAAAATTCACCCAACAAGATGCACAACGCTGGATTAACTCCTCCCCCTTAAAAACTGAGGATTTAAAGGGAAAGGTAGTGCTGCTAGATATTTGGACCTATGGTTGTTGGAATTGCTATCGATCAATTCCTTGGCTGAACTCCTTAGAGAAAAAATTTGGTCATGATGACTTTATTATTGTTGGTATCCATACCCCTGAATTTGATCATGAAACCGAGCGCGAAAAAGTCATTGAGAAATGTGAAGAATTTAAAGTCACACACCCAGTGATGATGGATAACGATTTCGCATATTGGAAAGCGTTAAGAAATCGTTATTGGCCAACTTTCTATGTGGCAGATAAGCATGGTGTCGTTAAAGGCGTTTATATTGGTGAAACTCATGAGGGCGATAAGCGAGCGCATCAAGTAGAAAATCTAATCGCTAAGTTAATTGCCGAGTAAATTATCTAGTTAGCAAAGAATGCATAGCTGATAAATATTGCTGTCGTTATTCCAGCGACGTCTGCAAGTAAACTGCATGTCATAGCGTATCGAATTTTGGTGATACCCACCGCGCCACAGTAAACGGCTAATACATAAAATGTTGTTTCAGTACTGCCTTGCATAACGGCAGCGACTTTTGCTGGGAACGAATCTGCCCCTTGTGTTTGCATGACGTCTAGCATCGCCGCGCGTGCGCCACTACCACTGAATGGTTTCATTATGGCTGTTGGCAGTGCCTCTATGAATGCAGTGTCGATATGCAATGCATGTAAACCTGTACTTATTAATGCTAAAAAACCAGTCAAAATCCCACTTGCACGTAATAAAGCGATAGCTAGTAACATGGCAATTAAATAAGGGATTAACTTAATTGCTGTATCAAAACCCTGTTTAGCGCCTTCGATGAATGCATCATACACAGCGACTTTCTTTAGCCATCCTGCAATTAAAAACAAGCTAATAGTGGCGAATAAAACAAAGTTAGCAAAAAATTGTGCTTGCTCACTCATTGAATCTTTGGGTAGCGACAGGAAATACATAGCGAGAATAATCGGAATGGCACTGAATGCTAATAAATAGCTAAGAACGGTTTTATTGAGTAAGGGAAGTTTTTGTACGTATGCCACGCTGAGTAGTCCAACGATGGTAGATGCAAAAGTTGATATTAGTATAGGGATGAAAACTTCAGTCGGATGTGACGCACCTTGTTGGGCGCGGAATAAAAATACGGTAATCGGTAACACGGTGATCGATGAAGTGTTAAGCACTAGAAAGAGAATTTGTGCGTTCGATAAAGTGTCCTTTTGATTGTTTAGGCTGTGTAAATCATTCATCGCTTTAATGCCAAGTGGTGTAGCAGCATTGTCTAAACCCAGTGCATTAGCCCCCATATTCATCGTGATTGAAGCAATGCTTGGATGATTGGAGGGGACCTCTGGCATTAATTTGCGAAACAAAGGCGCGAGCAGTTTGGCAATAAAGTTAGCTAAACCTGCCTGCTCGGCAATTTTAAAGAAGCCTAACCAGACTGCCATTAAGCCAATTAAACTAATGGCTATTTCTACACTTAACTTTGCAGTATTAAAAACTGCATCGATTGTTTGCGAGAATACGCCTACATTATTGAAAAAAATTAATTGTATTAGGCAAGCAACAAATGAAAGAACAATGCACCCTGACCAAAACCAGCCGAGCATTTAGACTATTTACCAATTGCGAGGTAGTAAGGTAACCACGCCATCATCATAAAAATGACCACGGCAAGTTCAACCCACATAATCGTTTTAAATTTTTTGCTTTCTTCGCCGGTAGAATCACTTGCGCGAATTTTAGACATCAATGCGTCAAACAGTATCACCATAATAATAATGGGTGCGGCAGCGGGTGCGACTAAAGTGGGTATCACTTCTAGTCCATGATGGCTGATCGATGTACCTGGCTCGGGGCTGACAAAGACGTTGATTAAGCCTATTGCTAATAATGAAATTCGTAGGAAACCTAAAGATTGAAAAATGGTCATAACTAGACTGATCTGATTTGTATGAGCAGTATTGTATCAGAGCTTGGTCGAGAACTCGGTGGGCAAACTAATCTGGCTAAATTCAGCGTGCAATATGACGTATGTCATACAAGCGGGCTATATTATTTGTCTATTGTGTCGATAATTGTACAATGCACCTGCTTTTCAGCAGGAATCAGTTTTAATTACAGGAGTTTTTTATGATGAAGTCAATTTTATTAGGTTTAGTCGCTAGTGCTGCGTTATTTGCTGCGACAGCAAATGCAGCTGATATTGAAGCAGGTAAGGCTAAATCAACTGCGTGTGCTGCGTGTCATGGTAGTACGGGCATCAGTCCAACACCCATTTGGCCAAATCTTGCTGGCCAGAAAGAGCAGTATTTGCTTGCACAATTAAAAGCATTTAAAGATGGTACTCGCAAAAATGCTCAGATGGCACCAATGGTAGCTGGTCTAAGTGAAGAAGATATGGCTAATCTTGCTGCATATTATGCAAGCTTGGCTTGCCAATAAGCTCAGTTTAGTCTTTAAAAAAGGCCGTCTTTAACTAAGACGGCCTTTTTTGTGTCAGATACATAGGCATTTATTTAAAGAGGGACATGCTCAAGACCAATAGCGGTGATTACCGTGAGTAAACCGATGAGTAAATTCAGCCCAACTAATTTTCGTATTAGAGCGAGATTTTTACCACCTTCTTGATAGTTTTCTTCACTCACTGCACGACGTAAGCGCATAAAAGGCGCAAAGAAAACATGCAAGAAAATCAAAATCATTATAATCCCCAATGCTTGCATGACGTGAACATACCAAGCGACACCAGCAAAGCCATTAAATGCTGAGAAAATCATCCAGTAGCCAGTTACTGGTATGAGAATAACGGCTAGCCACACCCAGAAAAAAAATCGAGTCAATGTTCGAGACCATAAAGCCAGTCTAACAGCAGGTTCTAAAATTTTTGCTGCCACAGGCCTGAGTGCCATATAAGCAAAAAACATCCCGCCCACCCAAACGACTGCTGCAAGCACATGTAAGCTAATGGCAATTGAGAAATAATAAGGTTCTAAATTCATGATGTTTGGTTTTTATGTTTATAGTTAATAGCAGAAATTATAAGTCAGATTGCAAATCAGTTTCATAGAATATTTTTGCGAATCGAATGCAAATCTGAAGCGGCTAAGTTAAAGTAGCTCTTTTTTGGTAGGTAGACATGGAAAACTGGATAGCCCCTTCGATTCTCTCTGCAGACTTCGCACGTTTAGGCGAGGAAGTAGATAATGTCCTTGCTGCTGGCGCTGACACAGTACATTTTGATGTCATGGATAATCACTATGTCCCCAATTTAACGATTGGGCCATTAGTCTGTGAAGCATTGAGAAAACATGGTGTCACGGCGCCTATTGATGTGCATTTAATGGTGTCGCCAGTGGATCAATTGATCACAGACTTTGCTAAAGCAGGTGCAAGTATTATTACGTTTCACCCTGAAGCAAGTGAACATATTGACCGTAGTTTGCAATTAATTAGAGACGCCGGATGCATGAGTGGATTAGTGTTCAATCCAGCGACACCCTTGCACTATTTAGACTATGTGCTTGATAAAATTGATATGGTGTTACTCATGTCAGTTAACCCGGGATTCGGTGGGCAAGCTTTTATAGAGTCTAGTCTAGATAAGCTCAGAGCAGCACGTGAAATCATTGATCAGTCTGGTTTGCCCATTCGTTTGGAAATCGATGGTGGTGTCAAAATTGATAACATCGCTAAAATTAAAGCGGCAGGGGCAGATACATTCGTAGCTGGTTCTGCAATTTTCAACTCGGATGATTACCAAAAAACCATTTCAGCCATGAGAGCAGAGCTAGCTAAGGCTGAGTAAATTTCAAGTATAAGACTGGTTGCTTAAATTATGACGCGCGCGCGGCCGCAATGGCTTTGCTTCGATCTGGATGGAACCTTAGTTGATAGTGTTCCTGATATCACCTTTAGTGTTAATGAGATGTTAGTCAACCTCCAGCTTAGAACAGTTGATGAAGACGTAGCACGAACATGGATTGGAAATGGTGCAGCAAAATTGATTGAACGCGCTTTGATACATGTCTTGAAAGAAAAACCTGATAACGTGTTGCTAGAAAAAGCGAAAGCCCTGTTCTTTATTGCATATGAGAAAAATATTGCTGTGAAAACCTTGGTTTATCCAGGCTGTATGGAAATGCTAGAGCACTTTGCTAATCTAGATATTCCTCTGGCTTGTGTGACTAATAAACCGAGAAAATTTACCCCTCCTTTATTGGAGAAGCTCGGTATGGATAGCTACTTCAAAGCTGTCGTCTGTGGCGATGATTTGCCCACACAAAAGCCAGAACCAGAAATGTTGCTAGAGGCTATTCGGCAGTTAGGCGGTGAACCACACACTGGATATATGATTGGTGACTCAGAAACTGATATTGCGAGCGCTAGGCATGCTGGGACAGGTGCAATTTATGTCTCCTATGGCTATAATCGCGGCGTTTCCGTGGAAAAGTATCAGCCTATCTGCGTGAATAGTTTGAAAGAGATTCCTGAATTATTCTAACTTGGGTTATCCCAAAAAGAGTTTGATGAATGTTTATATTTTGTAGTCAGTGTTGGCGATTTGATATCAATTGGCGTTGGTCTGCCAAGTGAATCCCTTGCCTACACGATTAACTATGAAATTAAACTTACATGAACAAACAACAATTTTCTGATTTAGCCAAACAAGGCTATACCCATATTCCTGTATTTAGAGAAGTTGCGGCGGATCTAGATACTCCCTTGAGCGCCTATTTAAAACTTGCTAATTCACCAAACAGTTTCTTATTTGAATCTGTGCAGGGTGGAGAACGCTGGGGTCGATACTCTATTATTGGTTTGCAATGCGATGAGAGCTTGCAAGTACGCGGTGAACAAATCGAGGTATTTCAACGTGGCCAATGTGTAGAAAAAGCACAAGATTCGGATCCTTTGCAATGGATTAATGACTATCGCGATCGCTTTAAAGTGGCAGAGCTTGAAGGCTTGCCTCGTTTTATTGGTGGCTTAGTGGGCTATTTCGGATATGACACCATTCGCTATGTAGAGCCTAAGTTAGGCCAGTGCTTGAATCCTGATGAGTTTGGAACTGCGGATATCATGTTGATGTTGGCAACCGAAATTCTGGTATTTGATAATTTGAAAGGCTCTGTCTATATAGTCGTGTTAGCACCTACGCAAGAGGCGGGATATACCAATGCGAAAGCACGCATTGATGAGCTTGCAATCACTTTACAAAACAATGTGTCTTCATCAACATTGCTAGTCCACGAAGATGACGTGAAAGAATTAGATTTCGTGTCTGGCTTCAGTGAGCAAGGCTTTAAAGAAGCGGTTGTCAATGCCAAGCAGTATATTGTTGCGGGTGATGTGATGCAGGTGGTGTTATCGCAGCGATTGAATGCGGAATTTAATGGGAGTGCTATTGATGTATACCGCCATTTACGTCGATTGAATCCTTCGCCTTATATGTACTACTTAAACATGGGGGATTTTGAGATAGTGGGTTCCTCACCTGAAATTCTTGTGCGCCAGGAAGGTAAAGAAGTCACTGTACGTCCTATCGCCGGCACACGCCCACGAGGCCAAGATGCCAAGCAAGATCAAGAATTAGAAGAAGAGTTACTAGCTGACCCTAAAGAATTAGCAGAACATCTAATGCTAATAGATCTTGGTCGTAACGATATTGGCAGAATTGCTGAAGTGGGTTCAGTAGAGCTGACAGATAAAATGATTGTCGAACGTTACTCACACGTAATGCATATTGTTTCTAATGTAAGAGGAACATTAGCCCCTGATCAATCTTGTATTGATGTGTTACGCGCAACGTTTCCTGCTGGCACGGTATCGGGTGCGCCAAAAATTCGTGCGATGGAAATTATTGATGAGCTCGAGCCGGTGAAGCGAGGTGTGTATTCGGGGGCCATTGGATATATTTCGTGGAATGGCGATATGGATACGGCCATTGCGATACGTACTGCCGTGATTAAAGATAATATAATTTCAGTTCAGGCAGGTGCGGGCATTGTATATGACTCGCAACCAGATAATGAGTGGATAGAAACATTGAATAAGGCAAAAGCAGTATTGCGTGCAGCGGCAATGGCAGAAAAAGCGGGGTCAGAATAATGATTTTAATGATCGATAATTATGATTCTTTTACTTATAACTTAGTCCAATATTTTGGTGAATTAGACCAACAAGTAAAAGTGGTACGCAATGATCATATCGGTATTCGAGAAATATCAGAGTTAAAACCAGACTACATTGTGCTGTCGCCAGGCCCATGTACGCCTAATGAAGCGGGTGTGTCTCTGGACGTCGTAAAGAAACTTGCAGGTAAATTTCCAATACTAGGAGTGTGTTTGGGCCATCAATCGATAGGCCAAGCATTTGGGGGTAAAATTGTGAGAGCCAATGATATTATGCATGGCAAAACATCTCCTGTTTACCATGAAGATAAGCACGTATTTAATGGCTGTGACTTGCCGTTTACTGCCACGCGCTATCACTCACTGGTGATTGAGCGACAGTCTTTGCCCGGCTGCTTAGAGATAACTGCGTGGACACAAAAGGATAATGGCGAAATTGATGAGATTATGGGTGTGCGACATAAAGAACTCGCTGTCGAGGGTGTGCAGTTTCATCCAGAGTCAATTTTAACTGGGTTCGGACATCATCTTTTACACAATTTTATAAAACAAAACTAATGAGTATGTCTATTCAGCAAGCGCTTGAACAAGTCCTAGAGAGACGTGATTTAAATTCTGAGCAGATGGAATCTGTAATGAATATTATTATGCAAGGAGGGGCGACCCCAGCTCAGATTGCAGGGTTTATAGTGGCATTACGAATGAAAGGCGAATGTGTAGAGGAATTGGCTGCTGCCGCAGGAGTGATGAGAAGCCTTTCCAGCAAAGTACATATCAATGCTCAGCCGCTGGTAGATACTTGTGGAACGGGGGGTGATGGACAAAAAACATTTAACATTTCCACTGCATCATCAATTGTTGCTGCCAGTGCAGGCGTTAAAATAGCAAAGCATGGGAATCGTTCGGTTTCAAGTCAATCAGGCAGCGCTGATGTGTTGGAAGCCTTAGGTGTGAAATTAGATGTCACACCAGAACAAATTGCCGCTTGTGTTGAGGAAGTTGGTATTGGGTTCATGTTTGCTCCGATGCATCATAGTTGTATGAAACATGCAATTGGTCCGCGAAAAGAATTAGGTGTGAGGACGCTATTTAATTTGCTTGGTCCATTAACAAATCCTGCCAATGCTCAAAGACAAGTGTTAGGCGTGTTTGATGATCAGTGGCTAGAACCACTGGCCAAGGTGTTGCAATCGCTAGGGACAGAGCATGCGTTAGTTGTCCATGCGCAGGATGGCCTCGATGAAATAAGTATCAGCAGTGAAACCAATATTTGTGAGTTGAAGAACCAAGAGATAACTTCTTATCAAGTGACTCCAGAAGAATTTGAATTGGAACGAGCCACTTTGGATGAAATTAAAGTTGATAACGTGGCTGACAGTGCATTAATGATTGCATCTGTCTTGGATGGTGATGCTAGCCCAGCCGCTGATATCGTATGTTTAAATGCCGGTGCGGCCATTTATGTTGCAGGGAAAGCGAGCTCACTTAAAGAAGGGGTGCAGTTAGCGAGTGATCGGTTAACATCAAAAGCAGCGCAACAAACGTTAAAACAACTTGTAGATTTTACTAATCGCAGTTAACAATTAAAAAGAAACTTAATCATGGCTGAAGAAAAACCAGAGATACTTGCCAAAATATTAGCGCATAAAGAAAAAGAAATTGCTGAAAAGCAAACTCGAGTGACATTCGATCAAATGAAAGAGTGGTCAAAAGAAGGTGATGGAAAGCGTCCATTTGAAATGATGTTGCGTGGTGCGGCAAGCGCCAATAAAGCCGGTGTGATTGCTGAGATTAAACGCGCTTCACCAAGCCAGGGTATTATTAGGGAAGATTTCGATCCTATGTCAATTGCACGTAGTTATCAGTTTGGTGGTGCCACATGTATGTCGGTATTGACTGATAATGAATTTTTTAAAGGTGGTGGCCCAATATTAGAATTAGCACGCAAGGCGTGTTCGCTGCCTGCATTACGAAAAGACTTTATTATTGACCCATTTCAGATTTATGAGTCTCGTGTGTTAGGTGCTGATTGTATATTACTGATTGTTGCTGCACTGGATGATGAGAAATTAATGTCGTTGTATGAATTGTCCAAAGCTCAAAATATGGATGTGCTTATTGAAGTGCACAATGAAGATGAGCTTAAAAGAGCGTTAGCACTTAATCCCACTATGTTGGGAATTAATAATAGAAATCTACACACGTTTGATGTTGATCTACAAACAACAATTCGTCTAAAAGAAATGATACCTGATGATTGTTTGATAGTGACTGAAAGCGGCATCCATACTGAGGATGATATTAAAATGATGCAGGATAATGGTGTGAATTCGTTTTTGGTGGGAGAAGCGTTTATGCGTGCTCCGGACCCGGGAGCGAAACTTAAGGAGTTGTTCTTTGCTGATAGGGCTTACTAATAAGTAAGCCCTAACTCAAGCTATTGACTAGCGAGTACCGAATACAACGATTGTCTTGCCGTGTGCAGTAATTAAACCTTGTTCTTCAAGTTCTTTTAATACACGACCGGCCATTTCACGTGAGCAGCCAACAATTTTTGCTATCTCTTGACGCGTAATGCGAATTTGCATGCCGTCAGGATGAGTCATTGCATCTGGCTGATGCGCTAAGTCTAATAATGTTCTTGCTACGCGACCGGCGACATCCAGAAATGCAAGGTTGATCACTTTACGACTAGTCGCACGTAATCGGCGTGTCATCTGACCAGCAAGTAGCATCATGATATCTGGGTCTTGGTGTGCTAATTCGCGGAATTTAGAGTAACTAATTTCTGCGACTTCACATTCGCCACGGGCGATGACCAGTGCACTACGCTCATTTTCTTCAAATAAGCCCATTTCACCGAAAAAATCACCTTGATTTAAATAAGCCAACACCATTTCATGGCCGGTTTCATCTTCAATCATTACACTGACAGAACCGCCAGTTATATAATAAAGCGTTGTAGATGGGTCACCTGCATGGATAATGCGGCTGCTATTAGCGTATCGCTTGGTATGGCAATTTTCCAACAAGCGTGCAACTGTAGGGTCTACTGTAGGCATTTTAATTTGTAAGTTGGACACAAAGAACCTCTGACTTCTTGTTTATTTTGATGAAGTCTAGGGTAGGAAGTTCCCTCTGTCGATTTGAGTAAGAATGAAAGGTAGCAAATGAATGTACGAATAAAGTGGTTGGACCATATGAGCTTCGTGGGTGAGACCTCAAGCGGCCATTCCGTGGTCATGGACGGTTCTCCTGAGCATGGTGGGCGTAACTTAGGTGCCCGGCCGATGGAGATGATTTTGCTCGGTTTAGGTGGATGCTCGTCATTCGATATTGTCAGCATATTGCATAAATCTCGAGTAGATGTAGATGATTGTATTATTGAAATTAGTGCTCAGCGGGCAGATGAAATTCCGGCTGTTTTCACTAAAATTCACCTCCACTATATTGTTAAAGGCGCAGCGCTTCAAGATAAGCATGTTAAACGTGCCGTTGAGTTGACGTCTGAGAAGTACTGTTCCGTTGCTAAGATGCTCGAGCACAGTGTAGCGCTTAGCTATGATTATGAGATACAGGACAGTACGAACCCAAAATAGTGGGAGAAAAAGCTAAAAAATGACAGAAAATGATTCGAAGATCAGCTTGTATGGATTTAATAATTTAACCAAGACATTAAGCTTTAATTTCTATGATATTTGCTATGCGAATACTAAAAAACAAAGAGATGAATACATCGCTTATATCGATGAGACTTATAATTCAGATAGATTGACTCACGTTTTAACAGAAGTTGCTAACATTATTGGGGCGACCATCTTGAATGTAGCAACACAAGACTATGATCCCAGTGGCGCAAGTGTGACCATGTTAATTTCAGAGGAAAATGCCCATACACACGAGCCAGAAACTGAATGTGCTGCGATTGAGTCACCCAGTGTGGTTGCGCATTTAGATAAAAGCCATATCACTGCACATACATACCCAGAGTCGCACCCCGATGGTGGCATTTGTACTTTCCGTGCTGATTTAGATATCTCGACCTGCGGCAAAATTTCTCCACTTAAAGCGCTCAACTATTTAATCGATAGTTTCGAGGAAGATATTGTCATTATGGATTATCGAATTCGAGGATTTACTCGAGATATTAATGGTCAAAAATTTTATAAAGATCATTCTATTAATTCAATTCAAGAATACATGTCAGAAAAAACACGCGAGCAATATCAAAGAATTGACGTGAATGTATATCCAGAAAATATTTTCCACACGAAAATGATGTTGAAGCAGTTTGATTTAAGTGATTATCTTTTTACCAAGGATGTACAGCTATATAGCGAAGAAGAGCGTGAAAAAATTGAATCTCAGTTGAGAAACGAGATGACTGAAATCTTTTATGGGATGAATTTATCCTAAATCTATTCTTGTTAATTCAATTCGATTAAACCCAATAAGCGCCCGTAGTCATAATTTTTGATATCAGTTGCATAGATTTTTTTACCGGATTAGGTAATGGTTTGCCACCTAGCTCTCTAGCCGCTTGACCATGATGATGCTCGTCTTGTTTCATTTTTTGAATGATTGCTCGGCTCTTTTGATCGTGTGCAGGTAATTTGTTTAAATGATTGTCTAAATGTCGTTCTACTTGGTCTTCGGTTTCTGCAACAAACCCCAAGCTCCAACGGTCGCCAAATAAACCTGCAGTCGCACCAATGGTGTAGGAGCCTAAATACCATAATGGGCCAATTAAGCTTCGTGGTGTTTGCAATTCTGCTAAGCGTTGTTCACACCAGGCAAGATGATCCTCTTCTTCTTTAGCAGAAATTTTCATTTGTTCAAGTGTGGCAGGTTCTTTTGCTGTTAACGATTGGCCATGATAAAGGCCCTGTGCTGCAATTTCACCAGCATGATTCACGCGCATGAGTCTTCCGCTAAGCTGGGACTCTTTCTCAGAAAGATCTTGCTCTTCAAGCATTTCTGAAGGGTTGTTGCGTTGTGAATGCCTTGAAGCTTTGGTTAATGTTCGCAAGCCGCGATCAAATTCTTCAATGAACTTATCTGAAATATATTGTTTGCTCATGGAATTAAGCTTTAAGTTGTTGTGCAAGTAATGTTACCGGATGCACTACATTAATGTCCAAGTCAGCATCTTGTAATCCTAGCTGCATACTTAATGAACAGCCGATATTTGTAGACACTATTATGTCGGGTTGTACACGACGAATAGTGTCAATTTTAGTGCTCATCAATTTGTGATTGCTATCTTGAGGGGATATCAGTTGCATTCCCCCAGCGCCACAGCAAATGAGTTCGTCGTCAAATTCAAATAATTCGATACTAGGTATCCGCCTTAATAATTCGAGCACATTATTGTGCTTATCATTGTTTAAGGTGCAAGGTTTATGTACCAGTACTCTTTGTGTCAATGATTGAAACTGAAGAGTATTAGTATGGGTGGATCCAGTTAACCAGGTAATAATATCTTCATGTTTAAACTGACTATTCGCGACATGTTCATCAAGGTGGCGACCGCATCCGCTAGCAAAGGATAAAAATTCATGGGTCCCTTGCTTGTTTAAGAAGTGATGAATTGCAGTCACTTGTTTCCCCGCTTGTTGAGGGTAGCCGCTGTGTTGTGCAAGTGCTCCGCAGCACATCACCTTGTCAGGGATGACGACATTTATGTTCAGCTTCGAGAATAACTTTACAATGCTCGTCAAGGTTTGTTGGTCGAACAAAGCACCTGTGCAACCCGGTAAAATAGTAATTGATTGTTTAGCATCTTCTGTCAGTGCAAATGATTTAGGCTTGTTAATAAATCTTAATAAGTCAACAAAACGGTTTTTTATGGGTAGCCGATTCGCGACTAAGTGACTTATCTTTAATAATTGATGCCCCCACTGATGCGTTAATACAGACAGGGATAATTTTTGTATTAATCGTGATTTAGTTGTGAGTTTCTCTCGGTAGAGATGACGTCCCTCATCAATAATAGTCTGATAGGGCACATTCGCCGGACATATTTGCTGACACTTCATACATCCTGTACAACTTTGTAAATGAGCTTCTAACGATATGCTCGCGCTTAATTGTCCTTCTGCATACGCCTTAACTAAAGAGATGCGTCCTCGCGGTGACTCAGCTTCATGTTGACTCACTTGATAAGTAGGGCAATGCGGTAAGCACAAGCCACACATTACGCATTGATCAGCGGCTTTAGTCAGGTTAACTTCTGAGAGCATATAATTAAGAGCTTGTGGGTACGTACGTTTTAGCAATTATAATAACGACAAACCATGCAACAGTCTCTTTAAACTAATATCACTGTGGAATTCTGTAAATGAGCTACTACAAACGCCATATGTTCATATGTACAAACGCACGCGAAGATGGTGTGTGTTGTCAGCAATACGGTGCACTAGAGAAACGTAAAGAAGTTAAACGTTATACAAAAGAACTTGGCTTGACGGGTCAAGGTAAACTCAGAATCAATACAGCGGGGTGCTTAGATCGATGTGATGAGGGCCCTGTCGCGGTCGTGTATCCAGATGAAGTTTGGTACCGCTATGATTCCGTCGACGATCTTAAGGAGATTGTCCATAACCATTTGGAAAATGGGGAAATAGTCCAAAGATTAAAAATTTAGTCGTTAAACGGTTGTATATCTTGACAAACGGTAACCTATATTAGAAAATGAGCATATTCAAATATTAACGTATATTTGTTTTTACTCCTCCATCTACCCCTGGTAGTATGTTTAACGCGGTCTTAGCAATAAGACCGCGTTTTTTTTGCATATCGTATTAGAGATAGGTCTAGACGCTTGTCTGGCCCGGCTGTCTCTAGTACTATTGCGCGCCTTCGATATATTCTTGAATTTAAAATGAAAACGTTTAGTGCAAAACCCGCAGAAGTGAGTCGTCAATGGTTCATCGTTGATGCCACTGATAAGACGCTAGGTCGACTATCAACAGAAATTGCCCGTAGATTGCGTGGCAAGCATAAGCCTGAGTACACCCCTCATGTAGATACCGGTGATTATATCGTCGTGATCAATGCTGAGAAGATCCGTGTTACAGGTAATAAAATGCAGGATAAAATGTATTATCACCATACAGGCCATATTGGTAATATGAAAAAGACCAATCTTAGTGACCTTATGAATGATCATCCTGAGCGAGTCATTGAAACGTCAGTAAAGGGCATGTTACCTAAGAACCCTTTAGGCCGTGCAATGTTTAAAAAGTTAAAGGTGTTTGCAGGTCCTGAACATATTCACCAATCTCAACAGCCTGAACCACTAGAAATCTAGGTTAAAAACAATAATGGCAACAACACAATATTACGGCACAGGCCGCAGAAAAAGCTCATCAGCACGCGTTTATTTAACGCCGGGCAAAGGTCAAATAATGATTAATTCACGTCCAGATGAGAAATATTTTGGACGAGAGACCTCGCGTCGAATTATTCGTCAACCACTTCAGGCAACCGAGCTAGACAGTAAATTTGACCTGAATATTATGGTTAAAGGTGGTGGCATGAATGGGCAAGCTGGGGCAATTCAACTTGGTATTGCGAGAGCATTGTTAAAGTATGATGAAGAATTACGTCCTTCCTTAAGACAAGGTGGCTTTCTTACTCGTGATGCGCGAGAAGTTGAGCGTAAGAAAGTGGGGCTACGCAAAGCACGTAAGAAAGAGCAGTTCTCAAAACGTTAAACGTATTGAGAATGGTATATTTGAAAATGGGCTGCTCTTGCAGCCCATTTTTTTGATACCTACTTTCTGTTTTTGTTATTACAATGCAGCCAACAGACTATATGCTGTTCGTACGAGAATTAAGGTAACGAAAATATGAAAAAATTGACAACAAACATCTTGCTATTTCTATTGCTTAGCTTGCTACTAATGCAATCGTCCTATGCAGCCAGTGCTGAAGAAATTGATATTCGAGTAGATGCTGCAATTGAGATTTTTAATGAGCGTGTCAAAGAAGGTAGAGAATTTCTCGCCAATGCAAAAGGCGTGTTGGTTTTCCCTAATATAGTGAAAGCTGGATTCTTTATAGGTGGCGAATTTGGTGAAGGTGCATTACGGATTAATAATAAAAATATTAACTACTATCGAACCACCGGTGCGTCGTTTGGATTCCAATTCGGAGCACAAACAAAGTCAATAATAATTGTTTTTCTAGATGATGAGGCGCTTAGAAAGTTTAGAAATAGTTCTGGATGGGAAGTAGGCGTAGATGGCTCTATTGCTATTGCTGATGCTGGAGCAGGCGGCTCAATTGATTCGACTAATATTTCTGACCCTATTGTCGCCTTTGTATTTGGTAATAAAGGTTTAATGATTGATGTGTCACTGGCGGGAACAAAATATACAAAAATTAAAAAATAGAGTTACGAAGCCCAATCAACAAAAACTCTATCCTGTGAATGCGCATTAATTAGTTCACGCACATCACCTTCAGCATCAGCCCAAATATTGGTTGCTGCTGCTAATCTTATTTCATCATCTTGTGAAATGGGCGTCGGACCAAATCCAATTGCTATACAACCTCCCTCTACCCAAAAGGCAATTTCACCCAGATTGACAATATCACGTGCATCACTTTCTAATTCTGCGTTGATAGAAGTTGAAAAATAAACTTCTTCGCCCCAGGTTTGTGCGCTAGATTGAATAGGTAACGCATCTAAAATAAGCTTAGCAGTAGGCGTATCGCGTGCAAGCGCGGTAAATTTTATGCGCCCAATTTCAAAAATAATTTTGTTATTTTTCATTAAGCTTAACTAAAAGAAGCGAAAAGTAACTTTAATTTAAGCGTTACGTAGTGATTGTAATTCAGCAGTGGCGGCGGATTGCACAAACAATGTATCAACTCCCACTGTAAGAAGTGTAAAACCCATCGCTTTATAGGGCGCAACGTTGTCGGCGCAGACGCCAAATATACCTAATTGTGTATTCTGATTTGAACATGCTTGTTTAACGCTCTCAATTGCGCTCTGTACTGCAGAGTGAGATATGTCACCCATGTGCCCTAAACTTGCAGAAAGATCGTATGGGCCAATTAAGATCGCGTCAACAGCATCTATTGCTGAGATGTCTTCAATGCAGTTAAGAATATCTTTTGTTTCGGCTTGTAAGACAATGACTGTCTCTTCATTGGCATTATCTAAATAAGAAGAAAATTCTTTGCCATAACCATGTGCACGACCCAAACCGACGCCTCTTTTCCCCTGTGGCGGATACTTAGAGTAATTAACCACAGCGTTAGCCTCTTCCAGCGTATTGATTTGTGGGACGATGATGCCGGCAGCGCCTGCATCTAACACTTTTTTAATCCAAGCTTCATCAGGACCAGGAATTCTGACCAAACAAGGACAATCATGAGCAGCCTGCAACAATGAAACGATTTGTTCAGGGCCGAATGCACCGTGTTCAGCATCAATAAACAACCAATCGAAGTCCAAAGACGCGAGAAGCTCAACAATTTCAGGACTAGGTGTGGCGACGAGTGTGCCAATTAATGTTTCATTGGATAAGAGTCGATTTCTAAATGAACTAGACATAAATTTAAATGGTTTTTAATCCGTTGTCAGTACCCAGCAATAGAACGTCAGCAGGGCGAATGGCAAATATACCGACGGTGACGATGCCTGCCATGGCACTTATATCTAATTCCATTTTAATCGGTTCTAAAATTTCAAGGTTATGCACATCAATAATAATATTGCCATTATCCGTCGTAAATCCTTCTCTAAGCTCCGGGACACCCCCTAGTTTGACCATTTCTCGAGATGCAGAGCTACGTGCCATAGGAATCACTTCAAGAGGTAAAGGGAATTTTCCTAGCGTGCCAACTAATTTTGTATCATCCGCGATACAGATAAATTTATTACTTGCGTTAGCGACTATTTTTTCGCGTGTGTGAGCACCGCCGCCGCCTTTAATTAATGACCGTTGCTGTGTCGCTTCATCGGCGCCATCCACATAAATCGGTAGTTGCCCTGTCGCGTTTAGCTCCAATACACGAATACCATGAGATTTCAGGCGCTCTTCACTGGCAACGGAGCTAGCCACCGCGCCATCAATCTTACCTTTAAGGTTAGCCAAGGCATCGATAAAGTAATTTGCGGTTGAACCAGTTCCAACTCCGATTACATCACCAATTTGTATATAATCAACCGCAGCTTCAGCGGCTAACTTCTTTTTGTCGTTAATATCCATAAAGTATGCTCGTTAATAAAGTAACTACAAATACAGCATTGTAAAGGCGTAATAAAATCGTGAAAAATTCAAAGGTGTCTAATCATATCACCGAATATAGTCTAACTCAGGTCAATGAGATGATTTCTAATGCATCTGTCTATGATGTGGCAGAAATTTCCGCATTGAATTTTGCAAAATCATTGTCCAAGCGTTTAGAAAATAATATTTGGCTGAAGCGAGAAGATCAGCAAAGTGTTTTTTCGTTTAAGTTGCGAGGCGCTTATAACAAAATTAGTCATCTAGATGATGACCAACAAGCTGCTGGTATCATTGCTGCGTCTGCGGGGAATCACGCCCAGGGGGTTGCGCTTGCCGCTCAACGACTGAAGATTAATGCACAAATTATCATGCCTGTCACCACACCTGCGATTAAAGTTGACTCCGTGAAATCAATGGGCGCTGAGGTTGTATTGTCTGGTGACAATTATGATGAGGCTTGTGAGTATGCCTATGAGCTAGCAGAACAAACAAAGCGCGTGTTTATACACCCCTATGATGACGTTGAAGTAATTGCTGGGCAAGGAACGATAGGAAAAGAACTATTGGATCAATTTCAAGAAGATATTGATGCAGTGTTTGTGCCTGTCGGAGGAGGAGGGTTAATCGCCGGTGTCGCAGCATGGATCAAGCAACACTCTCCAAAGACAAAAGTAATAGGAGTAGAGCCGGAAGATGCATCGACATTATATTCCGCGATGAAAGCGGGTGATCGAGTGGTATTGCCACAGGTTGGCATTTTTGCAGATGGTGTAGCGGTTAAACAGATCGGAGAGAACACCTTCAAAATTGCTAAGGATTATGTTGATGAGGTAATTTTAGTCTCAATTGACGAAATCTGTGCAGCGATAAAAGATATATTTGATGATACACGTGTTGTTTCAGAGGCCGCGGGTGCGTTAGCTGTGGCTGGAGTTAAAAAATATAGTCAGCGTGAACAATGTAAAAATTTAAATTTAGTCGCCATCAATAGTGGCGCTAATATTAATTTTGATCGACTGAGACATGTTACTGAGCGTACAGAGCTTGGTGAAGGTAGAGAGGGGCTGTTTGCAGTCACAATTCCTGAAAAGAAAGGCAGCTTCTATAAGTTCTGTGGTCTAATTGGTGAACATAGCATTAGTGAATTCAACTATCGCTACGCAAGTGATGATGAAGCACATATCTTTGTCGGCATTAAATTTCAAAATGCTATCGAAGAAAAACCGACAATGATCACTATGCTATCCAATCAAGGTTATCCAGTTTGTGATTTATCAGATAATGAAATGGCAAAGCTGCATCTTCGTCATATGGTGGGAGGTCGTTCTCCTGAATTAAAGGATGAGCTGATATATCGTTTCGAATTCCCTGAGAGGCCTGGTGCTCTGCTGAAATTTTTATCTTTGATGGGTGCGCAATGGAATATTACCTTGTTTCATTATCGCAACCATGGTGCTGCATTTGGAAGAGTGCTAATTGGTGCACAAGTCCCAGATGCTGAAATCGATGAATTTAAACAATTTTTATTAAATCTGGGTTACTCATTTTATGATGAAACGAGTAATCCAATTTATCGTTTATTCTTAAAATAAAGCCAAAAAAAAGGGTCCTAAAAAGGACCCTTTTAATGAAAAGCAGCTTAATCTAGCGTCTTTTCTTAGCTGTTTTACGCTTAGCAGTCTTTTTCTTAACTGTTTTGCGTTTAGCAGTTTTACGCTTAGCAGTCTTTTTCTTGACTGTTTTGCGCTTAGCAGTTTTACGCTTCGCAGTTTTACGCTTAGCAGTCTTTTTCTTGACTGTTTTGCGCTTAGCAGTTTTGCGTTTAGCTGTTTTACGCTTAGCAGTCTTTTTCTTAACTGTTTTGCGCTTAGCAGTTTTACGCTTAGCTGTTTTACGCTTAGCAGTAGTTTTGCGTTTAGCAGTCTTTCTTACCGCTTTACGCTTAGCAGGTGCTTTGCGTTTAGCAGTCTTTCGTTTCGCAGTTTTGCGTTTGACGGCCATCTTTTATTCCTCCAAAACTTTAACGTTAACGTTTTTTGACGACGTGAGTATAAACAATAGACTAAAAATTACTAGTTTTTTTATATTGTTTTTTAAACTTTTCGTCAGTAGTTTTTATTTTAGTTATATAAAAAACAAAAATACGTTTCGTTTTATGAAACATTTTTAGCTAAAAACATAAAATTTTATTCAAATAACATCAAAAAACACTTTATTTTTTAACATAACAACAAATAAAAGTAAGTTTGCTATGTTTAAAGCAAATATTTTATATATTTTTAAAAAAATTAAAGTAATCGAAAAAAAACGTATTTATTCTAACGAAAGAATAAAATCCCAATCTTTTTTATCAACTGGCATGATTGAAAGCCGATTTCCTTTGCGTAGAAGTTGCATATCTTGCAAAGTTTTATGAGTTTTTAACTCTTGCAGAGTAATCGTACGTTTTAATTTACGCTTATATTTAACGTCGACCATTATCCAGCGGGGGTTATCGGGATCGCTTTTAGGATCGTAATGCTTATCTTTTTTATCAAAAGCGGTGTGATCAGGATAGCCTTCGCGATGAACAGTCATAACTCCGACAATCCCAATGTCATCGCAATTAGAATGATACATAAATGCAAGATCACCTTTTTTCATTTGGTCTCGCATCATGTTGCGGGCTTGATAATTGCGTACACCATCCCAGTGTTCGACCTTATCTTTTTTTAGATGGTCAATTCCGTATTCACTGGGTTCGGATTTCATTAGCCAATACTGCATAAGATAAATCTCTTCTTGGTTAGATTAGAAAGAATAAAAACAATAATCCTAGCATAAGAGAGTTGTTTGACAGGAGGGGATTGTGTTTCCAGAGCAGGAATAGAAAAGCGCGCTCCATGAGTACCGTGGTAGCCGTTGACCTTGAACCAAAAGGTTCAAGTGGGTTCACCGTAAGAGATGTAAGGCTCCCCGCTGACGCAGGTATGCACACGACCTTTTAACAAGCAATCCCGGGGGTATAAATAGGCTCAAGGGAATTAACGACAAGCTCACGCATATCGCAGAGGCGCTGTCGGCTAGTTTACGATGTGTTTTATTATAATTCCAACTGATTAGAGGAACGAATGGCGTTATCTATCCGCTCATGTAGAGTACGTACTCTATTATTGATGCTTGAAGTAGCTTGCTCGTATTCGTGACGCTCAGATAAGAATTCATGAGCTAGGTTTAATGCTGCCATCACTGTAATTCTATCAGGACCAATGACTTTACCACTCTCTCGCACTTCGATGATGCGATTGTTTAAAAAAGTAGCAGACTCGCGTAAGGCTTCTTCTTCGCCAGCAGGACACGCGATTCGATATTCTTTATCTAAAATTTGAACAGTTATTGGATTTGCACTCATTGGCGGATTTTTAACTAGCTTCTAAAGCCTTTAAACGGCTAATCATAGACTCAACACGTGTTCGTGCTTCTTCTTGCTTATCGAGGAGCTTTGCGCGTTCGCTACTATAAGATAGCTGCTGAGCTTTCAATAAACGATTTTCTTCTTTTAATTGTTCGCACGTCTCGATTAATTCATTAATTCTGATTTCGAGTCGCTTGAATTCTTCTTCTGAAATTTTCATCGTATTTTTATTATTATTTCGGTGTAGATAGAGAGTAGATTTTACCATGTCAGCGGTCAAGATGATAATTGAATAAAATAGCTAATTCCTTGAAAGAACAGCGTTATTTTACCATCTAAGGATATAAATATTTGTATTTAATGATGGTAGACTCGAAAAAATGGAATTACCAGCTCATCAACAATTAAATAATTCACTGCAATCGCTTGATTTTGGTGATCGTGCGTCTGAATTACACGGCTTTCTGTGCGGTGTTGTCGCACTAGACATATCCTATCCATTAGATACATGCCTAAGTACATTGGCGCCTGATATCAGCCATGTGGAGGCGAATAATGAATTAAATGATTTATTAGCCGAACTAAGTGAAGTTGTACGTGTGCAGATGACAGATCCTGAATTACAGCTAGAATTATTACTGCCCGATAGCGAAGAGATTGATCTCACCAGTAGAGTGTCCGCGTTGGCTTCCTGGTGCGATGGCTTTTTATTTGGATTAGCCAATGCAGGGCTACAATCTCAAGCGGAATTACCCAAAGATACTTCTGAGATTCTGTTGGATCTGACTCGCATTTCACAACTTCATGGGGCTGATACGGGAGAGGAAGACGAGGAAGTCGCTTATAACGAATTATTAGAATATGTGCGAATGTCTGCGCTACTTGTCGCGGAAGAGTTACAGCCAATTAAAATGACAACCGAGGTGCAATAAGTGAATAAGGAATTCGCCAAGCGTAGAAAAAACCTCATGCGTATGATTGGTAAAGATGCCATTGCGATTGTTCCAGCATCTACAGTTAAGGTGCGTAATCGAGATGTAGAGTTTGATTATCGCCAAGACAGTGATTTTATGTATCTAACAGGTTTTATTGAGCCAGAGGCAGTGGCTGTATTGGTGCCCGGCCGTACTCAAGCTCAGTTTATATTGTTTTGTCGCGAACGAGATTTGGAAATGGAAACCTGGAATGGCAGGCGTGCAGGGCAGCAAGGCGCCATCGAACAATATGGTGCAGACGATGCTTTCCCGATCGGTGATATTGATGAAATTCTTCCTGGCATTTTAGAGCAAAGAGAGCGTGTGTTTTACACGATGGGAGTCAATGCAGATTTTGATCACCGAGTGATTGGCTGGGTAAATCAAATTCGTGAGAAAGGCCGTGGTGGTGCCCACACGCCGCACGAGTTTATTGCTCTAGAACACTTATTGCATGAGCTAAGGTTGTTTAAGTCGGGTGCTGAAATTAATTATATGAAAAAAGCAGCCAAAGCGGCTGTTGCAGGTCACCGGCGTGCAATGAAACGTTGTCAACCTGGCATGTATGAATATCAGGTCGAAGCTGAGCTGTTGTACGAATTTAATAAAGCGGGTTGTGATACGGCTTACCCATCAATTGTGGGTGGGGGTGATAATGGATGTATTCTTCATTACACCGATAATACAGATGTGCTTAATGACGGCGACCTATTGTTAATCGATGCGGGCGCCGAGTATCAAGGATATGCCAGTGATATCACCAGAACATTTCCTGTTAATGGCGTATTCAGTGAACCGCAATTAGAGTTGTATAATTTGGTGTTAGATGCGCAATTAGCGGCGATTGATGCTGTGCAACCTGGGAATCATTGGAATGATCCACATGAAGCGGCAGTGAAAGTCTTAACCAAAGGCATGGTTAAATTGGGGCTCCTAAAAGGGCGACCTGCGCAATTGATTAAAGATGGTGAATACCGTCGTTTTTATATGCATCGAACAGGGCACTGGTTAGGTTTGGATGTGCATGATGTTGGTGATTATAAAATCGAAGAACAATGGAGATTGTTCGAGCCAGGCATGGTGTTAACTGTTGAGCCGGGAATTTATATTCCAGCTAAATCTCGCGGTGTGCCAAAACGCTACTGGGATATTGGTATTCGTATTGAAGATGATGTCAGAGTGACACGAACCGGCAATGAGGTATTAACCCAAGCCTTGATTAAAGAAGCAGATGCGATAGAAGCATTCATGGCTGCTAAATAAAACAAAGTTATAGATTAAGTAAATGACACAATTACCATCATCATTTGATATTGTAATTGTTGGCGGTGGACTGGTTGGTATGTCGTTAGCTGTTGCATTAGCAAAAAGTTCGTCCTCCGTGTTATTGCTAGAACAAAACCAAGCAGCCCCTTTGCATGCTAATGTGCTTGATCTGCGCACAACAGGTTTAACGCGTAGCTCCGAACAAATGTTTATGCAAATTGGTGTTTGGGATAAAATATCGTCTGCAGCAACCCCCATTGAAAGGCTGGATATTTCCGAGCAAGGAAATTTTGGTGCGGCGCGCATCGATGCGAGTCAACACGATATCTCGCCTATTGGTTATATGGTGCCAAATCATCACTTGATTGAAGTGCTCAGTGAGCAAGTGCAGCAGTTGGCTAATGTCACAATTTTATCGCCTGCATCGCTTGATAGCGCTGAAGTTAATTCATCTGGATACACGATTAAGATCAATCATGAGGGTGAACAACTAATAGTGACTACATCACTATTAGTTGGTTCTGATGGTGGCAAGTCTAAAGTGCGGGAAATACTTGGGATCAGTGCTGAACATAAAAATTACCAGCAATCAGCAATTATTACGAATGTGAGAACGCAAAAAGCACATCAAAATGTGGCTTATGAGCGTTTCACTAAGAATGGACCTTTAGCTGTATTACCCATTAAAGATAATTGTTGCGCACTAATATGGACGCAATCAGAGCATAGTGTGGGTGCTTATATGGAAATGGATGACCAACATTTTTTACAAAGTTTGCAGAAAGCATTTGGTTACCGCTTAGGAAAGTTTTTAGAAGTAGGTAAACGTAGTGCATATCCACTTTCGTTAACTAAAAGTAATGGGCTAGTTGGTCCACATGCAGTACTGGTAGGAAATGCCGCGCAAACTGTACACCCTGTTGCAGCACAAGGCTTCAATTTAGGTTTACGTGATGTGCATACACTGGTGCAGATGCTGACTAGTATCGAATTTAATCCTGCACGATATGAATCGATGTTGAATGAATATCAACAAATACGTACGCCCGACCGAGATCATGTAATAAAGTTAACAGATGGGTTAACACGAGTGTTTGCTCAACAAGCATGGCCAGCTAAATTTTTGCGCAGCATGGGTGTTCGTATGATTAGCAGCTTGCCTGCATTGCAACGTGGTGTTCTTCGTCGTAATTTAGGGCTGAGACACTTTATGAATAATTCTAAGCTGGATGATCATGGTTAGTGCGGTGACAGATTTTGATGTCGTCGTGGTCGGCGGTGGTGCGGTTGGTGTGGCTGCTGCGTGTAAGTTGGGTCAACAATATGATCGCATTGCGATTGTTGATAATACACAACATATTCCATGGCAAGAAGGTGATGATTATGGGTTGCGAGTCAGTGCGATCAATCTAGCAAGCATCAAATTATTAGCGCAAATCAATGCGTGGGATGATGTGAGAATGATGCGGGCATACCCGTATCAATCAATGTATGTATGGGAGCAAGATGCTGACACACAAATTATTTTCAATGCCAGTGATACTACGCATACTTCATTAGGATCAATTGTTGAAAATCAAGTCTTGCTGACGGCCTTAAATAATTCGGCACATAAATCCACTAATATTACTCAATTTAGTAATACTGCCTTAAATCAGTTGTCAGCCATTTCAGATTCATCAATGTTAGTTGAATTGGATAATGGTGACCGGTTGACGGCACAACTTGTGATTGGCGCAGATGGACAGCGGTCTAAAGTACGTGATTGTATTGGTGTGAGCAGTGTGCACACGCCATATCAACAACTAGGACTAGTCTGTACTGTCAAAACAGAATTAGATCATCAGCAGACAGCTTGGCAGTGCTTTACTGAACATGGTCCATTGGCTCTGCTGCCTTTAGAAGATAATACTTGTTCTATTGTTTGGAGTATTCCAGAACAAAAATGTCATGAATTGATGGCATTGGGCGACAATGATTTCAATTATCAACTGAGCACTGCTTTTGAAAACAAGTTAGGTAACTTAACCGTATCTTCCGAGCGGAAATCTTTTCCATTATTAGGCGCGCAAGCGACACAATATATTGATCATCGTGTGGTGTTGCTTGGTGATGCTGCGCATGCAGTGCATCCCCTTGCAGGGTTAGGGCTTAATTTAGGTTTGGCTGATTTAACGCACTTAAGCGAGTTATTGCAAGCATCAGACAGGCCGCTTGGGAGTGAGCGCGTTTTACGTCAATATGAGCGTGCACGCAAAAGTGAAAATATCCTCATGCAACGTTCATTAGAAATGATTGATTCGCTCTTTAGAGAAGAACGCCAGTTAGTCAAGCAAGTACGTTCCATTGGCGTCAACATGACAAATAAAGCATTACCTTTGAAGATGATGTTTATGCGTCACGCACTTGGCGTGCCTCTGTAAGCATTAAGCATTGGTCTAACATATGGAAGTTGCTGCTATATACCAGCGCATTAACTAAGAAATTTCAAATGAGTAGCTCTCGGTAAGAACTGGGTGGCTAGAAACGGCTAGCTAGAATCAGTTAGAATCGGCAGCCATTGAATTATCCATTTATCTAACTATCACTAAACTTAGGAATATTTATGAAAGAAATCAAATCAGTCGGCGAGAATAAAATTTTCGAAAAAAAATCTGGCCGTTATGCAGTACTTGGTGCAGATAAAAAATATATTAACGGTGATGATAAAGCGAAGGTATTAGCTGATGCCGGATTAATTACTATCCCAGCTCCTAAAGCAGCGCCAGTCGAAGAGGCAAGTGAAGAAGTTGCCGAAGAAGCACCCGCAGAAGAGTAAAAACGATTAAACAATAAAACTAGGAATAAATGATGGCAAAAGCAACGGCAAGACATATATTGGTAGATACTGAAGAGCAATGTAATCAGTTAAAAGAGCAAATCACTGGTGGTACTGATTTTGCTGATATTGCTCAACAACATTCAAAATGCCCATCAGGTACATCGGGTGGTGATTTGGGAGAATTTGGGCCTGGTATGATGGTTAAGGAGTTTGATGAGGTGGTGTTCAGTGCGCCTCTTAATGAAGTTCAAGGGCCAGTTAAAACGCAGTTTGGGTATCACTTGTTAGAAGTGACTGCACGTACTGAATAATTAATTATCAGCTTACAAATCAAGCGCAAGAGATTAACTTAGTTCTCCGCTAATAAAGTTTTGCGCTTGATTTGATTCAGGTCCATCAAAGAATTTCGCAGCAGGTGATTGTTCGATCACTTTGCCTTCATGAATAAATACAACTTCATCAGCCAATCTTTTTGCTTGTGCTAAATCATGAGTTGTCATAATGACTTTGGTGTTTGTTTTTTTGAATTGATTAATAATATTTTCAAATCCAAGAACAGAAGGCGGGTCTAATGCTACAGTGGGTTCATCTAATAAAACCACACTAGGTTTAAGCACCCATGCTCTGGCTAAAGAGAGTTTTTGCAACTCTCCCCCTGAGAGCGCATGCGTATTTCTCTGGCTAATTTTTGTAAGACCGCAAATTTCTAAAGCCTGCTCGTATCGTATTTGACGCTCATCTGCAGGAATGTCTGCTATACGCAACACAAACTCAATATTGTACTGAACAGTTTGTTTGAAGAAAGTAGGGGACTGAAGTAAAAAAGTGCGCCAATACTGGTTGCTTAGCGGAGCAGTATTATTCCAAGTGATTTTTCCTGAGGATGGAGTGATGACACCATGTAATAATTTTAGTAGTAAGCTTTTGCCAGAGCCATTATGACCCAATATTATAGTTGATCCTCTCGTGCTTATTTCTAAGTCTAGATTTCTAATTAACTTCGCCCCATTAATTTTATAGCTGATACCCTGAGCAATGAGTGGCAGAAATTGATGGTCAGATTGCATTTTAGTCACTAGATTGATTGAGTTTTGCGTATAACGATCATTAAACTAGTAATGGAAAATGAAATAATCAGCAGAATTATTCCTAACGCCATTGCTAGTTCCAAATTCCCTTTGCTAGTTTCTAATGCAATGGTGGTTGTCATGACTCGAGTAAGATGATTTATATTTCCTCCTACAATTAACACAGCACCAACCTCAGCTGAGGCGCGACCAAAGCCTGCCAAAATAGCGGTAAATAAACTGCTGCGCGCATCACGGAGTAGTGGGAGTAATGTTTGTGATGTGGGCGCACCTAGTGCTTTAAATTGTAGTTCGTGTTGGTTGTATAAGTCTTCTATCGTTTGTTGAGTTAAAGAACTAATGATAGGAGTTATTAAAATGCATTGAGCAAGTATCATTGCACTTGAAGTGAATAATAATTCCAGGTCGCCCAACGGCCCTGTACGCGAAAGTAGCAGATATAATGCTAGTCCAACCACGACAGGGGGTAGCCCCATTAAGGCGGTAAGAATACCAGTAATAATATCGCGCCCTCGAAAACGATAAGCGCCAAGTAGTGAACCAAGTGGAATAGAAATAAGGGTCGCCATGACGACAGCTGTGAGGCTTACCTTTAGGGACAGAAGTACAATTTCAACAAGCTCAGGCTCTAGAGTAAAAATTAACTGGATCGCGGTCGTTAAAATACCTTGGTCGTCTTGATGCATGAGAAGTCAGTAATGAATAAAGCTTGTGAATTAATATTGTGCTTTCTTTACCGGAATCGCTGTGTTGACATGTTGGTCATGACTAAATACTAAATTTACGTCAATAATATCGCCTTCTTTTAGTGCCTTTTTAGGGTTAAACATCATTAGGTGGTAATCACCTGGTTTTAATTCGATGGCTGCCTTAGCGTTAATATGCAAATGTAACTGGGGTACCATTCTGTATACACCATCTTTTTCGACACTGCGATGAAATTCAATTGCCTTGAAAGTGGGGCTGCTTGCGCTATGTAAAATAATATTTTTTTCAGAGTTATTAGTTATTCGCATATAGCCCGCCATCGCTGTTGCGTTGGGCGGCGCTTCACGAATCCAGGCACCTTCAATTTCGATAGGATTACTATTCGTTAGGTTACACGCGGATAGAGCAAATATACATACAATACAAATAAATAAGCTGGGGAAATTAACGATACGCATGGTTTTAGTTCAGTTATAGTGTGTTTTTATTATATCATTGCTGGATATTCAGAGGATAAAATCGAATAAGATTGATATGAATTTAGAGAAAATTTATACCCAAAATCATGTATGGCTAGAGACTCAAAATGAGGAGGATTTCATTTTGGGGATAACTGATTTTGCTCAAGAACAACTCGGCGACATTGTATTTGTAGATCTACCCGATACCGGTGTGAAAACGCAAGCAGGAAAAGCTTGTGCAGTGGTGGAGTCAGTTAAATCAGCATCGGATATTATTTGTCCAGTTGATGGTGAAATTATAGCAGTGAATGATCAGTTGGCAGATGATCCAGAATTGATTAATGAATCACCTTATGAAAAAGGCTGGATTGTTAAAATTAAAGCAGTTGAAGCCTATGTTATTGAAGGCAAAATGACATGGGATGAGTATAATAAACAAAAGTAAAATAGCATCAGATCAATACAAGAGATTATTAATATAATTTTGGGGGAGTAAATGGCAACTATTACACTACAAGGAAATGAAATTCATACGAATGGAGATTTGCCGGCGATAGGATCACAAGCACCTGACTTTCAGTTGGTTGATAAAGATCTTAACAATGTGAATCTAGATGAATTTGTTGGTAAGAAAAAGTTGATTAATATCGTTCCAAGTCTGGACACACCTGTATGCGCGACATCGACTAAAAAATTCGGTGATTTTGCAGCTGATAGGAATGATATGGTGGTATTGACCGTTGCGGCTGATCTTCCATTTGCTATGTCAAGATTTTGTACTAGCGAGAATGTCGAAAATGTTGTCACACTATCAATGATGCGAAATCAAAATTTTGCAACTGACTATGGTGTTTTAATACAAGATGGACCGCTTGCCGGAATCACTGCACGTGCAGTCGTCGTGCTAGATGCTGATAATGATGTTATCTATACACAGCTTGTTGGAGAAATCGCTGATGAGCCTGATTATGATGCAGCATTAAAAGCGATTGGTTAAATAGTATTGTTTGAAGAGTTGTCTAGCGCTTGACTTAATTGTGTTATTTGATTGATTGGTGCTTGGCAACTTGTTCCTTGGCATATATATGCCACTATCCCGCCATTCTCGGAAAATTTATTTTGTAATGATTCAGGCAGGTTTTCTGAATTGCTTGGTATAGCAAACGTCATTCTTTGTGGATTGAAATTTTGCTGACAAAGTTGTTGCCAGTCTTTTAGCTCATCGTTATCTCCGCGAATAATTATGGTCGTTGGCGGATTATTGATTTCTTCACTGCAGCGCAGCAATGAAGCGTGTGCCATTGGCGTACTTGTGACTTGCTGGCTTGCGTAATGAAGAGTCTGTTCAGCGGCTTGTATATATTTGGGTTCCGAGAGTAAATAGCCCAATCTAAGCAAAGCGGAAGCGGCTATTCCATTACCAGAAGGAGTGGCTTCGTCAGAGGTGACTTTGGGTCTTTGTATCAGTGTTTCATGATCATTAGCGGTGAAATAAAAGCCACCTTGCTCGGTATCCTCAAATTGAGTTAACAATACATCTGCAAGTTCTATTGCCAGTAGCAGATAGTCGCTGTTCCAGTGGGTTTGTAAATATTCCAATATCGCATCAAGTAAAAATGCATAATCATCTAAGTAAGCATTAAGGTGGGCCTTTCCATCTTTGTATGTCGCAAATAAACGCTTGTTTAGATACATTTCATTATGTATGAAATGTAGTGCTTGTTGAGCTGAATCAAAGCAATCTTCACACTTGAAAGTACGGCTAGCCATCAGCATGGCTTTGATCATAAGCGCATTCCAGCTAGTAAGTATTTTATCATCTCTACCAGGTGCAACTCGCGAGATTCTATGCGTATATAATTTCGCTTGTGCCTGCGCCCATATATTCCTGCACTCAGTCTCATCAAGAGAAAGTTCTTCAGCACATTCATTTAAGCTGGCAAATTCGTGCAAGTGAAATTTGTCTTCAAAATTTGGGCCTCGGTCAATTCCAAAGCGGTGACTGACAACCGCATACTCTTGCTTATTTAAAATAGACTCTAATTGTTGTTGTTCCCAGATATAAAATTGGCCCTCTATTCCTTCTGAATCTGCATCAATTGATGAATAGTAGCCCCCCTCAGGAGATTGCATATCGCGCATGACCCACTGCGCAGTGTCTATTGCAGCTGTCTTAAATCTACCTTCACCAGTTGCTTGATAGGCCTGGCTATATAAATTTAGTAGAGGGCCATTGTCATAAAGCATTTTCTCGAAATGCGGTATCATCCAATAATCATCTACTGAGTAACGGTAGAACCCACCACTCACATGATCGAATAAGCCTCCACTCGCCATTCTTTCTAAAGTATAAGTAGCCGGGTGTAAGGCTTGAGAGTCTTCTTTCCCTAGTTGTTTACTAATACTCCAATATCTTAATAGAAACTCAATATTAGAAGGGTGAGGAAATTTTGGTGCTTTTCCAAATCCACCATGCTGATTATCAAATGTGTCTGTTAGCTGATCTTTAGCCGCTTTAAGAATGCTGTTGTCTAGTGACACAGGTGCATGTGTGGATTGATAGATATTTTTTAAAACATCTTGTAATGATTGATTTTGTTTTGCTATTTCATTCGGCTTATCTTGGTAGGATTTAGCAATATGTTTTAGTAAGTCTTTGAACGCGGGTAAACCGTGGCGTGCTTGGTCTGGGAAATAAGTGCCACCAAAAAAAGGAATTTGATCGTCTGGAGTCAAGAACATGGTTAATGGCCAACCTCCAGTACGCTGGGTGAGTAAGAATTGTGCTGTTTGGTAAATTTTATCTATGTCGGGACGTTCTTCTCTATCTACTTTGATGTTGATGAATAATTCATTCATCAGTGCTGCGCTTTGTTCGTCTTCGAATGATTCATGTGCCATCACGTGGCACCAATGGCAAGCAGAATAGCCAATGGATAACAAGATAGGTTTATTTTCTGTCTGTGCTTTTTTCAGTGCCTCAGGCCCCCATGGGTACCACTCGACTGGGTTATCAGCATGCTGTAATAGATATGGGCTGGTTTCATTGACTAGATGATTTTTAGACATGGCGAATGCTCTATGTGTTTTATGTTTTTACTATAACCAGATGGAAAATTAATGTAACTAGCGCCAAAGATGTATACGACTAAAACATATTAATACTAGCGTGTTAATATCCTCACTATGTTAGTACATCCTCAATTTGACCCCATCATCTTCCAACTTGGCCCACTAGCAGTACGCTGGTATGGCTTAATGTATCTATGTGGTTTTGCTGCATTCTGGTATCTGGGAACTAAGCGTGCCAGTAAGCCCGAAAGTTTTATACGCCCTGAGCAAGTCAGTGACTTTTTGTTTTATGCAGTCCTAGGCGTCATTGTTGGTGGACGCGTAGGCTCAGTGATTTTTTATAATATAGATTATTTTCTAGCAAACCCTTTGTATCTATTTAAAATTTGGGAAGGAGGGATGAGCTTTCATGGTGGTTTGATCGGCGTACTCACCGCAATTTGGTTGTACCAGAAAAAAAGAGAGTGGGGCTTTTTCCGTCTCGCTGACTTTATAGCACCCTTAGTCCCGTTAGGATTGGGTTTTGGTAGGGTAGGTAATTTTATTAATGGAGAACTTTGGGGGAGAACCACAGATGTGGCATGGGGAATGATTTTCCCTCAAGTTGATAACTTGCTGCGGCATCCATCACAACTATATCAAGCAGTGTTGGAAGGTGTTGTGATGTTTATTGTTTTATGGGTCTATTCAGCAAAGCAGCGTGCAATTGGTTCTGTGTCCGGCTGGTTTTTGATTTTATATGGGGCATTTAGATTTATCGTTGAATTTACGCGTCAGCCAGATGATCATCTTGGCTTTATTGCGTTTGGGTGGATGACGATGGGGCAATTGCTCAGTTTGCCAATGATTGCTGCCGGAATACTCTTGCTATGGTTAGCTAAAAAAAATATGTTTGAGAAAAAAATATGAAGCAGTATTTAACATTATTGAATCATGTACTGGAAAATGGTGTTGAACAACAAGATAGAACCGGAACAGGCACAATTTCTACCTTTGGTTATCAGATGCGTTTTGATTTGAACGAAGGTTTTCCATTGATGACAACAAAAAAACTTCATACGAAGTCAATTATTCATGAGTTACTTTGGTTTTTGCGCGGAGAAACTAACGTTAAATCATTGCAAGATGTTGGAGTGAGTATATGGAATGAATGGGCTGATGATAATGGAGAGCTAGGCCCGGTTTATGGTGCGCAATGGCGCGCATGGCCAACTGCAAGCGGGGAATCAATCGATCAACTTAGTGAATTGATTGAACAGATAAAAATTAATCCATTTTCGCGTCGTCATATTATCAGTGCGTGGAATGTTGGCGAAATCGATAAAATGGCATTACCTCCTTGTCATACGATGTTTCAATTTTACGTGGCAGAAGGAAAATTGTCGTGTCAGTTGTATCAACGTAGTGCCGATGTGTTTTTAGGCGTGCCATTTAATATTGCTTCCTATGCGCTGTTGGTAATGATGGTGGCACATGTGACAGAACTTGAAGTAGGGGAGTTTGTTCATACTTTTGGTGATGTGCATGTGTATAAAAATCATATTGAGCAGGCCAAATTGCAATTACAAAGAAAACCCTATGACCTGCCGACATTAGAAATCACTAGGAAAGTGAGCTCGATTTTCGATTTCCAGTATGATGACTTTGAATTAAAAGATTATCAGTCACACCCGCATATTTCAGCGCCGGTAGCAGTATGACCAAGATTGCTATTATTGTCGCTGTTGCTGAGGATAATGTAATTGGTGCAGGGAATACTATCCCTTGGTATTGTCCTGCAGATTTGCAGTATTTCAAGCGAATTACATTAGGTTCACCCGTATTAATGGGGCGAAAGACATATGAGTCTCTTAAAATTAAACCGCTACCGGGTCGGCAAAATATTATCGTGACACGTGATCCGGAGTTGATTTGTAAAGGCTGTGATGTTGTGACGAGTGTAGCTTCAGGGCTAAAGTTAGTTAATGATGAAGAAATATTATTTATTATCGGTGGCGCTGATATCTATCGGCAATGCATCAATTTGGCTGAAGAACTCTATATCACAAATGTAGATATAAAAGTGGAAGGAGACCGATTCTTTCCTGAGGTTGATCTGTCTGAATGGGACCTGGTGCGTGAGCAGACATATCAAGCGAATGAAAAAAATCCACATAATATGGTTTTTAAGTATTTTACTCGGCGTCAGTAATTTTCTTTTTTGCAGTGCATTCAATCTGATGCAAGGAGACAGGCTTAATATCAATGCGGGCCGCAGTTAACTGACTTCCCCATAAGCAACCAGTATCCAGCCCCAATAGATTAGGCGATTGTTTTAGGCCTAATGCAGACCAGTGTCCAAAGATAATATTTAAATCTTCGGATTGTCTAGGTACATCAAACCAAGCGAATAAATGTTTGTCCTGCTTACCCATTTGGCCTTTGTAACTAAAATTCATTCTTCCTTGTTTGTCGCATAATCGCAGACGTGTAAATGCATTTAAACTCACTCGCCAACGATCTTCCTCAGATAACTCTGAATGCCACTGATTAGGCGTGTCGCCATAGGCGTGACGAAGAAAGTCTATATAGTTATCGCTTTTTAACTGAGATTCAATTTCTTTTGCACATGATTTAGCAGTAGTTAAATCCCACTGTGGGATGAGACCCGCATGTACCATCAGCCAATCGAGATGGGAGTCATGATAGAGCAGTGGTTGGAATCGTAGCCAATCAATCATCTCATCAGCTTGATGATGTTGTAAAATATGATTAAGTGAGCTGCTAGGTTTACATGTTTGTACGCCTGCATGGCAGGCAATTAAATGAATATCGTGATTCCCTAAGACGCATTTTGCGGTATCACCCAGCGTGCGGACAAACTGAATAGTTTCTAAAGACTGTGGACCACGATTTACCAAATCACCAACAAACCAGAGCTGGTCAGTGTTCGCGCTGAAATTAATACTAGTTAAAAGCTGTTCTAATTCGCTGAAACAACCTTGAATGTCACCAATTGCATAGACAGCCATAGAAAAGAAAAACTTGAATTGTCATTGAGACTCTAATGTAGCACGCGAGGTGCTGATAAAGTAAATAACTCTATTTCTGCGTCAAATTCAGTGCCATCATCAGCCTGCATTTGATAGCTACCATGCATGGTGCCGACGGGCGTTTCGAGCATGGTACCACTAGTGTATTGAAAGCCTTCACCTGGCTTAAGGTGAGGTTGTTCTCCAACCACGCCATCGCCACGAACTTCTTGAGTTTTACCATTTGAATCTGTAATTACCCAATGTCGCGTGAGTAGTTTAGCTGGCACATCACCATCATTTTGAATAGTGACTGTATAGGCAAAGACGTAGCGATCATCGCTAGTGTCGGATTGTGACTCTAGGTAAGTGGTATCAACACTAACCTTAATGTTATAGGGGGCTAATTCATCCATCCCAGTATTATGCCGTAGTCAAAAAAGAATATCTTTGATGTTTGTTGCAAAACTATTTCAGTTGTAAGGTGTGTTTTTGTGGATTTTGCTAAGTGCTACTAAGTTATCGAGCGTGAGTTGCTGTGGGCGTATCGATGGGTCAATGCCAATCATAGTCATTTCATCATGACTTATAGTGTCTTTTAAATTGTTTGAAAGTGTTTTACGCGGTTGCGAGAAACATTTTTGTACCACCACTTTAAAGGTCTTTTCTAGTTCTGGTGGGAAGAGTCTTTGTTCATGAGGTGTCAAGCGAACAAAAGCAGAGGTTACTTTTGGTGCAGGAGAAAAACTGTTTGCTGGGACATCAATTAATTGTTGTGCTACGCATTTTGATTGCACCATGGCAGATAATCTACCAAAATTTCTGCTGCCACTAGGAGCGCAAATTCTACTGACGACTTCTTTTTGTAGCATAAAGTGCATGTCTATTATAGAAGGCAGTTGATCTAGCAGGTGAAAAATTAAAGGTGTTGAAATGTTGTATGGAAGATTGCCGACAATTCGACGAGGATTAGCAGGATCAGTGAAATCAAATTTCAATGCATCATCTTGATGCACGATGACAGTTTTTTCTTGTGAGTTTAATTGTTTAAGCTGTTCGATCAAATCACGATCTAGTTCGACAACTTCTAGCCGATCCACCTTGCTTAGCAGTGGTTTAGTGAGGGCGCCGAGTCCTGGTCCTATTTCAAGAATATTATCAGTCTTTCTTGGTGAAATGGCAGAAACTAGCGATTGTATAATAGTTGGGTCGACTAAAAAGTTTTGGCCAAATCTTTTGCGAGCACGGTGCATACGAATATTGATTGCCAGAAAGTCTTGGTTATATCTTTATAATAAAAGGCTATTAAAACTAGCTGGCATTATTGATTGACAGCAAATTAAGATTCATCTTGCTGGCTTTGTATTGCGTTATTTTGGTTGTTATCAACTGGGATGGCATAAGTACCAATTAACGTATATTGATCGCTGTCTTCAACTTTTGTTAAAGCTAATGTAATGACTAGTTGTGGGTGATACAGCAATAACATCTCATGAGGGAGAAGTGACTGAGATGTAGTGGAATCTGTAATTAATGCTAGATCAATTCCTAGCCCACTTGATATTTGTACGGATAATTCACGTAATGCGCTGAGGGGGGTGGCACTTTCAGATAAGGTTAATTTGCCTAAATAGGAAATACCTACTGCTTCGGTATCTTTTAAATTTTCTATCGAGCGTAATTTTTGTTTTAGAGGTTTGATGGTAAAAGTTGATGCATCTTCATCTAGTATAGTGAAGTCCTCACTAGAGCTCAATGCAATAGATTTTGTGACAGAATTTTTTTCATCTGCGGCAATCGATGAAGATAAAAAATAGAGTAAAATCAAGCTAGAAGTTAAAAATATTTTCATAAGTTTAAAGTACTTTTTCAGCGCCATAATAAATAGACTTAATGTTTAGGATAACAGCACCCACGCCAGCAAACTTAGGGTCTAGCCAGGCTTTCATATCGTCATACACAGGACCATCAGTATAGTATTCGAGAGATCCTTTTATTTGATAGGCTTCTCTTTCTGGAGCTATCATTAATAAGGCGCCTTGACTGCCGGCGAGTATGTTCTCTAAGGTTTTATTGAAGAAATTATTTGCAATCAATATTCTGTTGTCATCTAGTTTATTCACACATAATACCCATACCGAATTTGGTTCCCCAGATTGGCTGACGGTCGTCAATATCATGCGTGGTTCGTGATGATCCCATGCGTCGAGAAAAGATTGTGGTAATGAATTCATGTGCAATCCTTAATGCTGAATTGTTTGTGTCACTGAGAATGCACCTCGAATTTCACCAGCATTGAATCCAGTGGCAGCATCATTTGGATAATGTTGTTGCAGTGCATTTATAAGTTCTTTGCTCATGACTTGTTTGTCACCATGACAGCTTAGGCATACTGGCTGGATGGGGATTGCGCGCATGAATCGAAGGGTTGTTTGACTTCCATCTGTAATTTTTTCGCTATGTGTCATTTCTTTGATTGCTTTCCCAGAGGAAAGCGCTTGCTCAAATGACATAAGTGTTTCCCGTTCCCAATTATCAGCTATGTTATTGGGGTTGCGTAAACGCAAGCTAGTACGTTTGATTTTAATACCATCTGCACTATTTAATCGGTTTGAGATTTCAGGTGCTTTGATTCTGCAGGTATCAATAGCACTAACAGGTCCGCCAGTTTGCATGGAAGTACTCAGTTCTGTTTTAAGGTTAGTGGCTAGTGTTTTAATTTTCGCTGAGGCTGCCTGTTCGAATTCTTCTAGGCTAGGTGATTTGTCATTGCTGCAAGAAAATGAAGCGCTAATCATCATGCATGCTAAGAGTAGTTTAACCAAAGATATTTTTTTAATCACTCGAGTAATATTTGTGTTATTTAATTTTACTATTCACTTGTATGCGCGCTAGTTCAACAGCAGCGAGCAGACTGCCTGCGTCCGACTTTCCGGTGCCTGCAAGATCAAGTGCAGTGCCGTGATCTACGGATGTCCGTACGATGGGCAAACCTAATGTAGTGTTCACAGCATTTCCAAAACCAATATGTTTCAGTGTGGGTAAGCCTTGGTCATGATACATGGCAAATACAGCATCAACCAATTGTAGCTGTTTTGGCGTAAAGATTGTATCCGCAGGAAACGGCCCAGTGACATTGATGCCTGATATTTTTAGGTCGTGGAGTGCTGGTTCAATAATTTCTATTTCTTCCCTACCTAAATGCCCCTGTTCGCCTGCATGCGGATTTAGACCACATACGCCAATGCGTGGGTTTTTAATACCAAATTTATTAATCAAATCTTGGTTTAAAATGGTTATTTTCTTTTTCAATAACTCTGGGGTAATGGATTTTGATACTTGACTGAGAGGTAAGTGAGTTGTTGCAAGAGCAACGCGAACCTGGTCCGCAACGAGTAACATCACGACTTCAGAATGGGTGTGTTCTGCTAAATATTCTGTATGTCCTGTAAAAGGTATGTTTGCTTCATTGATGACACCCTTATGCAATGGGGCTGTTACCATAGCAGAATATTCACCGGCTGCTATGCCGCGTAGTGCTTCATCTAAGCAGGATAAAACGTATGCTGAGTTGCTAGCGTTTAGTTGTCCGCATTCAACATTTTCTGTGACAGGGACATGTTTGATTCTAAGCTGTGAAGGTGATTTAGGTTCCTGTTCGCAAAGCTCGATAGCTAGATTCAAAAGCTGTGCGCGTTTCAACAGTTCGTTACCGTCAGCGATAACTATACAGTCAGATAGCTTAGCGGCGGATTGTAAGATGATATCAAATCCAATGCCCGAAGGTTCTCCAGCAGTGATGGCGAGAGGTAAATGACTCATGCAAGGAGAATACTTTACTGATTATTGAGGGTCTGCGGTTAGCCGATTCTCTACATAACTTTCATCACGTAGTTGGCGTAACCATAATTCAGTCTCTTCGCTTAATTTGCGTTGTCGTATGAATTCGCGTGCTTGAGTACGACGTGCTTCATCTGAGTTATCATGTTCACGTTTATCCATGACTTGCAAAATATGCCAACCAAATTGTGTTTTGAATGGTTCGCTAATATCGTTTAAAGCGATAGATTCGATAACTTCTTTAAAAGCTGGAGCAAATACATTTGGTGATGACCAACCAAGTTCTCCACCATTAGTGCCGCTACCAGGATCTTCAGAATGAGCGCGTGCAAGTTCTGCAAAATCTTCACCATTGAGGATGCGCGTGCGAAGTGAATCTAAATCTTCCCTGACTTGTTCGTCAGTACGTACAGCATTTGTGCGGATCAATATATGACGAGCAAGGACTTGATTAACCATCACGCGATCATTGCCACGCATATCGAGAATTCTAAAGATATGGAAACCACTGCTACTGCGTAATACATCACTGATATCGCCAGGTTTCATGTTGGCTAGTTGACGAGAGAATACATCTGGGAGTTGATTTGTATTACGCCAGCCTAAGTCTCCGCCTTCTAATGCATCTTGAGCTTGCGAGTTTGCTATGGCGAGTTGTGTGAAACTCTCTCCACCTGAAGCGCGTTGGTGTAAGTCTTCGATTTTTTGAGTGGCGATATCAATATCGCTGGGTGTTGGGTCTTGAGGTAGCTGAATTAAAATGTGCGCGATTCTATATTCAGCGTTGGTATTTAGTGAGCCTTGCTGGCTTTTTAATAATGTATCAATTTCGCTTGGTGAAACTTGGATGTTAGATTCAACCGCGCGTCTTACTACTTGGCCAATCGCCATTTCTGTTCGTACTTGATTTCTAAAAGCAATGTAATCAATCCCTTGTTGAAGAAGTGCGGTGCGGAATTGGTCTAATGTTAATCGATTACGTTCTGCGAGGTTTCGCATAGCTTGATCAAGGGATATATCATCGATAGTAATTCCACGCCGTTCACCCCAATCTACTTGTAGACGCTCAACAATCATCCGTTGAAGAACCTGTTCTGAAAATACGTCTTCATCTGGGAAGTTGGTCTGGTCCCCCGCTTGTGCTTTGACAACATTAATACGTTCTTTTAATTCGCTAGCAGTAATGACATCATTTTCAACAACTGCAACAATCCGATCTAATAAAAGGCTGGCTTGAGCAGAATTAATGCTCATGTATAAACAAAAAATACCAATGAGTATTGGTAAAAATAATTTAGTATTTAAAAGTGTTGCGATCTTCATAGCCTCTGATATTTCGTTGTAATTGATCGGTGAGTGGCGACCCCAGTGAGGTTAACCCTTTTAATGTTAATTGGACTTCGATACTGTTGTTGTAGTCACCTTCACTATCATTGGTAAATCGACGTGCGGCAAAACTTATTTTCCAACAGCAAGTGTCATATTCGAGTCCACCTAATAGATCTAAGTCACGATTTTCTTTGAAGTCATAGTTCCAGCGTCCCACCGCTCTCCATTGCTCATTAATGGGATATATGAAGGAGATATCCGACTGAGAAAAATCTTCGCGACGGAAGCGATGTCCAATGTTGAAAATAAAGTTATTAGCACTTCGATACTGAAGTCGAACATTAGTTCGATTAAATTCGTCTTCCTGTGGGTCCCATAAGGCTGCCGAAATGGCTTCCCAACGATCACTGATACTAATCTGTAGTTCTCCAGCAAGATTGGAGTAAGAATCATCGTCATCTTCGGTATTTCTTAACATGACATCACGATCTCTGAAATAAAATATTTGTCCTAAGCTTGCACGTAATAATTCATTGCCAGTATGTTGATTGATAAAGCGAGTGGTCAGTGCAGCGGTGAGTTGATTTGCGTCGGCAATTCTATCGCTACCGGTGAATCTATTGCTGCGAAATAATTGAGCAAAACTAAACTCATATTCACCCGTATCAAATAATGGGATGTCTGATTGATCGCGCTCTGGCGTGTAAAGATAATATAAACGTGGCTCTAAGGTGTGGCGAGTATGACTATTGGCAATGTCACGTTCAAATATCAATCCACTATCTAAAGAAAAGCTTGGTAATGTGCGTGTTGGGCTATTGTGGTTATCAGTGCTGGATAGGTCGTATGATGTATGCATGAAGCGCATCGATGGCGTGATAAAAAACCCAGGTGTTGTCCATGGGCGCGATATTTCTGTGGATAGATGTAAACGATCGCCTTCAATTCGGTCGTCATGTTCAAACGCTGTCCAGTGGTTTGCACTACTGAACTCAAATCCTGCGGGGAGATTGGTGAATGAATTTGACAGGTGAATTTGGGGCAGTAACTTGTAGGGGTCGCTAGAGGAAAGTCTGTCACTATCTACGATCTGAAATTGTTGCAAGCGGACTAAACCACCCCAAGAACCGCCAAGATGGCTGCCTGAATAAGATAAATCACCTCGGCGTTCTAATTGCTGCGTACTAGTTACACCAATGGAGTCACCTAAGTCTTCGAAGTAGTCATCATCAGAAACTTTGTTATAGAGTAGAAAAGCACGAATATTCTCACCAAACAGATTTTTGTGCTCATGCTTAAATGAAGCTAGATATCGGTCATCGTCAAAATTTCTATCATCTAAATATTGTAAATTTAGTTCACCATAATTATTGTCATTCAGATAGCGACCTTTCCCTCCTAATTGCACGCCTCTTTTAGATAAATAGCGAGGTGTAAATAATGCATCTCTGTGAGGGGCTATGTTCCAATAAAACGGAGTTTCAATATCAATACCTGAATTACTACTGCGACCAAACACAGGGGCAAGTAGGCCTGTTTTACGTTCATTATTTAAAGGAAAGCTCATCCAAGGGGTATAGAAAAATGGTACGCCTTTAAATTTTGCGGTCACATTTCTGGCTGTACCAACACTTTTTTCTCTATCTAGTGTTGCTTTGGCTGCCTTAAGTTCCCAATCACGATCTTCAAAGTCGCAACTAGAGTAGGTAGCATTTTCTAGTTTAACGACATCTTGTGAAACGCGTTCCGCTTTATCTGCTGTACCACTTCCGTGAGAAGGGTGGTACCAATAACGCACATTTTCAGCTTTAGCGGTTTCATCTTCCGTCCAGTAGTCGACTCGTTCAGAAGTAATATCCAGATCTGGGTCACGCAGTAACACGTTGCCGGTCGCCACTGCTTTTTTTCCTTTCTCAGAGTACTGTACGCGATCAGCGTGAACATCTTGATCTATGCGAAATAGGTGTACACGACGGCTATCATCAGTTACAAGGTCAGGACTAGATGGGCTTGTGATTTTATGCTTGCTGGGTTGTCTGCCGCATTGACGCCATTGGGAATCTTCTGCCAATAGGTTGCTGCAATAAACGCATAGACAAGTGAGAATAAGTGCGCGCAGGTGCATGTAATCTGTGTAGTTTCTTATAGTTATTAGTAGTTGGAGAATGACTCATACAGATTGACTTAAACTTATTGCTATAAATAAATGTCAAACCGAGTTGGATACGTCCAAATTGTGAAAAACACCACTCAAGGAACATAGCTACGTCAATGGACAGGATTATAAAGCATAAACAGCAGAAAGGTGCTGTTTTGACACAGTTTGGTTTAATTTTAGGCATCGTCCTTATAGCCATTATTATTATATGGTTATTGATATTAACGAAGCCGCAGCCCGTGGCAAAACTTGAACAATTAGCGCCCATAAAAGTAACTCTTGGGACAGTGATTGAACGAACAGTACAGCCATATGAGCAAGTGACTGGCCGGCTGCAACCAATAAAAACAGCGCAAATCCGTTATGAAGTAGCGGGTAAAGTGATTGCTAGAAAGGTTGAGCCTGGTGAAAAAGTGAGCATGGGAAGTGTGTTGATGAAGTTAGATGGTGCTGATTATCAAGATCAATTACAGCAGGTCGCCGCAGAACTCAGCATTGAAGAACAAGGTGTTGGGCGAGACAGAGACTTACTCAAATACGCCAAAAATAATCTCGAATTGCAACAGCAAGAAGAACAACGTTTAAAGAGTTTGGTAGGTCGAAGCCTTATTGCTCAGTCTCAGCTAGATAGTGCAAGACAGCGAGTATTTGATTTGCAGTCAGAAGTAGCGCGTTTAAATTATTCTGTTGCCACTAATAATGCGCGTGTGCGCATGAAAAAAGCTCAACGTGATATAGCTAAACGTAACCTTGAACGGACGACTTTAATCGCTCCCTTTGCCGGTGTTGTCAATGAAGTCTTTATTGATGAAGGTGATTTTGTCAACGCAAACCAAGTCGCGTTAACTTTAGTAGATGCCACCGAATTTGATGTTCAATTAGATGTGCGTGGAGAAGTCATTGCAGAACTGAAGTTAAAGCAAATGGTTGATGTCACCGTGAATGGCATTATTGTTAAAGGTGAAATCGTGGCGTTACAGATTGATCCAGATATCAATACGAATACTCACCAGATTCGTGTGCGTGTACCCAATAATAATGCGCAAGCAGGGCTACTTGCGGTTGCATCACTACCATTGTCAGCTCAAGCATTGTCAACACTGATACCAGTGTCAGCAGTGTTGAATCTTCATGGTAAAGCCTATGTTTATACAGTGGTAGAAAATGTTATTAAACAATTGCCCGTTCAATTGGGGCGCCGTATTGGGGATGAAGTGGTGATGCTAAGTGGCATAGAAGTAGGGCAACAAGTTATTGTGCGAGATGTAAGTTCCTTGTCTGATGGCCAACAAGTCGTTACTGAATAAAGAATTGCACATATGGGTATTGTTCAGTTTTCGATTCGTAATGCATTAATAGTTAATCTCCTATTAGTCATTATTGTGATTGCGGGCGTATTGTCATGGCGCAGCATGCCGCAAGAAATGTTTCCAATTGTTGATTTAGATCTAGTAAGAATAATTACGGAGTATGAAGGTGCGCCTCCCGAAGAAATTGAAAAACAGATAACAATATTAATTGAAGAAGAAATAGAAACGCTTCCTGATGTAGATGTAGTGACTTCTGAAAGTTCGGAAGGATTATCTAAAATAGAAATAAAATTAAAGACTGACGTAGATGTTGATGAATTTCTGCGAGAAGTTCGTTCGGTGGTGGATACAATTGATGATTTTCCAATTCAAGCTGAGACACCAGAAATAAGCCGATTAAAAACACGTTTCCCAGTCATTAGTGTGACGTTGTATGGTTCTACAGAACTGGGTGTTCTGTATGAAACTGCTGAGAATGTCCGGAGAGAAATACTTGGTATACCTGGCGTAGCGAGTGTAGGAATTGCCGGAGATCAAGAGTGGGAGCTATGGGTGATTGTCGACCCTCATGAAATGGCGGCGCGTAATGTATCACTGAATGAAATTCAAGATGCATTAATGGGGAACTTGCAAGATTTACCAGGTGGTTCTTTGCAATCAGCAGAAGGGGATATTCTACTTCGCGGAATGGGAGTGGCGCCTAATGCGAAAGGTGTCGGCAACTTGGTATTGCGAAGTAATTCTGGTGGCGGGCAATTAACGTTATCTGAAATAGCTGAAGTCACTCTTCGTCTGGAAGAAGCAAAAACTATTGGTCGTTTTAATGGGGAGCCATCTGTTAATTTGACGGTGACCAAAACCGCAAGTGCATCAACCATTGATGTAGCAGAAGCTGTCAAGCAATACACAGCGAATTTGCAAAAGAATCTTCCACTGGGAATGAAGGCGGGCTTATTTAGTGACTTATCAATTTATGTCAAAAATAGATTGGAAACAGTCATGTCTTCAGGCGTGGTTGGCTTGGTGTTAGTGCTTATTTCTTTATATATATTTTTGAATTTTAGAGTAGCATTTATCACAGCACTTGGCATTCCAGTTTCTTTTCTTGTGGCGATCATATTGATTCATTATCTTGGATATACAATTAATATGATTTCTTTGTTTGCGTTCTTAATTGCGCTAGGAATGATTGTAGATGACGCTATCATTGTGACTGAAAATGTTTATCGTCACATGGAAAATGGTGTTGCGCGTGATCAAGCAGCATTGATCGGAGGCAAGGAGGTTTTTTGGCCGGTAGTGGCATCCACTTGCACAACAGTGGCGGCTTTTCTGCCTATGTTTGGGGTCAGTGGAACGCTGGGGAAGTTTATAGAAGTCATACCTGTGGTAGTCAGTGCCGCATTAATTGGATCGTTAATAGAAGCCTTTGTGATACTGCCTGCTCATTCAGCTGAATTTCTGCGAATCAAGAAGAACAAGCCAAAAACGAATCCATTTTGGAGCAAGGCATTAGATAAATACTTGTCTTTATTAAAATGGGCGTTAAATAATCGATATTTAGTGTCAGTGATGACGATTGCAGTGTTGTCAGTGATATTGACCTATGCGCAAACACGCTTGCCTTATAATCAATTTGGTAACGTAGAGATCGGGCAATTTCTAATAAATATCGAAGCACCGAATACTTATAGTGTTGAAGACTCCACTGAATTAGCACAACGAATTGAAGAGAAAATTAATGCAGTGCTAGTGCAGGATGAGCTTAAAACAATGTTAACGAATGTCGGTGTTATTTTAATTGACTTTAATCGATTAAAAATGGGCAGTCATTATGTGCAGGTGTTTATAGACCTTGAAAAAACGGCACCAAAAACAATTATTGAAAAATACATCTCGCCAGTAGTAAATCTAAAATTCAAGACAGAAGGAACGCGTGATCGTAGCACTGAAAAAATCATTGAAGCGATACGTTCGGAATTGCAAGCAGTGGCTGGCGTACAAAGATTTTCTATTCTACGCCCTCAGGGTGGGCCTTCTGGTTCAGATATTGAGGTAGGTGTTGTGGGAGAAGATATTGATGGGCTAATCAACGATTCCAGTAAAATTGCTAATTTCCTGAAGAGAGTGCCCGGAGTAAAAGATGTCAGACAGGACTTGGAGCCAGGGAAGTTAGAGTATCAATATACGTTGAATGAGCGTGGCAGAAATCTAGGATTAACGCAGGCAGAATTGTCTAATGCTGTGCGTACAGGTTTTGTTGGTCTTGAAGTCACTCACGTCAACTGGAAAGAAGATAGGTATCCAGTGCGGGTGATATACCCAGATTCATTACGAAAAAACAGTGCTAGTCTCGGCAGTCTTCCTATTACCTTGAGTGGTGGTCGAACAGTGTATCTTGGAGAGGTGGCTAATATAAGTTTAGAGCGAGGCCTAGGAACGATATTACGCCGAGATGCGCAGCGATTGGCAATTGTTACAGCAGAAGTAAATTTGGAAACTACGACGCCATTAGAAGTAAATGATTTGATCGCATTAGAATTTTCAAGGCTAATGGATGAGAAGTCACAAAATCAATTATTATTTTTAGGTGAAAAGAAAGAGGCGAATGACTCCTTTAACGATATGATTGATGTACTAATCATTTCGCTAGCCATTATATTTTTTATATTGGCAGCATTATTTAAATCGTTGTTAGATCCTTTTGTGATTATGTTGGCTATTCCCTTTGCAATCGTAGGAGTGATTATTGGTCATATGATATTTGATTATAATCTCCAGTTCTTATCTATGATTGGGTTTTTAGCATTAACTGGAATTGTGGTGAATGATTCATTAATTCTTGTAGATTTTGCGAAAAAGCAGAGAGCGAGAGGAGTTGCTTGTTTTGATGCTGTTATGGATGCGGGGCGAGTTAGGATTAGGCCGATCATGCTAACAACAATCACGACATTTTTAGGAATTTCACCGTTGATATTTTTTGCTAGCGGGCAAACTGCTTTCTTGTCGCCAATGGCGGTGAGTTTGGGGTTCGGTTTGATTTTCGCCACGATACTGATCTTGGTTGTCGTCCCATGTTTTTATATGGTACTAGACGATCTCAGAAGAGTTACTTATGAGCGTGTTTTAAAACGTGTATAGGTGTTGCGGCAATAAAGTTGTTCTTTTAATTATTGTCTAAGCTGCTACTATTAAGCGCTTGGTATCAGTGATTAGTAAAATGAAACTTACATCGAATAACTTTAAATCTTTAGATAACAAAGCGATCACGCTACTTGGTATGTCTGGTGTGGGCAAAACAACACTGGCTAATAAGTTAGATAGGTCAAAATGGTTTCACTACTCTGGTGATTACCGTATTGGCACTAAATATTTAGAGGAGCCTATTTTAGATAATATAAAAGCCAAGGCAATGAATGTGGATTTTTTGGCTGATTTGCTACGCACTGATTCTATCTATATATGCAGTAATATCACTGTAAATAATCTTGATCCAGTGTCCACGTTTCTTGGGAAGGTGGGTAATGCCTCTTTGGGTGGGCTTGAATTATCTGAGTTTAAACGGCGTCAATTCTTGCATAGGCAAGCAGAAATTTACGCAATGCTTGATGTGCCTGAGTTTATAGGTAAAGCAAGAAATATATACGGCTATCCAAACTTCTTGAATGATGCGGGAGGAAGTCTGTGCGAGCTAAATGATCCAAGTGTCTATGAAGTGTTATCTGAAAATACTTTAATCCTTTATATTCGTGCAGATGAATATCATGAGCAGATGTTATGTGAGCGTGCTATTAACCATCCTAAACCGCTTTATTTTCAAGAAGAATTTTTGGATAAGCATCTAACGATATTTTTAGAAGAAAAGAATTTATCTGAAATTAATGACATTGATCCAGATGAATTTGGTAGTTGGGTTTTCCCTAAACTACTTGAA
>JBGCFN010000015.1:0-32822 GCA_045106935.1 Gammaproteobacteria bacterium | reverse complement strand
TACACCATGGAAATTGGAGGATTCGAAGTAACAGGTGCACTCGTACATACAATGGATCTTAATGACGGCAGCGTTGATGGCGATGATGAAGAAACTGAAGCTTATGTATCTATAAGCTGGGGTTTTGATGTCATTTAATTAGTACAGATCTCAAAGCAATGATGGTTGAGATTTGTAAAATAATCTCAACCACATGCAGGGAGCTTTCGAAAAGAACGCAGATTTTTATTGGTTTAAAAATTCAGGCCCTATAACTTTGAGACATAAAGATAGAGAGTGAATCTCTAATAATTGAAAACAAGTGGGAGAAAACCAATGAAGCTGATAACAGCAATAATTAAACCATTTAAATTAGATGACGTGAGAGAAGCGTTATCTGAAATTGGTGTAACAGGAATCACTGCGACAGAGGTTAAAGGTTTTGGTAGACAAAAAGGTCACACAGAGCTTTATCGTGGTGCTGAATACGTTGTCGATTTTTTACCAAAAATAAAATTAGAAATTGCAATTGATGATGAGTTACTTCAATCAGCATTAGATGCAATTACGAAAGCTGCAAACACTGGGAAAATTGGTGATGGAAAAATCTTTGTATCAGAACTTTCCGAAGTCATTAGAATTAGAACTGGTGAATCTGGTGCAGCGGCACTATAAAAATAACACCTATTAAATTAGGAGGGAATTGTGGAAAATCAAGTAATAGAATTAGCATACGCACTAGATACATTTTATTTTCTAGTGATGGGTGCATTTGTCATGTGGATGGCAGCAGGGTTTGCCATGCTAGAAGCGGGACTAGTACGATCTAAAAGTACAGTCGAAATTTTAACGAAGAATATTTCGTTATATTCCATTGCATGTATTATGTACATGTTGATGGGCTATAACATTATGTATAGTGGTACTGAGAGTTCTTGGTGGCCATTTGCATTAAGTATACTAGGTAGTGCTGATAATTCTGCTGCAGATGTCATCGCTAGCGGTGGAGAGACATATTACTCAGGACTATCAGACTTCTTCTTTCAAGTTGTATTTGTAGCCACTGCGATGTCGATTGTCTCGGGTGCTGTTGCTGAAAGAATGAAGTTATGGGCATTCTTGTTATTCGCGATTGTCATGTGTGGTTTCATTTACCCCGTGCAAGGTTTCTGGAAATGGGGCGGTGGTTTCTTAGATCAAGCGGGCTTCTTAGATTTTGCGGGTTCTGGTGTAGTTCATCTGTGTGGAGCAACAGCAGCATTAGCCGGCGTCATTTTACTAGGTGCGAGAAAAGGGCGTTACAGTAAAGATGGCAAAGCCATCGCAATGCCTGGTGCAAACATGCCGTTAGCAACATTAGGTACATTCATTCTTTGGTTGGGTTGGTTCGGTTTCAATGGTGGATCTGAGTTAATCGTATCAAATGTCGCTGAAGCAAATGCAGTAGCACTTATCTTTGTAAACACTAACGCAGCGGCTGCTGGTGGAGTAATCGCAGCATTACTGACAGCAAAGCTAATGTTTGGTAAAGCAGATCTTTCAATGACGCTTAACGGTGCGCTAGCGGGGCTTGTTTCAATTACAGCAGAACCATTAACACCAACTCCTTTGTTAGCCACAATTATAGGTGCTATAGGTGGGGTCATTGTTGTATTCAGTATTATTACATTAGATAAATTCAAGTTAGACGATCCAGTCGGCGCCATTTCTGTACACGGTGTTGCAGGTCTTTGGGGTATTATCGCAGTCGTGTTCTCAAACTCTGATGCGAATCTTGGTACTCAATTGTACGGAGCACTAGTAATCTTTGCCTGGACATTCATTATGGCAATGATTGCCTGGTTCGTTATTAAGTTAATCGTCGGAATTCGCGTTAGTGAAGAAGATGAAATGGAAGGTGTTGATATTGCAGAATGCGGTATGGAAGCCTATCCAGAGTTTGTTAATAAATAGTCATACTCCTGGTATTTAAGTGTGCCAACCTTGGACGCCCCTTGCTTAGGTAAGGGGCGTTTTTTTATGCCTTCAAAAAAGAAGGCAAGGCAAATGCAGATAAGTGAATATCGTAATTATAGTACTTTGTCTCAAAGACGAAATTTTTAGCATCACTGTCTCGAATTAAATGAAGATCATTTTTTGAAGCTATGGTTGCAGACCACCAACCAGTGGGATAGACGGGTTGCGGAAAGAATAGTGTTTTAGTTTGATTGAAACCTGCTGACTGCATTTCCTTGTGCATAGGCTTAGTGATTGATTCCCAATGGACTAAGGGAGATTCACTCTGCTGTATTAATAGTCCATTGTCGGATAATGCTGATAAACAATCTAAGTAAAATTGTTTTTGGAATAGTCCTTTGGCGGGTCCAATTGGGTCTGTACTGTCAACAATAATAATATCCAGGCTACCTGCTGGTACAGATTTCATCCATTCAATCGCATCGCTAAAAACAAAGGTGACGCGTGGATCGTGATTTGATGTGCATAGTTCCGGAAAAAATTCTTCTGATGTACGAGTGACGCGTTCATCGATCTCAATTTGAGTGATTTTTTCAACGCAATCATGCTGGGCAACCTGCTGAAGTGTGCCACAATCACCGCCTCCCACAATGGCAACATGCTTGGGCTGTGCATGGCTAAATAATGCGGGATGGCTCATCATTTCATGATAGATGAAGTTATCTCGTGTTGTGAGCATAATAAAACCATCAAGCACCATCAAATTGCCAAATGTTTTGGTCTCGTAAATTTCTATATTTTGATAAGCTGATTTTTCTTGGTGGAGCAAGTTGGATGTGGCTAATGAAAAAGCAGTGCCAATATCAGTCGCCTGTTCAGTAAACCAAGAAGTATTTGAATTTTTTATTTCCATAGGTTTTATTGTAATTTATTAAATGTATAAACAAAAATATGAAAAATTTTAATAGTGGAAATTGGACGCTAAAGCGAGCGCAGGAATTCTACAATATTCCTGTCTGGGGTGAGGGATATTTTGCTATTAATAAGCAAGGGCATGTCGTCGCTAAGCCAAATAAAAAAACCAGTATAGATTTGGTTAAGGTTAGCGAAGAAGTGCGTGCTCGAGATTTGTCTTTGCCAGTGTTGGTTCGATTTCCGCAAATTCTAAAAGCACGTGTGGAAGAGCTGGATAATGCATTTTTATCGGCGTCAAATAAAATTGAAAAACATTTAAGTCATATTCCTTATTACCCAATCAAAGTCAATCAGCAACGTTCTGTCATTGAAAATATCTTGGCAAGCGATGTTGAGGATATAGGCCTGGAAGTAGGGAGTAAAACTGAATTACTGGTTGCATTAGGTCTGTTAGATGTTGATCGGGGGAAGTTGATATGTAATGGCTATAAGGATCGAGCATATATCCGTATCGCGCTATATGCACAGTTGTTAGGTATCGAAGTATTTATTGTTATTGAAAGTTTGTCAGAGTTAGAGATTATTAAGCAAGAAAGTACGGCAATTAACGTGACTCCTAAGCTGGGGATGCGTATTCGTATGAATAGTATCGCCGAAGGAAACTGGCAAAACTCAGGTGGTCGAGACGCTAAGTTCGGATTAAATGCGAGAGATATACTCCTATGTTTGCGGAAGTTGAAGGATTGGGGGTGTATTGACTGGCTGCTATTGTTGCACTTTCACATGGGGTCACAGATTTCTAGGCTTGAAGATTTCAAGACCGGTTTATGTGAAGCCATGCAGGTGTATCAACAAATAATATCACGCGGGTTTAAGCTTGCTTATGTGGATGTTGGCGGGGGTCTTGCAGTTGACTATGCGGCAAAGAAAGATAATAGCTTCTTCTCAAAATCTTATTCAATCCAGGATTATGCAGATGCGGTAGTAAGTACTATTAATGACTTTTGCGAAGATTCAAAATTGACTTTGCCGACTGTGTTTACAGAAAATGGACGTGCGACCACAGCCCACCATGCCATGTTGATAACGAATGTGCTTGAAATTGAAAGTCATCATAGTGCTGAGCAAATGATCGATGATGGTGTTGATGGCTATGATCAAGAATTTTTTGAGCAGGGTAATAAGTTAATTCAGTATGTGAATAAAAATAAACATATTGAACAACAACAGATAAATGAATTTGAAGGGTTATTAAATACTAAATTTTTAAGCGGAGAAGTGGGATTAGAGCAGCGTGCATGGGCAGAAATAATATTGCGTCACTGCCGGAGTGCGCTTGAAAATGAAGGAATTGCATCATGTGATGTTGATAAGTACTACTGCAATTTCTCGATCTTCCAATCGATGCCTGATATCTGGGGATTAGATCAAATATTCCCTATTACACCATTAACGAAGTTGACCGACCAGCCCTCCAATAAAGCGCGTTTACATGACTTAACTTGTGATTCTGATGGGCAGATATCTCAATATAGTATGGATGGAGAGTTAAAAGATCACCTGATATTGCATGAATTAAATCAGGACCATAAAGATTATCTGATTGGTTTCTTCTTGTTAGGGGCTTATCAAGAAGTATTGGGGGATATTCATAACCTATTTGGTGATACTCATGCCATTAACGTGGAGCAGAATGAACAAGACCAGCTAGTAATTACCGAACTTGAAATAGGTGATTGTGCTAAAGAAATGCTCAATCATATACATCTAGATGCTCAGCAGATAGTTGATCGATGCCAACAACGCATTGGTCAGATAGACACAAGTGAAGTACCGACTGATGAAATTATAGATGAGATAAACAATGCATTGTTTGGGTATACTTACCTAGATTCCATCGATCGACCAGCACATAGGATAAAAAGGTAACAGCATGCTTGAAATGGCTATATTTTGGATTGGCATTGCAATTGTCGCGACAGCACTTTTTATGCTGTTTCTAGACTCATTCCAATCAAGAAGACTATGGGCCGTGATAAGTCTGGTACTGATCGTACCGTTATTTATTCATATGGTATTAAATTGGTCGGAAATGAACGTCAGAAAAGCATTGTACGTGTTTATAATTGGCTTGTTAGCGGTGTTTGTTGGTATCTCAGGAGGGGCACTTTCTAAGTTGTCAATTTTGCAAGAACATGAAGTGGTGCAAGCGCTGGAAGAAAAAATAGCACCGCCCGAAGATACTCCTTTATCTAATCAGCAGCAGGCTGATGAAGCAGCACTGGGTGTGGAAGAAGATTATGATCCTTTGTTAACTGGGAGTGAGTACGAACAGCTTGAAACAAAAGAGATCGTGCCAGAAAAAATTAATCAAGTTGTGCGTGATGCAACACCGACAGCGCGTTATGAATTGGTCTCTGAGGATGAGCGCATACATGCAATCAACAAGCGAGTCAGAGTCATTTTAAAGGACGCCAGTGTTGTCGAAGGAATACTGACAGAGATTGTTGATAATAGTTTAATTGTCGAATCTGAAGTGAACGGTGGAAGTTTGGGTTTGAGTTATAAGTATGATCAGATTCAATCAGTAGCTGTAAGGCTCAAGACCGGTGAGGTTTTGTATGAGCCAGAGGAAGAGCAGGAGCCAGCATCGGTACCAACCCAAGAGAAACAACCCGATGCACAATTGGTTCCGGGACAACAAGAAGCGGTAATAGAAGAAACCGAAGTGTCATCTGAGCAGAATGTGTTGAAAGAGCAGGTCACTCCTAATGTCGATGAAATGCCAACAGATAATAAAACAGAACAACAGATACCTTTGGATGCTACTGAAGATAAGTCTGCTATTGAAACAGAGGTGCTCGAGAAAGTTGAAGAAATGGTTGATGATTCTAAGCTGTTAGACAACGCGAATGGTCAGTAATCATGCAATGCTTTATATATCGCAGTACAAAAAAATTGGATACGTATCTCTATCTTGCTGAAGAGGAAAAATTAGATAACCTGCCTGAAGGACTAGATAAACTTCTAGGGCGTTTGGAGTTTGTCATGGAATTAAATCTTGCAAACATTAAACGACTTGAAAATGCAGATCTAGATGAGGTGAAAAATAATTTGGTAGATAATGGTTTTTATCTCCAATTACCACGTGAACTACACGTGTCTGTCTAAATTACAGTATTCCTCTCGTCGCACGTTTCAGTTCTGCTAGAATATCTTTTTGTAGATCGTCAAGCTCTGCAATCTTATTTTCCGCGGCACCACTAAGCCAAGCTGTCTTTTCATTCTTCTTTTTGGAAAAATAATCCAGAATAAATTGCTCAGACATCAACATATAACGAATTGCTTGTTCGGGATCAACTTGGATGAAAGGGTTTTGTGCAATTTGAATGGCCGATTCTTCTTGTCCTTTGCAGAAACGATTTAATAAATAGTAAAGAGAGATTCTAGCAGTACGTAAGGATTTAGTTGCACGCACCTGTGAGCGCTCGTTTAAACTAGCATCAACAATAGTATCCAACCATAAAATCAAATCATTTTCTGAAATAATTGTTTCGTTCTGATTAATATTATTAATTAGCTCTTGAATTCTATTTTGAACAATTTCTTCTTCAGCCAATGTTGCTTTTCTTTTAATGGTGCGATTCCAAAAGCCTTTTGTTTTTTCTAACTCTTCTCTAAGAATTGCTAATTCTTCTTTATATTCAGAGGAGCTTTGTTCGTGTGCTTCAATATTTTTTTTCTTTTCCGAAATTATTTTAGACAACAATTTCAGGCGAAGAATGTAATATTCACCCAAGGTATTATCTGTCACTGTTGCCGCAGTTTTAATGCGTTTAATTAATGCTTCAAATCTTTTTGCGTCTTGTTCTGAATTAGGCGCTACAGTGCTTAACGTATCAAGTGTACTCGCCATAGAATAACTTTCACTGCGCACATCTATTAATAAATTATTAATGGATGATAGCTGGGCAACAAGATTCTTCTCAGGAATAACTTTGTCTTCTTTTTTCGAAACTTGTAATAATTCTATTAATGTTAATATTTTGTTTTTGAATACTCGCAATGTGTTGGAAGTGCAGCTTGTTTTAGCTTTATCCATTGCGCTAACAATTTCTTCTCCATAATTTTCCACATCTGCAATGCGTTTTTTAAGGTGAGCAGAGTTAATTGTCATCAATAAATCTTCTACAGCAGAGCGAGAGCTAGCTGGGGCATGTTCGGCTATGTCTGCAGGTATATTGGTGGGAATGATCTCTAGTGGCAGCTGGGCAATTTTAGCCGGTGATAACTTCTTAATTAAGCCAATAAATTGAGGCAGTGTAAGTGGTTGTCTTTCGCCAATAAGTGTAGGTGCGTTTGCTGCGGCCATGATAATTCCCTGATCTATAAATTGACACAGGGCCGGCTGTTAATTAGCCATGAAATATTACTTGCTGTGGTTTTTAGCAAAGTCGAGCATACGCATGGTCGAGCGATATGCTGCTTGGCGAATATCTTCGTCAACAAATATTTCATTTTCACCTGTCTCTAGTACATGTAGTAAATTATGTAATCCATTCATTGCCATCCATGGACAATGAGCACAACTTTTACAAGTGGCTCCTTCGCCGGCAGTGGGTGCTTCGATAAATGTCTTGTTCGGAGCCAACTGCTTCATTTTGTAAAAAATGCGGTTATCAGTTGCTACGATAAACGATTTATTCTCTAGAGTCTGGCTAGCTTTGATCAGGGCGCTTGTTGAGCCGACGACATCGGCCATTTCGATGACGTCCTGTGGTGATTCTGGGTGTACCAATACCGCAGCATCGGGATATTGCATCATCACATCCCCCAAAGCACGGGCTTTGAACTCCTCATGGACAATGCAGGCACCATCCCAAAGTAGCATATCGGCACCTGTCACTTTCTCTAAATAGCGACCAAGATGCTTATCTGGCGCCCAAAGAATCTTTTCTTTCTGATCCATTAGATGCGAAATAATTGGAACAGCAATACTTGAGGTTACTACCCAGTCTGCACGCGCTTTGACTGCAGCACTAGTATTAGCATAGACCACAGAGGTGCGATCAGAGTGTTCATCACAGAAATCGTTAAATTGATCAGCAGGGCAGCTAAGATCTAAAGAACAAGTGGCTTCTAATGTCGGCATTAACACACGTTTTTCAGGGGTTAGTATTTTTGCTGTTTCGCCCATGAATTTAACGCCAGCAACAATTAAGGTTGAGGCAGGGTGCTCATTTCCAAAACGTGCCATTTCGAGAGAATCTGCGACCGTGCCACCTGTGTCTTCAGCAATTTCCTGAAGGTCTTCATGCGTGTAGTAGTGCGCCACTAACACGGCATTTTGTTTGACCAATAGATTTTTAATTCGGTCAATAAGTTCAGTGCGCTTTAGTCCTTGAAACTTTGGAATCTGTGCTTGAATTTCAGCAGTCACTGGATAGTTTTCTAATGGCATAGTCTTTGAAATAAATTAAGTTGAAATAAATATGATGAATGCATTATGCGCACTGTATTGGTGCGTGCAAGATGATAATAATCGATCTAAGTAAATATGTGTAAATATTTTAACGGTTTGTAATAGTTTAAGCTGCTTATTTGCATATATGAGTGTTAGTTTCACCTATAATTACATTTAAATTAAACGAACTTAAGCTTAAGGATATAGGAAGTATATGAATAAAATCTACATAATGATATTTTTGGCACTTAGTTTTCTCTTTACCTTTGCGCAAGCAGATAGCGATAAAGAGTTTTATGAGGAAGTACGCGCAAGCGGAATTGTCAATGATGATGAATCAATTTTACTTTCAAGCAATGTCTACTTCTACCCAAATAAAAAAGGCCATGGATTCCTCTCAGGTGGGAAGGGTCGAGAAAAAGGACATATTGTATTTACTGAAAATGCGCTTTCTGTAATTTCATGGAGTCGGCGCAATAAAGCCTATGAAGTACTGCATAGTGAAAGCTATACAGATCTGGCTTCTACAGATGTGTCAGGCAATGCACCTATGGTTCGTTTAGTGACAGAAACAAAACAGTCAGGAAAATATAATAGTTATGAGCTGATGGATAGTCGAAATGCACTAACACCAAATGCGCATAAAACTAAAGAAGCACTTGGTTTGATTGAAGCAGGTATTGAAGGGTTAGATGTGAAACAAGTTGCGACCGTTAAAGATTTATCTTCCGTAGAAGTCGCTATGCAAAAGCAGCGTATGCAAGACTTGGAAGAGAGAATTCAGCGTTTAGAGAGTGGTGCTCAATCAAATCAGTCTATTGAAACGGAATGTGATTGTAAGTGCGAAAAATAATGTAATTAAAGACTAGATTAGCTGCGAACTTTCAATAAGATGGAATCCATATTCTTAACGCGTAAGCGCTTTTGTGTGGTTTGCAGCTGATCAATATTTTTACTTGGTCCTACACGGACACGATGCCAATTAATGGTGTTCACTTTAACTGTCTCGATATTTGTTTCTACACCCATCAGTGCAAGTTGTGCTTTTAAACTATCTGCTTCATCACTGCTCTTGAAAGAGCCCACCTGTAATACATATTTGCCAGCTGGTAATTTTTTATTGGGTTTGGCAGATGTGTATGTGTCATCTTTATCAACCACAACTTCTAGTTCAGGCAAAATAGTATAAAAATCAAAAGTTCTTTTGCTGACAGGTGCAACTGAATTTTTTTCTGATTCAGCATCAGTTGCTTGCTGGTTACTATTCTTCTCATTGATCGATGGAAGGAAGGTCGCACTTAGTCCAATGATTAATCCAGTAAGTAACCATATCCAGCCAGGTAAAGGCTTGGTTTTAGCAGGTCTTGCTTTTTTTCGTGTTGTTTGTCGTGCCATTTGTCAGCCTACATTTTTTCCGGTGCATTGACGCCTAGTATTGTTAATCCATTGGCAAGAACGCGTCTTGTGGATTCTATTAATAACAAGCGTGCATTTCTTAATTCTTCTGCGTCTACTAAGAACTGAGTCTCATTGTAGTAGCCATGAAATTTTTGCGCGAGCTCGCGAAGGTAATTCACTAATAAGTGAGGTGCTTGTTTTCTGCATGAAGAAGCAATCAGCTCGGGATAGTCAGCAAGCTTCTGTATGAGAGTATGTTCACTATCTCCATTTAATAGATCGCTTAGATCCACTAGATTATCACTATTGAGTGGCTGGTCAGATTGCCTCAGCACACTGCAAATTCTTGCATGTGCGTATTGTACATAATACATTGGATTTTCGTTGCTTGTTGAGGTGGCCAATTCCAAGTCGAAATCTAAATGTTGTTCGCTTTTTCTCATGACATAAAAGAAACGTGCTGCATCAGAGCCCACTTCTTTACGCAGGGCGCGGAGTGTTACGAATTCTCCTGAGCGAGTAGACATTTGTTGCTTAACATTACCGCGATATAAATTGGCAAACTGAACTAATAGTATATCGAGTTTGCTGTCATCTAGGCCTAGTGCGTTTAAGGCAGCTCTGACTCTTGCGATATAACCATGATGGTCCGCGCCCCAAATATTGATTATCTTTGAATAGCCTTTTGAAAATTTATCTGCATGATATGCAATATCAGAAGCAAAATAGGTTGGCTGTCCATTTTCTCTTACAACAACTCGATCTTTTTCATCACCAAGTTTTGAAGAAGCGAACCATAAAGCGCCATTTTTTTCATATACATGATTGCTGGCTTTTAGTTTTTCTATTACCGTACTTATCTTGTCATTGTCGAACAAACTTCGCTCTGAATACCATTGCTCATAATCAACGCCAAATAAATGTAAATCGTCTTTGATGTCAGCCAATATTGTGTCGATTGCTAAATCAAAGAAAATGGCATAGCCCTGAGCTTGAAGTTTTTCTTTAGCGGCAATAATTAAAGCATCAATATGCGCTTCTTTGTCACCACCTTCAGGTTCATCTTTAGGCAGTGTGTCACTGAAAGAACTTGGGTCAATTAAATATTTTTCTGCATGGGTGCGGTGTGCAGTGGCTGCGATATCCCAAATATAATCACCTTTGTAACCATTGCTGGGAAATGTAAACTCAACGCCGCAAAGTTCTAAATAGCGTAGCCAAACAGAGGCTGCCAAAATATCCATTTGGCGGCCAGCATCATTGACGTAGTATTCTCGATGTACTTGGTACCCGTTTGCTTTGTACAAATTGGCAAGAGTTGCGCCATAAGCAGCACCTCGCCCATGACCAACATGTAAAGGCCCCGTTGGGTTAGCAGAGACAAATTCTAGCTGGACAGATTGACCAGCACCATCTTGATTAGTGCCAAAACTTTCATTGTCAAAAAGAATATTTTTGATAACTTGCGAGTGATTTTTTTGTGCAACAAAGAAATTGATAAATCCAGGTCCCGCAATATCAACCTTTTCAAAAAAAGCCGAAGAGCGTAATTGCTCACAAAGAAGTTCGGCTAGCTGACGAGGTGCGAGGCCAAATTTTTTTGCAAAGACCATGGCGATATTGCTGGCAAAGTCACCATGAGTAGGGTCTTTGCTACGCGTGACTTGAGCCTCACCAGTAAATTCACCTTGAATTTTGTCGTATGATGATAACTGTTGCATTGCATCAGCAATTGCTTGGATGATTTGTTCTTTCAACGCAGGGTCTCAATTAATATAAAGCGCAGCATTGTACCTGAATTTAACATGAATAAATGTGTTAGAAATTGTCTATTGGGTCAACATCAATGCTCCAGCGGACTTTGCGTGATTCGGAGAGTGTTTCAATCGTATTTAAAAATGATTCTATAGACTGGCTAAATAAACCGCGTTGATTCGCAACTAATAAAAGGAAGGCGCGGAATTGTCCTGCCTTCTTTTCCATCGAGGGAACAATGGGGCCTTGTACTGATACTTGTTTGGGTAGCGTTTGGTGGGCGATGTCAGCAATTTTTTCCAAAAATACAAACAAATCAGTATTGTTTTGACAGCGCGCACGGATAGCGATGTGGTGTGAATAGGGTGGTAATTTCCACGTTTCTCGAGACTCTAATGCTTGAGTAGCAAATGTTGGGTAACCACTGTGTAAGAGTGTTTGTAATAATGGATGATCGGGTGTGTGTGTTTGTACAAACACTTCGCCTTGAATACTGCGCCTACCTGAGCGACCAGCGACTTGAATCAATAACTGTGCACAACGTTCCATTGCACGAAAATCAGTGCTATGAATGCCATAGTCAATGTCCAATATTCCCACTAATGACACATCTGGAAAATCATGTCCTTTTGAGAGGATTTGTGTGCCGATAATGATTTGATGTTTGAGTTGATGAATTTCAGCTAAGATTTTTTCTAGTGCGCCCTTGCGACGAGTAATGTCCCGATCTAAGCGGATGGCTGAATAATTAGGGAATGTCTGCGACAATTCTTCTTCAATTCGTTGAGTACCATGCCCGACCATAATTAAATTATTAGAATCACATTGTGGGCATTGTTTCAGAGTGTGTTTACTGCTGTCACAATGATGGCAAACGAGTTTATTGGATTGGCTGTGATAGGTCATATTGGCGTCACAGCGAGTACATTTAGCTACCCAACCACAATCATGACAAAGTAATGCAGGCGCATAACCTCGCCGATTAAGGAATAGGATGATTTGTTTGCCCGCTTGCAGATGTGTCTGCATAGCTTGACGAAGTGAATTAGATAAAATCGTGCCGGCACGCTCAGTCCTCATGTCGGCAAACTGAATCTTTGGCATTAAATCTGATTGTGCGCGTTTAGTTAATTGCAGATGCTCAAATTTCTTTTGACTGGCATTATGTATTGATTCAAAAGAAGGCGTGGCACTCCCGAGTATGATGGGAATAGATAGTTGCTTCGCTCGGAAGATGGCGACATCTCTTGCATGATAAACAAATCCTTCCTGTTGCTTTAACGAAGCATCGTGTTCTTCATCAACGACAATCAACTTCAGGTGTGGAATTGGAGTAAACACAGCTAAACGTGTCCCTAATATAATGCGAATCTTGCCTTTACTAATGTCTAACCAGGTTTGTTTGCGCTGTTTTTCAGTGATATTAGAATGCAGTAAACCGATAGTGATGCCAAAATATTTTTTTAATCGGTCATATAGCTGAGGTGTGAGTCCAATTTCAGGCACAAGAATTAGGACTTGGGCATCAGCAGATTTCAGGGCTTTGAGAATAACACTGAAATATACTTCAGTTTTCCCACTGCCAGTGACACCTTCTAATAAATGAACAGCAAACTTATCTATGGAAGAGAGAATGCGCTGACTGACATGTTGTTGGTCTTTAGTTAAGGGTGGAGCAGTGACGTCTATCTCAGTTAAATCGTCGGGTGTTTGAATGGTTTCAACTTGTTCAATCATACCGCGCTGCTCCAGCGCTTTAATTATTGTGCTGCATCCGGGGAATTGGTCTCTAAGTTGGCTAGGTTCAACTCCCTGTTCATGCTGCAGAATCCAGGCGTAGATACTCGCTTGCTTGGGTGCACGTTTTAGCGTATCGATTGATGTCTGAATAGCTCGCCATTTAAAACTGGTGGATAAAGTATTTTCTTTCTCCTTAGCTTTACGCAAGGCAGGCGGTAATGCACTAAACAAGGCAGAGCCTAATGGAAATTGATAGTACTTTGCAGCCCAGCAGATAAGAGAAAATGATTCGGGATCAAAAATTGGACAATCATCTAAGGTGGATTGAATGCTTTTGACGCGACTTGCGTCAATGCTAGGCGCCTCGATGAGTTTGACAACAATACCCATTAACGAGCGTTTACCAAATGGGATGAGCACTCGGTAACCAGGCTGTAACTGTGTCATCGAATCTGGAATACGATAATCAAAGACTCTTCGCAAAGGGGAGTCAATGCCAACTTGGGCAAATTTCTTTGATGTCATAATTATAGGCAGATTACTTAATGAAGATTGTTAAAATCCAGTGTGATTACCGTTGGTCAAACTATCCACAGAAGCTGTGGATAAATGTGTGGAAAAGGGCAAGAACATTGTGCGAAAAAGCACGTGTTAAGCCAATTATTTTTAGATTGAACAAAATACACTCGTATTTTCTAGCTTAAAAATCATACACTTATAGTGATTTATGCACAATTAGTGATTCTATGCCAAAGTTCACATAACTTTAACGTTACTTGTGAATAAACCTCTTTAAGAGATGCTCATATGATTGACGAAAGTACCATTCATCGGGCTTCAGTCAACCAAATTAAGTGAACGTTCGTTCTATTAACAAGTCGTTCTTAATGAGTGCATCACTTATGTTTTTAGCGCAGTGTCATGAGGAAACCGTACTGAAGGTTACACAAGATCAGCATCAGGAACTAGCCGATTTCTACCGTCGCATTGAGCAGCGGGCATTTCGCATGGCTATGATAGAAACACGTCAGACTAGTGATGCCTTGGATATTGTCCAGGATGCGATGGAATCGCTAATGAAAAGCTATCTGAATAAGCCTAGTGAAGAATGGAGACCATTGTTTTATCGAATATTGCAAAATAAAATCAAAGATTGGCACCGATGGGGCGCGGTGAGGGCAAAACTACATTTATCAAAGCCAAATTTGGAGAGTGATGAAGATTGGCTTGAATCACAAGTGGCGAGTACTCAACTGACACCTGAAAATCACGTCCAGGGCGAGATAAGTATGCACCACTTACAGATAGCACTAAGTCAATTATCCCTGCGACAACGACAAACATTTTTATTGCGAGTATGGGAAGGCTTTAGCGTAAATGAGACGGCGGACATTATGAAATGTTCATGTGGTAGTGTTAAAACACATTTGTCTCGTGCTTTAAAATCACTACAAAATTTATTAGAAGATCCATCATGAAAAAGCCTGAACAAGATAATTTTACTAAACAGATAAAATCAGTGCTTGATCAGTCGGTACTAGATATTGATGCAAAAACAAAATATCAATTGCAAATGGCGCGTGTTAACGCGTTGCAAACTAAGGGTCAAGGGCGCTGGTATCAAAGAAAATCAAGTTGGTTGGCGCTGACAAGTTTTGCCAGTATTTCCATGCTTGCAGCTTTTTTATTTATCAGTCAGCCAGAATACCCATTGGATGACCTAGATATGGTGAGCAATGAAGAAGGGCTTCTGTTTGAGGCTGATACGGGGATTGAATTGTATGAGCAATATGAGTTTTATGTATGGCTTTCAACACAAGAAGCAAATAGCTAATGTGGAAGAGGCTGTTAAATCAAACAATTTTTTGTTTGTTGCTAAGCTTTTTATCCTTCACTATCAGTGCTAAGGATATTGAGTGGATGTCACTAACTACTAAGCAGCAATCAATTTTAGCGCCGATAAAAAGCGACTGGAATGAACTTCCTGCTAAGCGACGTATGCGCTTAAATAAATTAACTCAAGAATGGGATAAATTACCTGCATATAAAAGAACTAAAATTAAGAATAGGTTGCAGCGCTGGTCGAAGATGTCGCCAGAAGAAAAAAAGGCAGTGAAAGCGCGGCGTAAAAAATTCCAATCTCTCCCGCCAGAAGAGCGTGCAAAAATAAAACAGAAATATAACTGGTACAAACAGTTATCGCCAGAAGAGCAAGAACAATTACGTAAACGATGGAAAGCAAAAGCTAAAAACTCTCAGAGATGAGGAATAATCCAACTTGTCAGAGATAGCGTTTAATAAAAACTTCATATTGATTATCACTGTATAAGGCTTGCCAGAAGAGCTGACTATCATTAGAGTAGCACTCGACTTACTAGTATGGAGTAAGAACTTTGCAGTCATTTTGGCAACAAGTATTACGTACAGATGTGTCTGGTATGCCCCTGGAGTGGATTAACTATCAGGACGCAACCAAGCTGTATTATACTGAGCAAGTGGCCTATTCTTGCGGTGAAGTACTGTATGTTGTGCACGGTGGCGTCAATGCAAAGACAGGAACTCACAGTAGCATTGAAGTCAATTCTATTATTGCGACGTATGGCAGCAATAAATCCTTACATGATAGTTATATCCCTCCGTTAAACAATCAAACACTATTCAAACGTGATGCACACTTGTGTTTATATTGTGGAGAGCGTTTTAGTCGCCGAGATTTGTCACGTGACCATGTCACTCCGATCAGTCAAGGGGGTGAAGACACCTGGCAAAACGTGGTGACTGCGTGTAAACGTTGTAATAATCAGAAAGCAAACTACACGCCTGAACGTGCTGGTATGCAACTATTGGCAGTGCCTTTCGTTCCTACTCATGCTGAATATATTTATTTGCAAGGTCGCAAAGTGATGGCAGACCAGATGAAATTTCTTCTGGCGCACTTTCCTCGTACAAGTCCTTTACACGAAAGATTACGAAAGTTTTCGTAATTGCGCTAGTCGTTGTATGCTTGTTGTAATGAGCATACAAATAATCATAAAAAATGAAGTATCTAGGTAAATCTGACTATAACCACGCCTCGACAGAAAAATTGGGCGTATTAATTACCAATTTAGGTACACCTGAGGCGGCAACCCCTTCAGCGTTGCGTAAATATCTTGGTGAATTTCTTTGGGATCCACGTGTTGTCGAGTTTCCGCGTCCTCTGTGGTGGCTGGTGTTGAATCTTATTATCTTAAGAATCAGGCCGCGACGAAGTGCTGAAACATATGCAAAAATATGGACAAGTGAAGGGTCGCCGTTGATGGCGCATACAAAATCCCAGTTAGCGGCATTGAAAGAGAAATTTACAGCAAACAAGCTTGCACATATTGAAGTTGATTTTGCCATGCGTTATGGATCCCCCTCAATTGAATCTGCATTGCTTAAAATGCAAGATAGTAATGTAACGCGTTTATTAGTGTTGCCTTTGTATCCTCAGTACTCTGGATCAACAACGGGTTCCACATTTGATGCTATTGCCAAGACTTTTTCTAAACTGCGATGGATGCCGGAGTTAAGATTCGTCAATCAATATCCTGATGATGAGAATTATATTAATGCCTGTGCGAATCAAATTAAGCACTACTGGTCCGCGCATGAACAAAGCCAAGTTTTGTTATTCTCATTTCATGGGTTACCAAAAAGGTATTTATTAGCAGGTGATCCATATCATTGCCAATGTTATAAGACCGCGAGGCTAATCGCAGAAAAATTACAGCTAACGGAAGAGCAGTGGAAATTAACTTTCCAATCGCGATTTGGGCGTGAAGAGTGGTTGCAGCCATATACAGATAAAACCTTAGAAACAATGGCAAAAGATAATGTTAAATCAGTAGATGTGTTCTGCCCTGGTTTTTCAGCGGATTGTGTCGAGACGCTAGAAGAAATTGATATACTAAATAGAGAGATATTTATGGACGCGGGAGGTGAGAAATTTCAATACATCCCTGCATTGAATGATAGTGAAGACCATATAGAAGCAATCTATCAATTAGCGATGAATCATATGCAAGGTTGGAGTGCATCTGCGGTAGATTTTGATGCTGAACATGATCGACAAGAAAAAGAGATGTCACAACAACGCGCTAAGAAAATCGGAGCTTCTCAGTAAAGGCATTAATTCGCTGCCAGTCTTTTCCATTTCTCGCGACGTATATTGCCAAATCCTATTTCATTGAATAATTCATCGAGTTCGGCATAGTCACATTGGCCACGTTCAAACTCATAACTACCATGCAGTGTCTCTGCATCACATTTAATCTCAGTGAGCTTTTTGCATAACAAAATCATTTCTTGGTGTTCTTCAATGAGGCCTTGGATTCTCTTGGCGCCACGAATTTTCATGTCGCTAATGGCCGGAATATTTTCTAGGAGATTATCGATCGATTCGAATTTTGTCAGTAGCCTAGCTGCAGTCGTCATGCCAACGCCAGGCACACCCGGGATGTTGTCAACCTTATCACCTGCAATGGCTAATTGATCAGCAATTTGATCTGGACGCACACCAAAATGTTCTTTGATTTTTTTCGGTGTAAATCTTCGATCTCTAGCGTAGTCCCAGAGGACATCATTTTCTTCGATGAGTTGTGCTAAATCTTTATCGGCACTGAGTATGACAACGTCATGTCCATTCGCACGTGCATGTGAGGCGGCGGTGCCGAGTAGATCATCTGCTTCGTAGCGATCACTGCTTAATAGCGGATAACCAATTGCTTCTACGAAACGTCGGCAATATTCAAACTGACGTTTTAATTCATCAGGGGCAGGGTCTCGATTTGCTTTGTATGGTGGGTAGATAGTATTTCTAAATGAGCTCGTCAGGCTTTGATCAAATGCGAAAGATAAGTGTGTGGGCTTAGTTTCATCTAAAAGTCCGGCGACAAAGTCAATAAAGCCATAAACGGCATTAACAGGCTCGCCATTATCGTTGGTAAGCGAATCAGGTAAAGTGAACCATGCACGAAAAATATAGATACTTGAATCAATTAAGTAAGCTGTCGACTTAGCCATATATTAAAATTAGTAAGAAGTGATGATGCTGAATATTGTCTCAATGACTTAGCATCATACTAGACAGCCTAAGGATGTGTGTAGCTTTATTATTCGACGATTTTGATTGCCTGCCCCGGGACAGGTTCGCCGTCAGGATACATGCCATTGAGTAAGCGTAGCTGTTCTTCTGGATGTGAAGAGAGCGGAGAATTTTTAGCTAATTTTGCAAATGTGTCGCCTTTTTTCGCAGTTATTAATTTAATTTTGCGTGATTCGGCAAGTGCACGTTCATTGTTTTTTAAATGGCGAAGGCTATTGACTGTCGCAAGAAAATCTTTGTCATGTTTCTTAAGTAGATTTGGGTCTTTAGCCGCTGCCAAGAATTGATAGACTTGCTTGTCTTTGAATACTGCCGCAATACGAGTGTCCTGATTGCCAAAAGGCGTTTTTGTTTTAGTGATTGCGGTGTAGCCTTTGAATGATTCTGTGACAACTTCTTGTTCGCTTCTCAGATTATTTCCAAATTCACTTTCAATAAACTGTTTAGGAGATTGACGTTTATTCAGATCGCGCAAGGTGATTTGCATCACTGCATCTTTGGTTTTATTGGCTGCAATTAAGCGGTCGGGCAAGTTGTCGACTTTCCAACCTTCTGGGAAGGTCAGCGTAATATCTAAATCTTTGTGGTAAAACTTGTTACCACGCAAGACCCCATCTTTTTCGCTAGAGCCTAAGGTCATGCCATTGGTTAGCTTTAAGAACTGTCCATCATTATCGCGATTGTTCTCAGAGCGGTATTTATTGGCGGCACGGATGACCTCTTGTAAACGCAGGTCATTGGAGGGGTGAGTAGAAAAAGTACCATGGTAAGCACGTGGTTCACGCCCTTCTTCTTTGGCGATTTGTTTATCAAATTCTTCTTGAGAAGCAAGAATGCCGACAACGTTAATCATTTCTTCAGGGTCATAACCCACTCTTGCTAGATATTCAGCACCTAGTCTATCTGCTTCTAACTCATGCTCTCTTCCATAACCTCTAATTAATGCTGTGCCGGCAATATTAGTTGCATCCGCAATTTGTCTTGATCCCGTTGCAATAGCGACGGCGGTAGATAATATTCCAGCAACTTGCGCAGAACTTTGCTGACGAACTCCATGTCTTGCTGTCACATGCCCTATTTCATGTCCAAGGACACCTGCTAATTCGGCTTCAGAATTCATATAAGCCATAATGCCGCGTGTGATGTAGAGGTAGCCACCAGGTAAGGCAAAAGCATTGACTTGTGGGCTATCAAGCACAGTGACGTGAAATATCAATTGGTCGCGATGACTTTTTGCTGATAGCTCCTCAACTAGCTTGCTCACATATGCCTGCAAGGCAGGGTCGTCATAGACTGAGTATTGTTGAAGAATCTGGCCATGCGCTTTTCGGCCTAAACTAATTTCTTGTTCTTCAGACATTAATACGAAATCTTGCTTGCCGGTGACCGGGTTAGAAGCGCAACCACCTAGATATGCCGCAGTGATTAATAATAAGAGCAAGTAGATTTTATTCATGATCGTCCCATCGTAACTCGGTAAATAATTTGAATAATTGTATATTAAGCGATTGAAAACAGCCTGTTAATTAATTCTTGGACGAGAGAATACGTTCACGGTTCCAAAAAGAACCGCAATAATCGGGGATGTTTTAGGGAAAACTAGATTAAAAGGCTATTTTTTACCGTAACGTCGACGGAATTTATCAACTTGCCCAGCGGTATCTAAGATCTTCTGCTTACCAGTATAGAAAGGGTGGCATTTTGCACATACATCAATGCTCATTGAATCGCCGCCGTATGTTGATTGGGTCTCAAATGAGTTACCACAACTACAGTTAATCGCGACAGTTTTGTATTCTGGGTGAATCTCGGGTTTCATTAGTGCTGGCCTAGAAAATGTGAGGGCGAACTATAATCTATTCTTACCATTTCTGGCAAGTACTGGATTCATTAAATATAGCCTCTACAGTTAATGTAATCACTGAGTTTTTGCGCTAAGTAGTTGTCCAGTTTAGAGTTCGTGAGTTATCCACAAAATCTGTGGATAAAATTGTGTGTAAATATTCAAAATGAGACTATTTCTCGAGTTTCAATAATAGTTTGTTAGATCGTCTAATATTTGTTCATCAATTTAACTCATTGATATATATATGATAAATTAAATTGTACTAGTAATGTGGTGGTTTAATTTTTACAATGTATATACATTTTAAGTCGATCTTTTCATGCTGTGCATAACGCATACCATATTTTGTAGAATTTGCTCAAAATAAGCACTAATCATCGGCGCGAAAGCAACGAAAAATCGGCATTTCCCCTTCTTCTTCTAATGTTAATTTGATCAATATTGGCTGGCAACAGACCTGACAGTCCTCATAATATTGTTGATCACTGTCCAGGGGTTCATATAAGAATTCGATCAGTTCTCCACAGTAAGGGCAAGATGCTGAGGTACTTTCTAAGAACATAATGCGTCAGGTAAGAATCTTTGAGTCAATTCATCTAGGTATTGATAGCCATGTTGGCTAGCCCGATAGTGGGTATCGTTTCTTTCCATCAAGCCTAGTTCTATTTGGGTATTAATCTGTTCTTCTGCTTGAGACCAGGCTAGCCCTGTTGTAGTGCAAAATGTAGTCGGTGTGAAGCCGTTCACCAGGCGAAGATTGTTCAGCATGAACTCAAAAATGAGTTGATCATTGGCTACTAGATGTTGTTGTAGAACCTGAGATTGATGATTGACTGCCTGTATGTAACTTTCCGGTTGTCTCGTTCGCTGGTGACGTAACACGCCATTATCAGTTGTTATTTTACTATGTGCCCCGGCACCAATCCCTAGGTAGTCACCATACTGCCAGTAATTCATGTTATGAAGACATTGTGAATCTTTTTGTGCATATGCTGAGACTTCATAGCGCTGATAATTGGCCTCGTCTAATACATGCATGCCGTTTGTTTGAATGTCCCAGCTGACATCTTCTGATGGTAGTTTGGGAGGATAGCGATGAAATACAGTATTCGGTTCAAGTGTCAGTTGATAATAGGAAATGTGGTTAACATGCTGATGACAAGCAGTTTGAATATCGTTTAAAGCATCGCCAATAGATTGGTTTGGTAAACCAAACATCAAATCTACATTAATATTTTTGAAGCCAATTTTATGAGCTGTTTCTAGTGCATTAATCGCCTCTGTTGCATCATGAATGCGTCCTAAGGCTGAGAGCGAATCATTATTAAAACTTTGGGCGCCTACCGAAATTCGATTAATGCCTGCCGATAGAAACTCAGCAAATTTTTGATATTCAAATGTGCCAGGGTTGGCTTCTAAGGTGATTTCACAGTTAGATTGAAGTTGTGTTACATGCGCGCATGCGGACAATATACTGGCAATAGATTGAGGCGAAAATAAGCTGGGTGTGCCTCCTCCAATAAAAATAGATTGTACTTTGCGTCCATCAATAAGCGCTGCTGCGTGAGTGAGGTCTGCAATTAATTGCTGTGTATAGAGTTGTTCGGGGAATTGATTAGGTGCAGTTGCATGAGAGTTAAAATCGCAATAAGCGCATTTGTGTAGACACCACGGCAGGTGAATATAGATACTAACAGGTTGTTGCTGCATTGAGTTAGCAGATGCCATACGTTTACATATGGCTTAAAAATGCAGGAAATCGCTGTGCAAGTTTTTGTAACGCTTGACCACGATGGCTTAAACTATTCTTTACTTCGGGAGATAGTTCTGCAGACGTGCAGCCATGTGTAGGGACAAAGAATAGTGGGTCATACCCAAAACCATTCACTCCTGTTTCTTGTTCTACAATGACGCCTTCCCAGGTGCCGCTGCAAATTAATGGCGTAGGGTCTTTTGCATGTCGCATTAGGACAATCACGCATTGGAATCTCGCGCTTCTTTTGTCTTGAGGAACCTGTTTAAGAGCATCCAGAAGCTTGTCATTATTGGCCTGATTATCACAAGGTTGGCCAGCGTATCGTGCCGAGTAAATACCTGGCGCACCTCCAAGGTGATCGACTTCAATGCCAGAATCATCAGCCATGGCCATTAAGCCCGTGTGTTCAGCTGCGTGACGCGCTTTAATTAAGGCATTTTCAATAAATGTTAAGCCAGTTTCATCGGCGTCGCTGACATTCCACTCGCGTTGAGGAACCAACTCATAGGGTTGATCCTGAAAGATCGCTTGAATCTCTCTTAGTTTGCCTTGATTACTACTGGCTAAAACAATTTTGTCTTGAGAATTACTCATGCAAGGCACTGTTTTTGTTTTTCGATAATGGAATTTATCCCTGCTTTTCCCAGTGCGAGCATGTGTTGTAATTCTTGATCGTCAAAGCAATGGCCTTCAGCTGTCCCTTGTACTTCTATGAACTTCTGTTGTTCAGTCATGACAAGATTCATATCAGTATCAGCCTGAGAATCTTCAGCATAATCAAGGTCAAGAACAGGATGCTGTTGATAAATACCAACAGAGACTGAGGCAACAAACCATTGCACAGGGTTTTGTTTGAGAGTGCCCGCATCAACCAGAGACTGAATGGCATCATAAAGTGCTACGAATCCTCCACTAATGGATGCCGTACGAGTACCGCCATCTGCTTGGATGACATCACAATCCACCGTGATGGTATTTTCACCTAAAAGGCGTAAGTCCACCGCCGCGCGAAGTGAACGACCAATTAAGCGCTGAATTTCTTGAGTGCGGCCACCTTGTTTGCCGGAACTGGCTTCGCGGCGCATGCGTGAACCGGTTGAACGTGGCAACATACCGTATTCGGCCGTAATCCATCCTTTGCCTTGATCGCGCATCCACGGGGGGACTCTTGGTTCAATCGACGCGTTACATAGCACTTTGGTGTCACCAAATTCTACCAGTACTGATCCTTCGGCATGCTTGGTATAGTTGCGTGTGAATTGAATGTCTCGTAATTGTTCTGGGGTACGGCCACTTGGCCGTATAGTGGATTGCATAGCATTCTCCATATTGTTGAAGGCGCGCATTATACGAAATTTAGCTAGGTACGGTGGAATAAATAAATTTATTAAGGAGATTACATGCTTAAAAGTATGACCGCATTTGCGCGTGTCGATGAGAACCACTCAATAGGTAATTTTGTTTGGGAAATCCGCTCGATAAATCATCGCTATCTAGAAGTTGGTTTTCGCTTGCCTGAAGAACTTAGATCATCTGAATTTGATTTGCGTAAACAGGCTCAGAAATTATTGAGCCGTGGGAAAGTTGATTGTACTTTTCGTTTGAAAGCAACAGCAAATTCTGATGTAAATTTAAGTATTAATGAAAAACTACTCGATAGTCTCCTCGCCCAAACAAATATCCTACGCGCCAAAGTGCCAGAGATCGCGCCAGCAAACCCGGTTGAACTACTGAATTGGCCTGGAGTGACTGAGCAAACGCAAATCGACCAAGCAGAATTAACAGAGACGGCAAAACAATTATTCAATCAAGCAATCAAGCTGTTAATTGAAAATCGACAAATGGAAGGTGAGCGAATGCGTGAATTAATTGCGCATCGTGGTGAGGAGTTAAAGCAGCTTGTGGGTACTGTGCGTGAACGCCGACCTGAAGTATTGTCAGCGATTAGAACAAAACTGATGACGCGCATAGAAGACATGAAAGTAGAGATGGACTCGAATCGTTTCGAACAAGAATTAGTCATGATTGCGCAGAAATTAGATGTAGATGAAGAGTTAGATCGTTTGGATAGCCATCTAACCGAATTGGATGATGTGTTAGCTAGCGATAAACCAGTAGGACGCCGACTAGATTTTCTGATGCAGGAGTTAAATAGAGAGGCAAACACTCTCAGTTCTAAATCCGCAGACATTGTCACAACACAAGCAGCGGTTGATATGAAAGTGAATATCGAACAAATGCGTGAACAAGTTCAAAATATAGAATAACGAATAAACATTCGGGAACCGATGATGGATATAAAATTTTTATGTACGGGTGGTACGTTTGATAAAGTGTATTACGATGCATTAAGCGATTACCAAATTGGTGAGCCGCAAGTCGAATGGATTTTAAAACAAGCCGGTGTTAATTTTTCTTATGAGGTCGAAAGCATTCTTAAGAAAGATAGCTTAGAAATCACAAATGAAGATCGCGATCATATCGTTAGCAAAGTAAAAGCAGAAAACTGTAATAAGATTGTTATTACGCATGGCACGGACACCATGGTTGATACTGCGCAGGCATTGAAAGAGATTGCAGATAAAACTATTGTGTTAGTTGGCGCAATGCAACCAGCAAGATTTAAAGATAGTGATGCTATATACAATGTAGGTTTTGCAACGTCAGCAGCGAGCCTCATGCCATCAGGTATTTATATCGCAATGAATGGACAATTATTTGATGCAGATGAAGTAAAAAAGAATCGCGATGCAGGCCGGTTTGAAAATGTATAAATTTAATTTATTGCCCTTGAAAAAATAGTAACCGTCGCCATATTTATAGTCATCAATATGAGGCTTGAAATGTTTCATGCCAGGCCCCATATATTAGTTAAGTAATAAATATGGAGAATGACATGTTAGCAAGAATGAATGTACAACCAATGAGTCTTTGGCGCGAATTTGATGGAATGGAAAATTGGCTTTCATCAGCGAATGGGCAAGCAGAAACGACTTCACGTTGGGTGCCTAGTGTTGATGTGATTGAGCAGCAAGATCATTACGTGATTACAGCAGACTTACCAGGCATTGACCGTAAAGATATAGAGATTGTTTTTGAAGAAGGTGCGTTGACTCTTAAAGGTGAACGTAGTGACAATGTAGAAAGTGAACACGATGGTTATAAACGTGTAGAAAGATCTTATGGCTCGTTCCAAAGAACTTTTCGTATGCCAGATAATATCAATGCTGATGCGATTACCGCAAAAAGTGAACAAGGTGTACTTGAAGTGCGTGTGCCAAAACAGGAGAAAGCACAAAAGAAAATTGAGGTGCTGTAACCTACATAACAAATGATAAGTATTTATCATTGCGTGACATTTAATAAGCAATGGCGCCGCGTTATATCGCGGCGTCTTTAGTTAACGAATTTAAAAAGCATGGAATATAAAGACTACTATAAAATTCTTGATGTAGAACGAGATGCCAGTGAGGCGGATATTAAAAAGTCTTACCGTCGTCTTGCGCGCAAGTATCATCCGGACGTCAGCAAAGAACCGGAGGCTGAAAAGCGTTTCAAGGAAATAGGCGAGGCTTACGAAGTGCTTAAAGATAAACAAAAGCGCCAGTCGTATGATCAGCTGGGTGCGAACTGGAAAGCAGGACAAGACTTTAATCCGCCTCCCGGATGGGATGGTGCTGGTTTTGGAGGTTTTGGAGGTCATGCGGGTGGTTTTGATAATGCGAATGGCTTTAGTGATTTTTTTGAAAGTATGTTTGGAGGTGGTTTCTCTCAAGCAGCCGGCGGTGGTCAACATGCATTTAGACAAGCCGGGCAAGATCAAACTGCAAGTATCAATGTATCGATACGTGATGCTTTTAATGGTGCCAGTAGAACGATACGTTTAAGCGGTGGAAAGTCTTTGCAGGTTAAAATCCCTAAAGGCATCACCACAGGCAAAAAAATTCGTCTCAGTGGGCAAGGTTCACCCGGTATGAATGGAGGTCCTAATGGAGATCTTTATTTAGAAGTGACTGTCGTCAATGATGCTGAGTTTGAACTTGATGGAAAGAATGTATATATCAATATAAACATTGCTCCATGGGAAGCCGCATTAGGCGGGAAAATCCCTGTCACGACATTAAATGGTCAGGTTGAAATTAAAATACCGGCCAATTCGAAAAGTGGCCGTAAGATGCGTTTGGCAGGAAAAGGGATGCCAGGCAATCCTGCCGGTGACCTGTATGTAAATTTAGTGATTGCGACACCTGCGGCGGAAAACGATGAACAAAAAGAGTTCTATCAGCAAATGAAGTCTACATTTCCATTTGATCCACGTGCAAAATAATGGATGAGTATGGAACTGAATAGAAATTTTTAACTCATAATTTTTAGAGATAAAACAAACAACACACTATGAATAATAAAATTAAAAATTTATTGGTGGCTTGTTTAGCTGCATGTATTGCGCTAACAGGATTATCTAAAATTGCGATGGCGGGATTGCCCATAAGTGTTGAGGGTAAAGAATTACCGACATTGGCGCCCATGCTAGAAGAAGTCACACCTAGTGTGGTAAATATTGCGACGTCAGGCACCGTCATTCAGCAAAGCCCATTATATAGCGACCCGTTTTTCCGAAGGTTTTTTGATGTACCGCAACAGAAGCGTCAACGTAAGCGCACAGGATTAGGCTCTGGCGTTATCCTTGATGCGAAAGAAGGCTACATTGTTACTAACAATCATGTGATTGAAAAAGCAGATGATATTGTAGTGACTTTAAGTGATGGTAGAAAATTAGACGCAACGATTGTCGGTAGAGACCCAGGTGCGGATGTCGCGATTATCCAAGTAGAAGCAGACAACTTAACAGAAATTAAAACCGCTAATTCAAACAAATTGCGTGTGGGCGATTTTGTCGTTGCCATTGGTAATCCTTTTGGTTTAGGGCAAACAGTGACCTCCGGGATTGTGAGTGCGCTGGGGCGCAGTGGTTTGGGTATCGAATCTTATGAAGATTTCATTCAGACAGATGCATCAATTAATCCAGGTAATTCTGGTGGTGCATTGGTCAACTTGCGTGGCGAATTGATAGGGATTAATACTGCGATTGTTGGGCCAAATGGTGGCAGCGTCGGGATTGGTTTTGCTATTCCAGTCAACATGGCGCAACAAATTATTTCTCAATTGATTGAGCATGGAGAAGTAAAACGTGGCCGATTAGGCTTTACTGCGCAAGACTTAACGCCTGAACTCGCTGAAGCATTTGATATCGATCAGCACAAAGGTGTTGTTGTTGCGCGAGTAGAAGAAGACTCTGCGGCAAAAAATGCTGGCATGCGAGCAGGTGATGTCATTGTCTCTGTCAATGGAGATGCGGTTGAAGATTCAGCCGATGTACGAAATATGATTGGCTTGATTCGTGTTGGCACAAAAATAGAGATTGATGTGATTCGTAATGGTAAGAAAAAACGTTTAGTCGCCAAGATTGCGGAAAAGAAATCACAGTCGATTGCAGGTAAAAAGCTATCTAAAAAATTAGCGGGCACAGAATTAACACTGACTGAAATTGAGCGTCGTAATGGTGAAGCCATCCCTGTCATCATGATTTCCAAGCTTGAGCCTGGCAGCCCTGCAGGAAATTCAGGATTACGAAATGGCGATATTATTCTTTCTGTGAATAAGCGTCCGGTCAGCAGTTTTGAGGAAATGGAGCAAGCGATCAATATAGAATCGCGTGGTTTATTGCTTAATATTCAACGAGGTAATCGGGGCTTGTTTATATTAATAAGGTAAATCACCTTACCCACCAGTGACGGGTGGGAAAAATGCGACTTCATCACCATCGTTTATGCTTTCATTAAAGCTGACATATTCCTGGTTGACCGCCACTAAGGTGTTTGGCGGTAAGGAATGTTGGTGAGTACTCAGATTCCACACATCCTCAACGGTTAAAGCCGGCTGAAATTTTAATTCAGCGGCACCCTGACCAAGCTGCTCGCGTAAACTGGCAAAAAATCGTACATTAATTGTCATAATTGGAAATAATTCTAATCAGTGAGTTGGTGTATCATCAAGCCTTAATGCTATCAACGTAAATATAATAATGACTCAGTTAACACATTTTAACACTGCTGGCGAAGCGCACATGGTCGATGTGGGCGAAAAGCCTTTAACCCAGCGTATTGCCGTTGCAGAAGGCCGTATCGGAATGAATGCTGATACGCTTGAATTAATTCAAGAAGGTGGGCATAAAAAAGGTGATGTGCTGGGAATAGCTAGAATTGCGGGAATAATGGCAGCGAAACGAACCGCTGACTTAGTCCCATTATGCCACCCGCTGCAATTGTCATCAGTTAAATTAAATTTTACGTGTGAGCCAGACACTCATCATGTGCATTGCACGGCGACAGTTAAAACAACAGGCCCAACGGGGGTTGAAATGGAAGCGTTAACAGCCGTTCAAGTTGCGTTACTCACTATTTACGATATGTGTAAAGCCGTAGATAAAGGAATGACAATGTTTGATATCCAGTTACTTGAAAAGCAAGGCGGCAAATCTGGAACCTGGAAAAGAGATTAACAATAAGAATAATAGTACCTAGCCTGAGGAGAAATAACGATGAAACTGATTAAATATTTTGCCATTGCCTTAGTTGTCCTGGTGGTGGTGTTTGTTGCAGGTGCAGCAATCTTGGTCGCCACAGTAGACCCTAATGACTATAAAGAAGAAATCATCGCGCAAGTGAAAGATGCAACGGGTCGAGACCTTAAGCTTGATGGAGATATTGGTTTTTCATTTTTCCCGAAACTGGGCGTAAAGCTAGGACAGGCTGAATTTGGAAATGCAGCAGGGTTTGGAAACGAACCTTTTGCTCAAGTACAACAAGTCGGTGTGAGTGTTGATCTATTAAGCTTACTTAGAATGAAAGTGCAAGCAGACACCATTCAGTTACAAGGTTTGCGAGTCAACTTGCAGAAAAATAAAAATGGAAAAACAAACTGGGATGACTTGTCGGGAAATTCAAGTAGTCCTGCAGAATCATCAACATCGTCGGGCGATAGTGGAGGTATAGGTTTAGAGGTAGCAGGCATCCATATTACTGACTCGCAAGTGATATATGATGATCAACAAGCAAAAAATAAAATCACACTCAATCCTATTGAATTAAAAACAGGTTCGATAGGCAGTGGTAAACCTTCAAAGATAACGGCTGAATTAGGATTAACGCAGACTAATCCCGCGTTAACTGCAGATATTAATTTAGATACTAATGCCAGATTAAATATCAGCACGGCGGTGTACCAACTCACTGATCTGGTGTTATCTGTTAATGCCAATGGCGATACTTTGCCTAATGGCAAATTAGATTTAACAGTCAAGAGTGATGTTGAGGCTAACCTAAAGAGCGAGTCATTAAAATTAGATCCAATTGACATCAATCTTGTTGATGTGGCGCTAGATGGAAATCTAAGTGTGAAATCATTTTCTAAGCCAAGCATCGCTTTTTCATTGAATTCTGATGAAATTGACCTGGCGAAATTAATTCCGGCGAGCGATACGACTCAATCAACTTCATCTGGTGGTGCATCTGGATCTTCATCGGAAGCAAGTGGTGATGAGAAAATTGAACTGCCAACAGATCTATTACGTTCATTGAAAATTGATGGTGCGCTAAGCGTGGGTAAATTACTTGCTTCGGGTTTAACCATGACAGATATAAAAGCCAACATTCGTGGGCAAGGTGGTGTGATTGACTTGAAACCCTTAACCATGAATTTATATAAAGGGGTTTATAGTGGAAGTGCAGGATTGAATGTGAGTGGTAAAACACCTAAATATTCTGCGACGAGTGATTTAAAAAATCTCGCAATTGAAGGGTTGATGGCGGATTTATCTGAAGACGGAAAGTCGATTATTCGTGGTAAAACACAAATGGCGTTTAATGTGACCACTTCAGGTGACCGTCCTTCTGCTCTGACAAAACGTCTTAACGGTAATGCTAGCTTCAAGGCGGCTGAAGGTGCTCTACAAAGTGAAAAGCTTGCACAGAATGTTGAGAAAGTACTTGCCTTCTTGAAAGGGAGAAGTCCTAAGCCTGCCGGTGAAGAGCTTGTGTTTGACTCATTAGCGGGGACGTTCAAGATCCAAAATGGAGTGGCTAAGAATAATGATCTCAAATTAATTACACCTTTGATTTATGCCAACGGTAAAGGTGACATTGATATTGGTGAATCTGATTTAGATTATGTGATGGCAGTTGGGTTATCTGAAGAGCCAGGAAAAGCGGCCATTCCAATCACCATCAAAGGTCCATTTGATAAGCCAAAATATGGGGTTGATTTCAAGGCGGCATTGAGTGAAAAGCAAAAAGAAGTTGTCGAAGAAAAGAAAGAAGAATTGAAAGAAAAAATTAACGAAAAAATCGGTGACAAAGTTGGTGATAAGTTAAAGAAACTTAAACTCTTCTAATGAAGTTCTTGCTGTGTGCGATATGTTTTTTCGTTTCTACAGCAAGTGCAGATTCAGTACAGGTAGATGTCGTAAAAGAAGCAGGCAATAGATATGTCTTCAATATGCATTTTATTTCAAATGCACCTGCTTCACGCGTCATCGAACTTATTACTGATTATGCTAATCTCACGCAATTAAATTCATTAATAAAATCTAGCCAGTTATTACCGTCACCTGCAAAAGGTGTTGATCGCGTTGAATTAATAACAGAAGGGTGCATGTTATTTTTTTGTAAAAAAATTCGACGTGTCGAAGATGTAATGATTCAACACGACATACAAATTTCTAGTGTGATTGTTCCAGCATTAAGTGATTTCAAATCAGGAGAAACACAATGGACATTTACTGCGCAAGATCAGGCGACGTTAGTAAATTTTAAGGCGTCAATGGTGCCAGACTTTTGGTTGCCACCATTTGTTGGTCCGTATATGTTAAAGAAACAATTACATAAGCAATTACGTTACACCGCGAACAAAATTAATACCTTGCTTGCAGCCAATGGCAGTTAATCAGGACTTCTCTCAACGCGTAATCACTTGGGCATCTAAACATGGGCGTAAGCAGTTGCCATGGCAGAAGCAACGCACTGCTTATCGTGTATGGGTGTCAGAGATCATGTTGCAACAGACGCAAGTAGAGACAGTGATCCCTTACTTTGAAAAATTCATGGCGAGCTTCCCTAGTATTCAGTGTTTAGCTGATGCGCAACAAGACGAGGTGTTGCATCATTGGTCTGGATTGGGATATTACGCGCGCGCAAGGAATCTGCATAAAGCGGCTCAGATAATGCGTGATACTTATCAAGCAGAATTTCCTGTGACCTTTAATGAGGTGATCGACTTGCCGGGTATTGGTCGCTCTACGGCAGGCGCAATATTGTCACTGAGTTTTAATCAAAGACATCCCATTCTTGATGGTAACGTGAAGCGAGTGTTAGCTAGGCATTGCGCAATTGAAGGGTGGCCGGGCAGTGCGAGAAATGAAAAAAAATTATGGGAGATCGCGGAAGAATTAACGCCTGAGACAGACTGTGCACAATACACGCAAGCAATCATGGATCTTGGTGCGACCTTGTGTAAAAGATCAAAACCTCAATGTGAGTTGTGTCCTGTGCATCATGATTGTTTAGCGTTAACAAATAATAGGCAACATGAATTGCCGCATTCAAAGCCTAAAAAACAAATTCCCACGCGAAAAACGGTGATGCTTGCGGTGTCTAACGAGCAAACAGGCTTATTAATGCAACGCCGACCAAATCAAGGAATTTGGGGTGGACTATGGAGTTTCCCTGAATTTGAAGATGAAAAGAGTGCACTCTCATGGTATTCATTAACTTTTCAAGAGTCACCTGATAGCCACCAAATTTTGGACCAGTTAACCCACACTTTTAGTCATTTTCGATTACAAATCACACCATTAGCAGTCAAAGTGCAGACCCCTACACACTGGGTAATGGAAGCAGATGAGTGGGTCTGGTATAAACACGGCACATCACAAGTGGGTTTAGCCGCACCTGTGGATCAATTGATTAAACTATTAGCAATATAAGGAGGCACCGTGGCTAGAATGGTGCAATGTGTAAAAACAGGTAAAGAAGGTGAAGGGTTAGATTTTGCACCTTACCCGGGTGATTTGGGTAAGCGTATCTACGAGAATATCTCTAAGGAAGCCTGGGAGTCATGGGTTGGGCATCAAACCATGTTGATTAATGAATACAGATTAACACCCGTTGACCCGAAGAATCGCAAATTTTTAGAAGAAGAAATGGAAAAATTCTTGTTTGAAGGTGGATCAGATATTCCCAAAGAATTTGTCGCTCCTAAAGAGTAAGGTTGACTCATCCGCCGGGACCCGGTTTAATGTCGCCCTTTCTATCAGAGAATATGCCTAAATTCCTGATTTAAAAACGAATATAGGTACCAACATATTAAGTTAAAGGATTAGCGATTTAATTATCGCGCCAAGGATGGATCTTAATTCTTTTCAGCATATGGCCAGATAGCTCAGTTGGTAGAGCAGAGGATTGAAAATCCTCGTGTCGGCGGTTCGATTCCGTCTCTGGCCACCATCAAAATAATCAGTTACAAACTCCTTCGTAAAACTTTAAAGTAAATCTGAGAATATCCACCATATATCCACCAATAAGAAAGCAATGAATGTTAGCTTGCAGTCGAGAATGGGCTTTTCTTCTTTCAGTCTTTATTTGAGACTTTTCCTATTGCACAGCTGAGTACAGATGTCGCTTTAGTTTTTAGATTATTGGATCCAGCTTTACCTGTTTCTGGGTAACCTAACTTACTAAGTTTTTCACTGAGAAGGTTATGAATCTCAGTGTCACTAGATGGGCTAGTTGTGACACTGACTTGCTTTTGGTCGACGTCTACTTGCACG
>JBGCFN010000014.1:0-76522 GCA_045106935.1 Gammaproteobacteria bacterium | reverse complement strand
AAATACTTCTAATGCATCAGGGGGAATATATAGATCTTGCGGAGGGACAGTGACCGGCTCGCCATGCACCATGGCAAATGGCATTTCATTCTGCTGGGCTTGCGGGGCATCTTCTGATGCGGGTTTTGGCTGCTCGTCTGTCATTTAATACTTAGTTTTTGTTGGGTGAAACGGGGTTTACCTGTATATCAATCCCATGGCCTTGCGGACGTCCTCTAGTGTATCACGTGCAATGTCTCGTGCCTGCTCACAACCGTCGTTAATAATATTCTGCACGGTGTCTAAATCTTGCTCATATTCTCGTGCACGTTCTTGAATGGGTTTTAATTCTTTTTGTACGGCTTCAATCACTGGCTGTTTACACTCGACACACCCAATACTGGCGGAAGTACAGCCTTTTTGCACCCAGTCTTGAACGTCAGAATCTGAATAAACCTCGTGTAATTGCCACACCGGGCACTTGGCTGGATTTCCTGCATCGGTTAATCGCACTCTTGCCGGATCGGTTGGCATGGTGCGCAACTTGGTTTCAATTTGCTTAGGATCTTCGCGCAGTGCAATGGTGTTGCCATACGACTTGGACATTTTCTGCCCGTCCAATCCTGGCATTTTAGAGGCTTCTGTCAGTAGTGCTTGAGGTTCCGGCAGAATAATTTTGCCGGTGCCTTCGAGGAAACCAAATAACCGCTCTCGGTCACCCAATGAAATGTTTTGCTGTGATTCTAATAATGCTTGGGCCACGCTGAGTGATTCCATGTCGCCTTTTTCTAAGTATTCTTTACGCAGTTTTTTATATAACTTGCCATTCTTTTTACCCATTTTAGCAATGGCTTGCGCGGCCTTATCTTCAAAGCCCTGTTCTTTGCCGTATATATGATTAAAACGGCGCGCCACTTCACGCGTGAGTTCAACATGCGCGACTTGGTCTTCACCCACTGGCACATTGCCCGCTTTGTAGACGAGAATATCTGCTGATTGCAACAATGGATAACCGAGAAATCCATAAGTAGCTAAATCTTTTTCTTTTAATTTCTCTTGCTGGTCTTTATAACTCGGCACACGTTCAAGCCAGCCTAACGGCGTCATCATCGACAACAATAAATGTAATTCAGCATGCTCAGGAACGCGTGACTGAATGAACAAGGTTGCCGTGCCAGGCGTCACGCCAGCGGCTAACCAATCAATCACCATATCCGTCACATGCGCAGCAATATTTTCACTGTGATCATATTCAGTGGTGAGTGCATGCCAATCAGCAACAAAGAAATAACACTCGTGAGTATGTTGAAGTTCAATCCAGTTTTTTAACACACCGTGATAATGGCCAAGATGCAGTTTCCCGGTGGGACGCATTCCAGATAAGACACGTTGATTTTGAGCGGTCGTGGTAGGCATTAGAAAATTTTAAAGTCCAACTGATTTAGTAATAAATGTTTGAAAGAATGTTAGCGGCCCCTGCAAGAAAAGACCCAACAAACCCATGGCAAGCAGGCCAAATATGATAAACATTCCATAGGGTTCAATTTTCGCAAGCATTATGCTTAAGTTATCCGGCAGTACCCCTGACAGTACTCGCCCGCCATCTAGTGGTGGAATGGGGATTAAATTCAATACCATTAATATCAAATTAATGCCCACACCCACTTGGCCCATCTGAACAAGTATTGCGCGCCATGTATCAGAATCCATGGTGAAACCAAATTTGATAACAAGTGCCCATAAAAAGGCCATGACAAAATTAGACGCAGGCCCGGCAGCCGCGACTAACGCCATATCTCGCTTTGGATCATTAAGCCGGTGCATATTGACCGGTACGGGTTTTGCCCAGCCAAATAAAAATCCACCCATCATAAATAGAATACCCGGGACCAACACTGTGCCCACCGGATCAATATGTTTGATTGGATTTAGAGAAAGCCGCCCTAAGCTGGCCGCTGTCGGATCTCCCAAATAGCGCGCCGCCCATCCATGTGCGACCTCGTGCAGGGTGATTGCTAATAGTACAGGTGGCGCGTAGAGCGCAATCTTGATAATCAATTCCATTGTTGGGCTAATTATACTGGCTAGGCAAATTCGACGCTATCAATAATCAAGACAGATTAAATTCGCCTTTTCCCTGGCGCAGTATTTCGTAGCTAGAATCCTCCATATTGACGACAGTCGTCGGCTCAAAACCACAATTTCCGCCATCAATAATCAAGTCGACTTTATGCTCAAGACGCTCCCGCATTTCTTCGGGATCGGTCATAGGGGTCTCGTCCCCCGGCATAATTAATGTGCTGCTCATTAATGGCTCACCTAATTCTTCTAGCAAACTAAGCGCCACGGGGTGGTCTGGAATACGCAAGCCAATTGTCTTGCGTTTTGCCACCTGCATTCGACGCGGCACTTCACGTGATGCACGCAATATAAATGTATAAGGCCCAGGTGTGTAATTACGTAATAACCTAAAAGTCGTGTTATCGACATAGGCATAATTTCCAAGCTCAGACAGATCACGGCAGACCAAGGTGAAATTATGTTTGTCGTCCACCTCGCGTATGCGGCGAATGCGTTCCAATGCATCTTTATCACCAATGTGACAGCCAAAGGCATAGCAAGAATCGGTTGGGTAAACGATCAACGCGCCTTGCTTAATCATCTCAACGGCACGTTTGACTAATCGCAGCTGTGGATTCACGGGATGGATTGAAAAATACTGACTCATTGGATTAACAGCTAATTCAGCTAGATTTTATGTATTCAAGGTTAATTATTCCGCTACAATACGCGGCTCGCAGCTATGTGCCTAATTTTATTTATGCATTTGCTCACCGATCACAACCAAGGTTTCAGGATGAAATTTTTTATTGAGTTTTTGCCAGTCATTTTATTTTTTGCTGCTTATAAACTGTACTCACTTATTCCCGCTCCAATTATAGAATCAATGAATGGCGTGATGCCTTTTACGCTCTCACCAGGCAACCCTTCGGATTCCATTTACTTTGCCACACTCGTCGCGATTGTTTTATCTGGAATCACCGTGTTGATTCACTATTTAAAGCATCGTGATTTCAATAAAAATCAAACAATTACTTTTATATTATTTCTTATCTTTGGAGGAGCTACGCTATTTTTACGTGACCCTACATTCATTAAGTGGAAACCAACGGTGATCAACTTAGTCTTTGCACTAATATTTTTGGGCAGCACATTTATTGGCGACAAACCTCTCGCACAAAGATTTTTGGGTGGTGCAATTGAAGCCCCTAAAAGGATTTGGCTAAATTTAAATACTGCCTGGATAATTTTCTTTGTATTTATAGCGGCAATTAATCTCTATATCGCCTACAATTTCAGCGAAGAGGTATGGGTTAATTTTAAGTTATTTGGAATGATGGGCCTGACAATCGCTTTCATTATTATCCAGATGATTGTTTTAAGCCGTTACATTACCGTCAAACCAGAAGAGTAAACCAGAAAAGAGTGAACTAACCATGTGGTATGCAATCATAAGTGAAGATGTTGAAAACAGCCTAGAAAAACGCAAAAGCGCACGCCCTCTGCATATAAAGCGTCTGCAAGATTTAGCCAACGCAGGCAAGCTACTCACTGCCGGCCCTCACCCTGCCATTGATAGTGAAGACCCGGGTGAAGCTGGATTTACTGGCAGCTTAATTATTGCGGAATTTGATTCATTAGAAGCCGCGCAAACATGGGCTGATGCAGACCCCTATATTGATGCCGGCGTCTACAAACAAGTGACCATTAAACCATTTAAAAGAGTTCTACCTTAACTACTACACCTCTCATAAATCACACAGGAAAACCCTATGCCTCGTTTATTAGTTTTAGTCGTTATCGCCAGCGTCTTTGTGCTGACCGCATGTAATGAAGACACATCAAATACATCAGCTACAAGTACGTCAGTAGATGTCCCTGCTGACCAAATTGCGGCGACAGTAAATAACACCGTGATTAGCAAAGACGATGTTAAGCAATTCAAAGCGCTTAAAGGGAGCCCACATATTCCTGATGATAAAGTTTTAGATGAAATGATCGCGACGGAATTACTTCGAGAAGAAGCCGTTAAAGCTGGTATTGCAGATAAGAAAGATGTTCGCTTTCAACTCAAGCTACAAGAATCTGAACTTTTAGCGCGCTTATTAATGCGAGAAAAATTTGGATCAATTAGTTTTTCTGAAGACGAATTAAAAGCCGCTTACGACACACAAATGAGTGCCAGCGAAAGCCGTGAATTTAAAGCGCGCCACATCTTATTAAAGACCGAAGATGAAGCGAAAGCGGTCATTGACGCGCTGCGCAATGGCGGTGATTTTATCGCACTTGCCAAAGAACGTTCCACGGGCCCATCTGGTCCGAATGGCGGTGATCTTGGCTGGTTCGAATCTTCACGTATGGTGCCGCCATTTGCTGAGGCAGTAAAATTGATGAACAAAGGTGATGTGTCAGTCGCACCGGTTCAAACAGATTTTGGCTTCCATGTGATTAAGCTCGATGATACACGCGAAATTGAAAAGCCTTCATTTGAGTCTAAGCGTGACGAGCTTCAGCAATCACTGATAAGAGAGGCGATTAATAACTATATTCAGGAAGTTCAAGACGCTGCCACTATTAGCAAAGGCTAAATTACATACAAAAATAGTTGCGCCTGACTAAATATTGTTCAAGAATGCCTATATCAGTCCTCACCACGAGGGCTGATATTACAATTACACTCGATAGCAATTGAGGAGGAGCACAAATGAGCAATACAGCAGAAGCACCACAAGACTCAGTACTACGTCGACATTGGCAAGCCTCTAGAGAAATACAGGCAAATACACAATCTAGCACTAGCAGCGCACAAGCGAGTGGCGGCTTTTTCTCTTGGCTAAAATCTTTATTTAGTTAATTTTCACAGACACACAGGGATGTGTCATTCTGTACTGCGCTTATCTTGCGCATATTTAATAAATCCATAAAGCAGACGGCCATCTTCGCAATGATAGGCATGTGGCATCGCGCTGAGTTCACGAGACTGTAAACGTATTCCTTCGCTCACTGGCGTGCATGAATAAATATCTTGATAGTCTGTAAAGATATTTTCATCATCTATCTCAAAGCATACCCTCTGATTAGTAATTAATAATTTACCCTCACCAGAATTTTCGCGTGCTAGTGATTGTTTGTTTTTTTTAGGTAAAACACTTTCAATTAACTGCATCACAACTGACCATTGATGCGTGTTATCTACCGGCTTTAACTGCTCGACAGAGGCGTTATGGAAACACCACCATAACTCTTCGTTATCTCTCAAGCTGATTGAAAAATTTGCAGGATTACAATTGCTTTCCGGCAACTGCTGAGATTCTAGTGCTTGCCTAACTGACAAATTCTGTTGTTGGGCAATAAAGTGTTTATTTACAAATAGGGATTCATTCGGCGCAAGTTCATTTAACACCGCCATCCAAGAAAGCGCATCAAAAGAGGCATCGTTCCGATTGAGATGCTGCTTAGAGAAAAACTCTAAAGACCGATTTAATGTCCGCTGTTGGGCTTCAACAGAAAATTGATAAGAAGCAATTTCATTTTTAATGGTATTGGCGAGTAGAGCTGGCTCAACGCCATCTAAGCCCTCAAGCAAATGACCTGCAATTATTTGCTCAGACGCTGTGTATTTTGAGAAACAGCTTTTATGCAGAGAATTAAAAAGGCCCGCAGACTTTCCACAAAGTATGCAGACCCCCATAAAGCGTTTAAAAAGGTACGAAAATACTAACTATTTATTCGTCATCAAGCTCATCATAAAGATCTGAATCGCCTGATGGTGAACCATCATTCACCAAGAAGTCTCTACGATCTAAATAAGCTTCACGAATAAATGTGTATCTATCCGTTGAAATTTCATCAACTGTTTCTTCTAGTGATAATAATTCAGCGCGCACACTGACCACATCTAAGGCGACCACTGCGATACGCTCACCAGTTTTAATTTCAACATAAGTGAGTGGATTTAGTAACACACGATCAACAACGAGTGATGGCGAGTCTCGTAAAGTGGACGGACCAAAAATAGGCCACATAATGTAAGGCCCTGAATCCATTCCCCACACACCTAACGTTTGACCAAAATCTTCATCATGCTTGGTCATCCCCATGGAGCTGGCAACATCAAAGAAACCTAAAATACCGATGGTGCTATTAATCGCTAAACGGCCAATATCAGAAAACGCATTTGATACCTTGCCTTGAAGAAGATTATTAACGGCAACACTGATGTCATCCAGGTTATCAAAAAAGTTACGTACACCTGTTTCAACAAAATCTGGTGCGATCGCTTTATAACTTTTTGCCGCAGGTTTTAAAATGGCTCTATCCAAGCCATCATTAAACCCGTACATGCTTCGATTAAAGCCTTGCCATGGATCGCGTTCATCAGCGACATATTGCGTACTTGCGCAACCACTAAGCATCATCACTGCGCAGGATAATAGAACTACGCAAAACTTAGATATTCCCCTTTTAGACACTGACATCTCCTCTATATCAATCTGACTTTATTATTTTATTTTTTTGCTTGTGCTTGTATTCGCAATCTTACCGCATTTAGCTTAATGAAGCCTTCGGCGTCTTTTTGATCGTACGCGCCTTGATCATCTTCAAATGTGGCAATTTCTTCGCTAAACAAGCTTTCTTTTTCAGATTTGCGACCTGTGACGCTAATACTACCTTTGTAGAGCTTCAAACGCACCTCTCCAGTGACACTTTTTTGCGTCTGATCAACTAATGCCTGAATGGCCAATCGCTCAGGACTCCACCAATAGCCGTTATACACAAGCGTGGCATAACGCGGCATTAAGTCATCTTTTAAGTGTGCTAATTCACGATCTAGTGTGATCGATTCCAAAGCACGGTGCGCTTTTAGCAGTACCGTTCCACCTGGCGTTTCATAGCACCCACGTGATTTCATGCCGACATAACGATTCTCGACAATATCTAGGCGCCCAATACCATGACGACCTGCACGGTCATTTAAAGTCTTCAACATGGTTGCTGGAGAAAGTTTCTCACCATCTAGAGAGACGGCATCTCCATTCTCAAAACCAAGTTCGATATATTCTGCTTTATCTGGCGCTTGCTCAGGAGACACGCTCCATTTCCACATATCTTCTTCTGGTTCCGTCCATGGATCTTCTAATGGACCGCCTTCATATGAAATGTGTAGCAAATTCGCATCCATGGAGTAGGGAGATTTCCCCTTGCGCTTTTGCTCAACAGGAATGCCACGTTTCTCAGCGTATGCCATTAGCGTTTCGCGAGAACTCAAGTCCCACTCACGCCATGGCGCAATTATTTTGATATCAGGGTTAAGCCCATAAGCGCCTAATTCAAACCTAACCTGGTCATTCCCTTTACCCGTCGCACCATGTGAAATGGCATCAGCACCCGTCTCATGTGCAATTTCAATCAAACGCTTAGCAATTAATGGCCTAGCAATGGAGGTGCCTAATAAATACTCACCTTCATAAATAGCATTACAACGAAACATGGGATAGACGAAATCACGAACAAATTCTTCGCGTAGATCTTCTATATAAATTTCTTTTACACCTAGTTGTTGTGCCTTAGCTCGTGCAGGTTCAACTTCTTCACCTTGGCCCAAGTCAGCAGTGAATGTGACCACTTCACAATCATACTGTTCTTCTAACCAGCGTAAAATTACCGATGTATCTAGGCCCCCAGAATAAGCAAGGACGACTTTTCGAATGTCTGTCATAATGTTTTGTCGTTTGGTTTAGTGCGAATTAAGCCCGGCATTATATCGAATGATTATTCGAATGACCTAGTACGAATCACAATTTACAAGAAAACTTCATGCCCACTCAGCACAGTATTATCAATAGTGACATCGAATTTGTTCCTATGGGCAATCGATTTCGAGGCTTTTGCCCAGTCGTGGTTGATGTAGAAACCGGTGGTTTTAACGCTCAAACTGATGCTTTATTAGAGGTGGCGGCGATTATTTTAGGCATCGATGCCGAAGGAGTATTACATTGTAAAGAGTCCCATAGCATCCATATTCAACCTTTTGAAGGCGCAAATATGGAACCTGCCTCATTAGAAGTGAATGGGATCGACCCGTACCATCCGCTCAGAATCGCTTCGCCAGAAAAAGAAGCGCTTAAAGAAGTATTTAAGCATGTACGCAAAGCATCCAAGGAAAACCTCTGTAAACGCGCAATTTTAGTTGGGCATAACGCTTTTTTTGATTTGAATTTCCTCAATGCAACCGTTGACCGAGCCAAGGTAAAGAATAATCCTTTTCATCCTTTTAGCTGTTTTGACACAGTCAGTCTGGGCGCCATGGCTTATGGGCAAACCGTATTATCGAGAATCGCACAGGTCTCCGGATTACCCTGGGATAATGATGAAGCTCATTCTGCCCTCTATGATGCGCGAATGACGGCAGAGATTTTTTGCAAAATACTCAATACATGGAATGACAAAGTTGAAACAATCATTCCTGTGTCTAATCCCGCTCTTGTTAGCGAGGACAATGAAAATTCACAACAAGACAATTAAACACTTCTATGCCTAAAGCAAGCGAACTTAAACGAGGAATGGCCATTGATATTGCTGGTATTCCTCATGCAGTAAAAAACGTTGAAGCTAAGAGCCCTTCATCTCGAGGCGCAACAACACTTTACAAAATTCGTTTTAAAAATCTCAAGACAGGTCAGAAACTAGATGAATCTTATAAAAGTGACGATTTATTAAAAGAAGCGGATTGTGTACGTGTGCCCGTGCAATATTCATATACTGATGGCGACAACGTTATTCTCATGAACTCTGAAGATTTCTCTCAATATGAAGTTAATATTGAAGACATAGAGGATTTAATGGTTTATGTCACTGAAGGCTTAGAAGGCCTCACTGCATTGCTTATGGATGGCGTATTACTGAGTGTAGAATTACCTCAATCAGTTGATTTAGAAATTACTGAAACAGCACCCGGTATCAAAGGTGCGACGGCGGCAAGTAGAACCAAGCCAGCCACATTAGTCACAGGACTAGAAGTTCAAGTGCCTGAATATATCGAAACGGGGGAAATTATTAGAATAAATACGGGAACGGGAAAATTCATGTCTCGCGCCTAGTGTCTATCTACTGTTTAACTAGAGACAATCTATTATTTAAGCTGAGCAAAAGCGACGCTTCTGCTCAGTAACTAACACTTCAATTACTTAGCAGCTGCCTGCTTAATCATTTCTTGTAGCTCACCTTTCTCTGCCATCTCTAATGTGATGTCACATCCACCCACTAATTCACCATTAATGTAAACCTGCGGGAAAGTTGGCCAGTCTGCATAACGAGGAAGATTCTGAAAAATTTCAGGATCCATAAGCACATTCACGTAAGCAAATTCATGCCCACATTTTTTTAGTGCTTCTGCAGTACGCATAGAAAATCCACACTGTGGCATTTGCGGGGTACCCTTCATATATACAATGACGGGGTTTGATTCAACTTGCTCTTTGATTCTGTCTAACACGTCCATTCTGATTTCCTCTGTATTATCTGAGCTGAATTTTCAATATTCTAAGCTCACAGCATGGCACTGACTACCTATCGTGAGGGATACCCAGCCGAATCCACATTGGCTTGCAGCCACTGTTCTAACAAAGCCATGTGCCACACTTTACTGCCTTGCAAGCGCGTGTGATATTGATCGGGTGCCGCCAATAATGTCTCCACATAATCACGCGAAAACAGACCACGTTGAATACATGTGTCAGACATCAGGGTATCACGCACCATTTGCAAAAATTCGCCACGCACATATTTCAATGCCGGCATGGGGAAGTATCCTTTTGGACGGTCTATGACAGAATCTGGAATTAACCCGCGAGCAATTTTCTTGAGTGCGAATTTGCCATCCTCCTGCAATTTCATTTCTGGTGGCATTTGCATCGCTAACTCGACCAATTCATGATCGAGAAAAGGCACACGCGCCTCCAAGCCCCAAGCCATGGTCATACTATCGACTCGCTTAACAGGGTCATCGACAATTAATGTTGTCGCATCAAATTGAAGAACGGCATCAATAAATGTATCCGAGTCACTTTTTTCTAGCGCATCACTGACCAACTGACTGGTATAGTCTTGTTGCACATAGCTTGCATTGACTGTCTTTGCATATTCATCAAAATCACGGTCAAAATAAAACGAGGAAAATCGTTGAATATAACTTCCTTGTGCTGCGTGCATTTTCGGATACCAAAAATATCCTGCAAACACTTCATCTGCCCCCTGGCCAGACTGAACCACTTTTATATCTTTACTGACTTGTTCTGCCAGCAAATAAAATGCGACCGCGTCTTGCGCCACCATCGGCTCTGGCATGCAACGAATCGCTTCAGGCAATCTTGTTAGCACTTGATCATTAGCGATATGAAAACGCTGGTGCTTAGTTGAAAACCGCTCGACGACTGCATCAGAATATTCAAACTCATTGCCTCGTTCTTCAGGCTGATCTTCAAAGCCAACCGAATAAGTATTCACGTCACCATGTTTTTGCGCCAGCAGTCCTACCAATAAACTTGAGTCTAGCCCGCCAGACAATAATACCCCGACAGGCACATCCGCAATTTCCAATCGGCGATCCACTGCTAGCTGCAATGCTTGCTGAATTTCTTCAATCCATTCTTGTTCATTTCTTTTCTCTGTTCGCCGTGCAGATAATTGCCAATACGCTTTTTGCTCGCTTAATCCGTTTACATCAACCCACATGAAATGACCGGGAGCTAATTTACGAATACCTTTTAATATCGTTCTTGGCGCGGGGATCACTGCATGCAAAGTGAATTGATGTTGCAAGGCCTGAATATCAATTCCTGTATCAATACTTCCCGTTGATAATAACGCCTGTGTATTCGATGCAAACAAAAATGATTCATTAGTGTGGCTATAGTAAAAAGGTTTAATCCCGAGTCGGTCACGCGCCACAAATAATTTTTGAATTCTTTCATCCCAGATAGCAAAGGCAAACATACCTATGAGCTTTTCTACACATTGCTCACCCCACACCTCATAAGCTTTTAAGATGACTTCGGTATCACCCGTGGAAGAAAATTGCATGCCTTGCGCCTGCAATTGCTTGCGCAATTGAGGGTAGTTGTAAATTGTGCCATTAAACACTATAGACAAAGACTTATTTGCATTATGCATTGGCTGATGACTTGCGGAAGACAAATCAATAATTGATAGGCGCTGATGACCCAAGCCAATTTGCTTATTAACATAAACACCTTGATCATCCGGCCCGCGTCGCTGCAGATGGACAAGCATATTATTAATACGCTGCTCACTCGCCGATTGCCCGCGCCAATTTAATTCACCACATATTCCACACATAGTTTTATTTTGTTCTAGTATTCAGCCAAACCAAACGCGCCACCGCCGGGTGTTTCCATGCGCACACAATCACCCGACACCACAGACAAAGACGCTTTACCATTAATTAGCTGATTATTTAAAAAATTTCTCCCCCGCTGTCCTGGTGCACCTCCATTTAACCCATAGGGTGCATGCGATCTTCGCTCGCTTAAAATTGTTACACGTGCCGCCTGCAAAAATTCATATTCTCGCACTATGCCGCAACCACCATTATGTAACCCACGTCCGCCAGAACCATGTCGAATTTCATAACGCAGTACTCGCACAGGATAATTCATTTCAAATACTTCTATAGGCGTATTCTGAGTGTTAGTCATATGAGTTTGAACGGCATTCGCACCATGAAAACTTGCAGACGCTCCAGCCCCACCACCAATGGTTTCATAGTAACTCCATGACTCATGACCATGCATGCCCATTGCAATATTATTCATCGTCCCTTGGCTCGCTGCTGGAATTTCATTTGGGCATGCTTGCGCTAATGCAGCAAACATCACATCAACAATACGAGAACTTGTTTCCACATTGCCCGCAGCAACGGCAGCAGGATAATTTGCGTCTACCAAAGTCCCTGGGTTAGTTGAAATTGAAATTGGATCAAACAATCCTTTACTTGAAGGCATCTCTTCATTCATCAAGCAGCGAAACACATAAAACACGGCCGCCGCTGTGACGGCTTTAGGGCAATTTATATTGCCTTCAACCTGCTTAGCCGTGCCTGAAAAATCCACTTGAACTGTCCCATCGTCAACCGTCACCTCAACTTTAATAGGAATATTGATATTGCCCAACCCATCATCATCCATATAGTCAACGGCCGAGTAAAATCCATTGGGTATACGCTTAAGCTGACTCACAGCCATGGCATACGAATACTCAAACAATTGCTCTGTTAATTGCTGATAGTGATCAACGCCAAGTTCAGAGACCAACATTTGCAAACGATTGACGCCATGCAAATTTGCACCCAGTTGCGCACTAATATCTGCATAGGTTTTATCTTCTCGTTGTACTTTGGAAAATACTGTTTTATACAAGGCATCATCAATCTGATCATCCGTCCCTAAGTATTGAGGAGAAATAACAATCCCTTCTTCTTCCAGATGTGACGAAAGTGGCATTGATCCGGGTTCCTCAGAACCAATATCTGCATGATGTGCACGGTTAGCCACAAACCCCACACACTGATTATTAGCAAACACTGGCACGACTAGCGTGACATCAGGCAAATGAGTGCCGCCCATGTAAGGATCATTAAATATGACAATGTCGCCAATGCGCCAATCAAATTGATCAACAATACCTTCCATGGCATAAGCCATGCTGCCTAAATGAACGGGTATATGAGCAGCCTGAGCACACATCTGCCCACGCCCATCAAAAATTGCGCAAGAATAATCCAATCGATCTCGAATATTTGGTGAAAAAGCGGCATGACGCAGGTGGGCCCCCATTTCCTCACATAATGCATTGATTTTATGAGCAAATAAGCTCAATTGGATTGAATTTATAGCCATCTGTGATTGTTGTTTTTAGTGGTAAAACCTTCTATGGTTTAACTTGAGCGGTTGTAAGGTTTTTGCAATTTTCAATCGAACTTTTTATTTAAAAATAACAATCAATATTGAGGTGCTACGTGAACCCATTAAATTCAGTACTAGGGACCATCATCGCAGGCTTTGTTTTAGCCATCATTATTACGCTAATCGTCTAAATCAAACTGCAGCGTATAACGCATATAATAAATAATCAAAATCTGAGGAGATATCACTATGGAAATAAACACATGGTCGCTAATGGTGTGGCTACATGTTTTTGCCGGCGTTATTTGGATCGGCTTACTTTATTACTTTAATTTCGTACAAGTGCCTGCCGTGGCTGCTGCAACTGCAGACAGTGATGGCCCAGGACCCGCTGCCATCAGTAAATATGTTGCACCACGTGCACTATGGTGGTTCCGCTGGGGTGCACTTGCCACATGGTTGACGGGCGCTGGCGCACTATCTTATGTCGGCGGCTTTGTTCCTAACATGCTATTCACAAACGGATTAACTGTGATCGGTATCGGTGCATGGCTTGGTACAATTATGCTCTTCAATGTTTGGGGCTTAATCTGGCCTAACCAGAAAAAACTACTGGGTATTAAAGAAGCGACTGACGCCGAAAAAGCAACTGCTAAGAAAGTGGCGTTCATGGCATCGCGCACCAACACATTGCTATCTATACCCATGCTAATGTGTATGGTTGGCCACGGTCACGGCTTACCTTTTTAAGTTGAGCACCAAGGGCAGATAAAGCCCGCCAAACAAGCTGGAAAAACAGCATGTTTGGTAGCATAATTTCACTACGGCAGCGGAACCCCGCTGCCGTTTTTATTTTATAAACAATCGAATTAATTATTTTGGATACATTAATGTCAACCTATGCTCGCAAAGATATTACCTTCACCAAGGGTGAAGGCATATGGCTGTGGGATCAAAATGGTGGTAAGTATTTAGATGCACTCTCCGGTATTGCGGTCTGCGGGCTCGGCCATGCCCACCCCAAAATTGCAGAAGTTATTTCTCAGCAAGCGAATACACTGTTACATACTTCAAACATCTACCGAATTAGTGCTCAAGAACAATTAGGCAAACAACTATGTGACGTTAGCAAGATGCAACGCGCATTCTTTTGCAACTCAGGCGCAGAAGCCAATGAAGCAGCCATCAAACTGGCACGCTTGCATGGTAATAAACAAAACATAGAAACACCGACAATTATCGTCTGTGAAAATAGTTTCCATGGTCGCACCATGGCAACGCTCACTGCGACAGGCAATCGAAAAGCCCATGCTGGCTTTGAACCTTTGGTGGCTGGATTTATCCGTGCACCGTTTGGTGACAGTGAAACGATTGCAGAAATTTGCAAAAACAATTCCAATGTTTGCGCAATTTTTGTTGAACCCATTCAAGGCGAAGGTGGCATACATATTCCTAGCGACACTTTTCTTAAGGAATTGCGTGATATTTGCGATCAACACAATTTATTATTGATGCTTGATGAAGTCCAAACCGGTAATGGCCGTACTGGAAAATGGTTTGCTTGCCACCACCAAAATATCCTACCTGACGTTATGACCACAGCGAAAGGCCTTGGCAATGGAATGCCCATTGGTGCATGTCTCGCACGAGGTGACGCGGCTGAATTATTTGGCCCAGGCTCCCATGGCAGCACTTTTGGTGGCAATCCACTAGCTTGCGCAACCGCATTACAAGTGCTTAATATTATCGAAGAAGAAAATCTTTTATCGCATGCGGCAAATATGGGCACTCTGCTGGTTGATACACTCAAACAGACGCTCTCTGATCACAAGCTGGTTAAAGATATCCGTGGCTGCGGCATGATGATTGGTATCGAACTAACCGTGCCGTGCGTTGCCATCGTAGATCTCGCATTAAAGAAAAAATTATTAGTGAATGTCACCGCTGACAATGTCATTCGCATTCTACCGCCACTCATTTGCAGCAAAGATGACATTGCAATGATTGCAACACTCATCGCCGAATGCATTGACGCTTTTCAGCAGCAACTTTAATTTAAATTAGAAACAACTATCATGGCACGTCACTTTTTATCATTACTAGATCTTAGCAGCGAAGAACTGCGTTCAATTATCATGCGAGCAATTGAACTTAAGGCCATGCTACACAGTGGCGAGTCATATACTCCTTTTCAAAACAAAACGCTTGGCATGTTGTTTGACAAATCCTCAACGCGCACACGTGTTTCATTTGAAGCGGGGATGGCTCAATTTGGTGGTCATGCATTATTCTTGTCGTCTAAAGACACACAGTTAGGGCGCGGAGAACCCGTCGAAGATGCTGCACGCGTACTGTCTCGCATGGTCGACATCATTATGATTCGAACTTTTGCCCACGACACTATTGAACGATTCGCAAGTGTTTCCACTGTCCCTGTGATTAATGGTTTAACAGACTTAGTTCATCCTTGCCAACTACTGGCAGACCTGCAAACTTGGTTCGAAAAAAGAGGCGACATTCGTGGATCAACCGTTACTTGGATTGGTGACGGAAATAATATGTGCCACTCTTATATCAATGCAGCCAGATTATTAGACTTTAACTTACGCATTGCCAGTCCAAAAAATTACGAGCCCGACCATGACATTGTCAGCGCGGCCGGCAATAAAGTGTATTTTACTCACGACGCTATGGACGCAGCTAAAGACTCAGACCTTATTGTCACGGATGTGTGGGCGAGCATGGGACAAGAAGAAGAACAAAAACAACGCGAAAAAGCATTTGCATCATTTCAAGTTAATGCTGAACTCATGCAACAGGCCAATCAAGATGCTTTATTCATGCATTGTTTACCTGCACACAGAGAAGAAGAAGTTACTACTGATGTGCTAGAGGGCGCACAAAGTGTTGTATGGGATGAAGCAGAAAATCGTTTGCACGCTCAAAAAGCGTTAATTGAATTTTTATTGCTTCACGCAAACTAACTATTAGCGTTACTCGAAATCCTGCTCAAATATCTTTGAGTGAGCATAGAAGTCCAACCATACAAATGAAAAATAAACTCCACGGTCTAGTTTTTCTAAGCGCACGCCTTTGAGCTCGCCTTCAACAGCAACGCCAAACATATTCCAAACAGATTTTGTTTGAATATCAATTAGCTTTTTATTATCCAATTGAAAATCTAACAATCTTCCATCGACATCACGCGAATAAGCCGCGGCAGCCAATATATCTCTAGACTCACGTATTGATTGCGCATCCACCGCCGACGCCATCCCTGGTTTACTTATGACTAACACTCCAACATCCCCCACATTTGTTTGTACAATCGGTTTAGTCCTCAAGCTTGAGAGCGGGAACGCCATTGCATTTTCACCTTCAACTAATCCAAGCACCCGCTCCATGACTGGTAATCGATCGTCAAATGGTTTGCGATAAAACCAAGCAATTGGCACCTTGCGTGAATCATAATTAACATAAGGATTCGTGCCATATCGTTTATTAAAACCAGTGCGATTCGTTAGCACCTCACCCAAAGGATGCGCATCTTTAAATTGCTTAAAAGACACAATCTGCGATGGCAGAAGTTTTAATGAGTCACCCGCATAATCACCAACAACCGCTTCTCCCGTAAATTGCAGCCACCATGATTCACTCTGACGGTCATACATGACTAAGTTGTTGGTATACACTTTCCCACTCGTTCCAAAATCTAACAACTTGCCTTTGTGCCATCGAGAAAAAACCATTGCAGCATTACATAAAGGACAATAGGTGACAGAAATTTTTTGTTCTCCCAGTTGATCATTCACAATTTCGTGATAAATCAAAATTTGCAGCGGGTAAGCCTTGGTTTGTCCATTATTAGAAAACACGACGACCGGCTCACGATCATCAAGCCATTTTTCTGCAGATTGAATCGTTTCAAATTCAGGTTGATCGATTGATGGAATCCCATCCTTACCGGGCCCACCCTCAACCATATCACCCAGCACCACAATCGTATTCGAAAAATCTGTATTCCCCCAATCATGCATATCGGGAAAAGGGGGTTTTGCCGCAACAGCAAACATCCAAATAAGATAGAGCAAAACAATTAAGCTAATACTTAAAATGGCAGATTTACGCATTTAATTCCCTTCTAACCCCACAAACAATAGTTGATTTAGGCGTCCAATGTCGTGCATGCTAGCAAAACAACAATAAAGACTGTACTGGCGGAGGAAAAATGGAGTCATTAACATTACTACTTAACACACTCAGCTCATTCATTTGGGGGCCCTTCACATTAGTACTCATAATTGGTGTTGGCGCTTATCTTACACTTGGCCTCAAATTCATCCCTTGGCGAAAAACAATTCCTTACGCCTTTTCACTATTATTCCAAGGGCGTAAAAGTGAAGGTAAAGGCGAAATATCTCCTTTCCAAGCATTAATGACCGCTATGTCCGCCACCATCGGCACAGGAAATATTGCCGGTGTCGCCACGGCTATTTTCATTGGTGGGCCTGGAGCAATATTTTGGATGTGGATCACCGCTTTAGTTGGCATGGCAACTAAATATGGTGAAGCAGTGCTTGCAGTTAAATATCGTGAAAAAGACGCACTAGGTAAGCACGTTGGTGGCCCTATGTATTACATAAAAAATGGCTTAGGTGCCAACTGGGGTTGGCTGGCTTTTTTGTTTGCTTTGTTTGGCACGATTGCCGCTTTTGGTATTGGCAATATGGTGCAATCAAATTCAGTTGCCGACGCATTGCATAGCAACTTCAGTGTAGATAAAAAAATTACTGGTGCCGTCATAGCAATACTCGCTGGCTTAGTTATTTTAGGCGGCATTAAACGTATTGGTTCAGTCGCAGGTAAACTTGTTCCAATAATGGCCATTGCCTATATCGTTGGTTCTCTCGCAATCATCTTAAGTAACATCAGCGAAGTTCCGGCGGCATTATCATTAATTGTAGATAGCGCCTTTAATGGCAGCGCTGCGGCAGGCGGCTTTGCAGGCGCCGGCATTATGATTGCAATTCAAATGGGGGTTGCACGAGGTATTTTCTCCAACGAAGCAGGCTTGGGAAGTGCACCAATTGCCCATGCTGCAGCACAAACTGACAGCCCTGTCAGACAGGGCATGATTGGCATGTTAGGCACATTCATAGACACAATCATTGTCTGTACTATGACTGCACTGGTGATCATTATTAGTGGTGCTTGGACAAGTGGTGAGACAGGCGCAAGCTTATCCACACTAGCTTATGGTAATTCGATTCCATTTGGCGAATACATCATTACATTTGGCTTAGTCATCTTTGCTTTTACTACCATTCTTGGCTGGAGTTATTACGGCGAACGATGTGCTGAATATATTTTTGGCGAAAAAATCATTCTCCCCTATCGTATACTCTGGATAGCTGCTGCATTTTTTGGTGCTTACCAAAAAGTAAACTTAATATGGATTCTGGCAGATGTGATGAATGGCTTCATGGCTGTGCCAAACTTAATTGCACTTGCTTTATTAAGTCCTGTGATCTTCAAAATTACCAAGGAATATTTTTCTAAGGAATAGATTTTTGCATAATCATGCTCCCACTTATGTCGCGACAATAAGTGAATCTGTACGCACTGCTCTGGCTGAAGATATTGGCCAGGGCGATGTAAGTGCTGCACTTTGCGACCCACACAATGCCACCGCTAAAGTATTATGCAGAGAAACAGCAACGCTTTGCGGTCAAGCTTGGTTTACTGAAACATTCAAACAACTCAATTCTGATGTTGATATAGAATGGATGCGCAACGATGGTGAAGTGATGCATCCTGGAAATGAAGTTTGCAAAATATCAGGCGCAGCAAGATCAATCCTCAGCGGCGAAAGAACAGCATTAAATTTCCTACAAACCTTATCTGGTACCGCCACAGCAACTAAAAAATTACTCCACCGACTCAAAGGCACCAAAACTCAGCTTCTAGACACACGTAAAACCATTCCCGGCTTACGCTATGCACAAAAATATGCTGTGTTATGCGCTGGCGGAACAAACCATCGCATGGGTCTATACGATGCTTACTTAATCAAAGAAAATCACATCGCTGCCTGTGGATCAATCAGCCATGCCATCGCACGCGCCAAGCAACAGCATCCAGAATTAAAAATAGAAGTAGAAGTTGAGACGCTTGCGCAATTAAATGAAGCTATTGAGCATCAAGCCACGATTGCACTACTCGATAACTTTTCGCTACAGGAAGTGACACAAGCGGTGGAAATGAGCCATAACAAAATTAAGCTGGAGGTGTCCGGCAATATCACTATGGATAATATTAGCCAGTATGCAATGTTAGGCGTGGATTATATTTCTGTCGGCGCACTGACAAAACATGTGCAGGCAGTCGATTTTTCAATGCTTTTTGAAGAGGCAATTTAATTTAAAAACTTATTTCAAAACGACCAAATTATTTTTTCTCTAGCGCTTGTTTCGCCTGTTCCCAATAAACATCCAACTGCTCTTCATTAAGATTTGCCATTTGCTCACCTTGCTCAGCAATAAGACTTTCCACTTGCCTAAAGCGTTGTTCAAATTTTAGATTTGCTTTCTGCAAAGCCATGTCTGCATCAACCTCGATGTGTCGACAAAGATTAACCACTGAAAACAGAACGTCGCCGACTTCTTCCTCAATATGCGCATCATCCTGATTGAGACTCATCGCTTCATCCAGCTCTATCACTTCTTCTTTAATTTTTGCGACAACATCATTCACATCAGACCAATCAAAATTCACCTTGGATGCTTTCTTTTGTAGTTTGCGTGCACGAATTAATGACGGCAACCCTTCAGATACATTAGCTAATGCAGATGTATCATGTTGCAACTCACCTTTAGCTAATCGCTCTTGATGCTTAAACTGCTCCCAATCTTGTTTGCCTTGAGCGAGCTGCTCATCTGATCCAAATACATGCGGGTGCCGTCTAATCATTTTTTCACAAATGGCGTTAACCACATCATCAAAATCAAACTGATCCGTTTCTTTTGCCATTTGCGCGTGATACACCACTTGCAGTAACAAATCACCAAGCTCATCACACAAATCACGCATATCGTTACGCGCGATTGCTTCAGCAACCTCGTATGCCTCCTCGATGGTGTAGGGCGCAATTGTTTGAAAAGTTTGTACTTTGTCCCATGAGCAGCCTGTTTGCGGATCCCTCAATGCCTGCATAATTTCAAGCAAATCATTTATTGATTTTTTATTACCCATATCACATGACCATTTAGTTTTATCTACCTAACGACCGAGGCAGTGTTATCTAAATTTATTGCAAGGGGAAGTTTTATATTTTTGAGGCGCAGACCAATCGAAACTTAATTAAGCATCAACTTTCACAAAAGTTCCTTGGGCATGATGAAATCGCAGAGTGATGAACTCCAGACCCAGATTCCAGCGCTTACGCAACAGGGTGTGATTGCTTCTAGAATTTACAACCAGTGCCACTGAATCCAATAAATGACTTGATAGCTTTAGCACCGTCCCATTATCCACATATTTATTAGACAAAACTTGCAGACCATTTAGAGACACATCTTGCGTAGTACCGATATAACTACGGGAATCCGTCCAATCAAGATATATAGATACAGGCCATTGCTTTTCAATGCGATTAATTAAACGATTCCCATTCTGTTCAAAAGTTTCTTTTATCGCAGGATATAACGCGCTTCCACATCGAGTGCATTGACTGTCTGGTTTTACAGCATGTCCATAGTTATGTGGAAGCTCACAGAATACGCATTGATTCTCTTTGAAGACTGTTGTTTTTTCACGATGAGTATTTTGGCTGCTATAGCTTTGCTTAGTAAAAGAATTATTTTGACCTGCCAAAGAGGAATCATACTGAGCGCGCGCATCAGCATCCATTAACACCGAGTAGGCCTCATTAATTAAAGCGGCCTCCTCTTGATTGCCACCCAGATCTGGGTGCATTTTCATTTTCTGCATCATCGTGCGATAGGTAGATCGAATCACCTCGCTTGGCGCATCTTGCTGCACATGAAGTATTTGATAGAAATTTTTTTGTTTACTCATCAGAAATAGCCAGACTCATTGCTTAATACAACAAAAACAAATTCACTTAATCATCGGCTAATAATGTCTATTCTTTAAAATCACTTGATCATAGATTTATAGTATTGCACCATATAATAATAATTCTCATTCGCATTATAATCATGTTAGATAATCCCATTCCAGAAAATGAAATCATTATCAGCAGCAAGGATATAGACTACACCTCCCAGACGGTCAGCAAACTCCGAAAAAGTCTTCTCACCAATATAGAAACAGTATCACTGGCTGTTTGTGAACCAACAAAATCATTTAAACATGCAATAGAAAAAGGCCTTGTTAAAATTGGCGGCTATCAATCGCAATGCGGCAAAAATTTGATATATATGCATTTTAACAACTACGACCATGTTATTCCCTACCGCGTCGAACATTAGTGTCATTCTGATACTCATTTGATTAATTTCTAACGACTTATGAGAAATTTTATTAAATTTCAATAAGTTAAACTCTTTACATGCAAATCGAATCATGAAAGCGCAAGCGATTTGCGGCCAAGCTCTTTTTTTAATTTGTAATTATCGCTATATTTCAAATCAAATCACTACGTTACCGACCTTACTTATCAAACACTTGTAAGTAATCGCATTAATTGTCATACTCCTGTCATTACTTGTTACTGACCAGAGTATAGATTTGACTGATAAACATCCTACAGACCCCGCCCTACTCCAGGTTAGGATTCCACGATCATTGCGCGATGAATTTATGCGCTCTGTAAAGAGGGAAGACGATAACGCTTCACGCCTTGTGCGACTTTGGATACGGGAGTATTTGCGCGAAAAAGCACAGACCGATCTTTTTGAAGGTGAAGTAAGATGAACTTACTTCCTTGCAATCAACACCACTTTACTAGAGCAGGATAGATTCTCGTCTCATGGCAGCGAAAGTTTCATTAATTAATATAGGCAAAGACCTCTGGTCTTACTTGTGTCGCCAGATACCACCACCCGTGGCCTTATCTAACTACACTAGCGAGAATCAGCTATCAGAGGTGCTGAAATCAGGAAATCTGGATGCAGACATCATTGTTTTGGGGCACCACCTGCAAGACCCACTCAAGATTGCAAATTGGGTGAAAGCGGTGAACCCATTTACAAAAATATTTGTGTTACGCAAACCTAGTGACTTCGAAATTATGCATCAAGATTTCGAACTGAATCCTGCGCTTGGTGAAGGCTTACACTTATGCTCAACTGCAGATATAAAAAGCTTACCTGCGGCTTTAATTAGCTCGACTGCAAGCTCTGCAAACGATACGAATATAAATGCGGCTATTCCCAACAACGACCAAATTCCGGTACTAAATAAAAAAGCATTACTTACGCAACCCGAAGAAATTGAAGTTGTCGATGATATATTAAATAGCGCCAATGTCGGTTTTATATTATTGGATAAGAACCACACCATTACACATGCTAATGATGTCTCTTGCGAGCTACTCAATATCGATGCTAAAGAATCACTCGGCACACCGATTGACTTGATCTTATCTGCCCAAGAACAAAACACGATAAAACGTTTGATTTCTGAAACACAGGATAATGAAAATAAATCGACCGGCCTCATTACAGTCGACAAAGATAACGAAACATTACATTTACGCTGCACGGTCGCACTTAATGACCAGAAAAACAGCACTTCTGGCTATGCTTTGGTTATTCAAAACCAGAGCAACCTAATGCGCATAGAAGCTGAGCTTCTAGAAGAGCAAACTCGTAATAAGCTAACACTAGAGTTATTAAAAGAAGGCGTGATCATTACCGATAGCCATCTTAAAGTCATTCACATGAATCCTGTGGCAGAGAGCTTAACGGGTTGGCCTACCTTTGAAGCTGAAGGCCATGACATTGATGAAATTATCCGTTTGATTGATTCTGACAAGCGCGAACGCTTCGATATTCCCGGTCATACTGCTATACAAGAAAATAGAACGATCCAAGTCTCTAAGAATTTACTGCTAGTCAACAACCACAATGATGAGCGCGCCATCGAAATTGCCATAGCTCCTCATTTTCCAGTTGAAAGTCAGGCGCATGGCACAGTCATCATCATAAAAGACTTATCCGAGACGAGACGCCTCACCAGTGAAATTGAACATCGCGCCTCGCATGACTCACTCACTGGCTTACTTAATCGTCAAGAATTTGAATACCAATTAGAAAAATCGATTGCCAGTGCTGCACTACACGATGTTCAGCATGTTCTTTGTTACATTGATGTCAATCAATTCAAAATTATTAATGCACAGGCAGGCCACACTGCTGGCGATTACATTCTTAAAGAAGTCGCCCATTTTCTACGCTCTAAAATTCGCAGCATCGATTACATTGGTCGCCTGGGTGGAGATGAATTCGCATTACTGTTAGTGAATCACACAATAGATAATGCTAAACGAACCGCACAAAACCTCATTGATGAATTCCAACGCCAGCGTTTCACTTGGGAAAATCAAATATTTGAACTTGGATTAAGCATTGGTATTGTCCCCGTTACCAAAGAATCCCCGGAACCTGCACAAATGCTGACGCGAGCCGAGTTAACTTGTTATTCAGCAAACGAGCGAGGCCGAAATCAATTACACGTCTATCAAGTTGATGACGATGAACTCACACGCAAACATGCAGAGATATTACGTGCCGCAGGAATCACAGGTGCGTTAAAAGAAGATCGCTTCATGCTTTATTGCCAACCGATAGTTTCGCTATCTTTAGGCAATCGCTCAATCCAGCACTATGAATTACTACTGCGCCTTAACGATGCCAATGGCAACATAATCATGCCTGGCAGCTTTATTCCTGCTGCAGAACGTTATGGCTTAATGCCCAATGTAGACCGATGGGTCATTCACACCGCACTACATAGTTATCATGACACTTTTGGAGAAAAGTCTGGTGTGCACATTGCTATTAACCTATCTGGTAACTCACTCAATGACGACAAATTATTACAATTCATCAAAGATGAATTAGCCAGCTCTCAAGTTGATCCACAACATGTATGTTTTGAAATTACCGAAACTGCTGCGATTAACAATCTGACGCAAGCAAGCGTTCTAATTAAAGAATTAAAGAAAGTGGGTTGTTGTTTTGCACTTGATGATTTTGGTAGCGGCTTATCTTCATTTACCTACCTCAAAAACTTGCCGGTTGATTACTTGAAAATTGATGGCAGCTTTGTCACCGACATGTCAAATGACACCATTGACTACGCCATGGTTGAAGCAATAAACCAAATGGGGCATGTCATGGGTATTGGCACAATAGCTGAATGCGCAGAAAGCGAAGAAGTCGTTGAACAATTGCGCAAGCTTGGTGTTGATTTTGCACAGGGTTATGCCATGGGGTCTCCAATGCCTATGGATGGCTTAAAGCTACTTCACTAGGAAGACTTAAATGGCCGCGCAACCAAAACAAACCAAGTTAGAGTTAAGTGAAGTCGAAACTCTCAAGCAACGTTTAGAGTCAGTTTACGATGACGCGCGCAACAACGAAAAAATTCTCAAAAAATTCCAATACTTGGAACTCAAACTCCTAAGCTGCAGTTCATTATCAGAGTTAATTCAAATTATCACTCATCATAGTCGCTCAACATTTGGCTGGGATACGTTGACTATCATTCTGCATGATGAAGATCGTAAAATTTATAAGCTGCTAAAAGAATCCGGAGAGAATCCTGATAAACAACCCGCTTTACAGCTACTGCCCGACATCACACATGTAAAACATATTTATGGGATGACGCGTAAACCCACCTTAGGCAAATTCGAGTTAGATAAACATCGCCCACTATTCTTAGACAGCCAAAAGTACCCGCGCAGCGTTGCATTACTACCTCTGCAAAGAAACAATTGTTTGCTAGGCAGTCTTAATCTTGGCAGTTATAAACTAGAACGTTTCCAAAAAGGTAGTGCGACTGATTTCTTACAACATTTGGCTGCCGTACTCGCCACCTGCCTACATACAGCGATTGCACATGAAAGACTCAAGCAAGCAGGCTTAACAGACGCATTAACAGGTATTAATAATCGACGCTTCTTCGATCAACGATTAGAAGAAGAAATTTCACGCAACAAACGCTTAGAAACTAGCTTGGGCTGTTTATTTATCGACATCGATCACTTTAAGATTATTAACGATAGTTTTGGCCATGATGTTGGTGACACGGTATTAAAGAAAGTCGCTGAGCTAGTCCGCGCACAAACTCGCTCTATCGATGTGGTGGCCAGATATGGTGGAGAAGAGTTTGCTATTCTTTTAGGTCAAAGCGGAAAAGCGAGAGCAATAGAAATTGCAGAGCGAATACGCGCTATTATTGCTGACACAAAATTTAAGAATACAGATAACAATATCAACATTACTGTCTCTGTAGGTGTCTCCACTATTGATTTTCAACAAAGACACAATGAAGATCCAAAACTTATCGGCAGACATTTACTGCAGCGTGCTGACAAAGCACTCTATCAAGCCAAGCAAAGTGGCCGCGATCAAGTAATCTTTCTTGAAGACTAATTCATTAGTTTTTCTCCAACACAGTTTTTTGTTGGAGAAAAACTAATTTATTCCAAGACATACCTTCCCACCTGATGCTCATTAGACATTAGCGAATGGCTATGCTCAAATGCTTAGCCTCAACCTCTACGAGGACTCGCAATGCGGATTTACTCAATCATTATTCTCTCTCTAAGCTTATGCGCGTTGTCTGCTTGCCTACCAACAAGCGACAAAGAAACCACCCCATTAAGCAAACAACAAATGGCTCAAGTTCTCGATGACGCACTTGCCAATCCGAAAGCATTTCAAACGTCTATTAAAGAAAGCTGCACAAAATTCAGCCCACTTTTATTAGAAGTTGCCGAAACAATTAACATGGGTTCACGCATTTGGAATGCAGGTGGTTTACCTATCACTATAAGACTTTATGAAGGGGTGGCCTATCGTGTCCTATATGAAGCTGGTGATGAATGCCCTGATCTATCTCATGCATTTCATGCAGGCTTAATGCGCGCAGAAGAAAGAGATACACCCAATGGCAAGGGGCGCGTACTGCGTCAAACTTTAGATTTAATCATGGGTGGTCTTCCAGCGAAACCACCAGGTGCACAATAATTTTCTATTTCATGCTGCATGAGTAAAGACGAAATATACAAGCAACCTTTACAAAACATAGAAGACTTTAGTTTTGACAAGGCAGTAAGTGATGCTTTCGATGACATGGTGGATCGCTCTGTCCCCGGTTACAGAACATTAATCGCAAACATTGGTCCAATTGCCGCCTATTTTTTACGCCCGAACACGAATTGCTATGACCTAGGCTGCTCACACGGCGCGGCAGCATTATCAATATTTAATTGCCTCCCTCATGATTCCATCACGATTCATGCAATCGATAATTCCTCCGCAATGATCGAACAATGCAATCAATTAGTCACACAAGCTAAAGCCTCTGCATGGATCAACACATTACTGGAAGATATTAATACGACTGATATTCAAAACGCATCTGTCGTTGTGCTCAATCTGACACTACAATTCTTACCTCTAGATCAAAGACATGAATTGCTGAAGAAGATTGTCACTGGTATGAATACTGGTGGAGCATGCATTCTCACGGAAAAAATAATTTTACAAAACAGCACCACTGAAGAACTATTTCAAGTCTTACACGCCAACTTCAAATCAGCCAATCAATACAGCCAGCTTGAAATTAGCCAGAAAAGAAAGGCCATTGAGAATGTATTAACTCGTGAATCTTTAGATGATCACCAGCAAAGATTACTAGATGTTGGCTTCAGCAAAGTGACTCTTTGGTTTCAATGCCTCAACTTTGTATCATTTATCGCGATCAAGTAAAGCAATCGATGAATCTAGAATACTTCACTCATCTATTTGAGTTAGATCATCTCTCCTGTGATGCGCAATGGAAATCCATACTAGCTAATAAGCTAGAGACTGTTTTTCTCAAACCTTCACATGGGCACTTTCCAAAATGGCAATCTGCTGTTAAGCAACTTTCATTCGCTCACAGTGAATACTTTAAATTCGACACCCACATCATAGAAATTGGTACTCCTGAAGATCTGACTGCTTCACAGCATGAAATTGTCCTTGAATCATTAACGGCATTACACCCATGGCGCAAAGGCCCATTCAATTTTTTTGGCACACATATAGATACTGAATGGCGATGCGACAAAAAATGGCAACGCATACAAAATTACTTACCTTCTCTTAAAAATAAAAAAGTTTTAGATGTGGGCTGTGGAAACGGTTACTACATGCTACGCATGTTAGGTGATGGTGCTGAATGCGTGATAGGCGTAGACCCAACACTCGTATTCTTAGCCCAATATTATGGCCTCATTCAATGTATTGACCGAAATATCAACGCCCATTTGTTACCAATCCCATTTGAAGAGCTGCCTCCCCAAATAAATCAATTTGATTGTGTATTTTCGATGGGTGTTTTATATCATCGTCGCGACCCACTTGAACATTTAAATCGTTTGCATCAGCACACACTATCGGGCGGCACGGTATTCATCGAAACATTAGTCATAGACACTGATGAGTGCACGCAATTGATCCCTCAAGATCGATATGCCGGAATGCGAAATGTCTGGAGTGTCCCCAGTCCATCTTTAGTTCAATCCTGGTTACATGACAGTGGTTATATAAATATACAACTACACAGCATTCAAACAACCACACTTGATGAGCAACGCGCAACATCGTGGATGCAAAATTATTCTCTCGCCAACTTCCTTGATTCAAACGATCACAGCAAAACTATTGAAGGTCATCCTGCACCAAAACGCGCCATTTTTTCTGCACAACGGCCATAACCATCTAAACAACAAGCCATATTGCACTATAACTGTGCAATTAATTTTATTGCACCATAAATGGGTGCCACTCACATTATTCGATGGCATACTGCCCTCTTCTAGCGCGTAAAAACCGAGGAGCAAATAACAATGAAGCTAGTCACCGCAATCATTAAGCCATTTAAATTAGACGATGTACGTGAAGCCCTTACCGAACAAGGAATACAAGGTCTTACCGTAACTGAAGTAAAGGGATTTGGACGTCAAAAAGGACATACCGAACTCTATCGTGGAGCAGAGTACGTCATTGATTTTTTACCAAAATTAAAGATTGAGATTGCTGTGCCTGCAGAGCGTGTTAATGAAGTAATTGAAGTCATTACTCGTACTGCAAACACAGGGAAAATTGGTGATGGGAAAATCTTCATCACTAACTTAGAACAAGCTATTCGAATAAGAACCGGAGAAACCGGTCCAGAAGCGCTCTAGAGAGAGGAAGAGGATGATTTATCTAAACAAAAAAAATGCACTTATGTGCATACTATTATTTTTACTTCCAGTACTGGCTAGTGCCGACGAGTTAAACGGTGCCAATACATCTTGGATTTTAACTTCTACAGCCTTAGTGCTATTCATGACTATTCCCGGGCTTTCATTATTTTATGCAGGTCTTGTACGTAGCAAAAACGTGCTGTCTGTGCTCATGCAGTGCTTTACCATTACATGCGTCGCTTCCGTTGTATGGCTGGTATTTGGTTACAGCATGAGTTTCACCGCGCATGGTTCTCTGAATCAATGGATTGGCGGATTCGACAATCTATTTCTTTCTCAAGTGTCACGCGAGAGCATGTCTGGTGATATCCCAGAGTCTGTGTTTGTTATGTTCCAAATGACGTTTGCCATCATTACACCCGCACTTGTCATTGGTGGGTTTGCAGAAAGAATGAAATTTTCCGCAATGCTTTGGTTTACTGTTTTGTGGATGATTCTAGTCTACTTCCCCGTCTGTCATTGGGTATGGGGCGGAGGTTGGCTTGGTGATAAAGGCGCATTAGATTTTGCCGGCGGACTTGTTGTTCACATTACGGCAGGCGTAGGTGCCTTAGTTGCAGCCATTGTCTTAGGTAAACGCAACGGTTTTCCCAATACTCCTTTACCTCCACACAATATGACCATGACCGTGACCGGTGCCGGTATGTTATGGGTGGGCTGGTTCGGCTTTAATGGTGGAAGCGCATTAGCGGCAAACGGCGATGCGGGCATGGCTATTCTAGTGACTCACATTAGTGCTGCAATTGCATCACTCACCTGGATGGTGATTGAGTGGATTAAGTACGGCAAGCCAAGTGTATTAGGTATTGTCACCGGCATGGTGGCAGGCCTTGGCAGTATTACTCCTGCCTCTGGCTTCGTCGGCCCCATGGGAGCAATTGTCATTGGCATCACCGCAGGGATTGTCTGTTTCTCAGCCACTAACTTCATGAAGCGAACATTGCATATTGATGATTCACTTGATGTATTCCCTGTCCATGGTGTTGGCGGAATCATTGGAACATTGCTTGCTGGAATCTTTGTTGCCTCTCAATTCGGTGGAGCCGGTTTAGCTGAAGGCGTCAGCATTGCAGATCAATTTGGCGTCCAACTTACCGCAGTGGCTGCAGTCATTGTTTGGACAGCGATTGCAAGCTACATTGTTCTAAAAGTAACCGGTCTTATCTGCGGATTACGAGCAACAGATGAACAAGAACGCAATGGCTTGGACATCACTCAACACGAAGAAAAAGGTTACAACCTTTAAATTTCAGTAAATAGTTCAAAAAGGCGGCCATTAGGTCGCCTTTTTTTTCCATCATGATGTTAGATCCCTCTATAATTAGCCGGTGGAAAATACTAATAACAATCAACACGCCCTCAATAGAATTCCAGCTAGCGAACATCGCATTGATGAAAGCAAAATTTGTGGCCAAGCACGCCACGTTGTCGAAACTCTATTAAAAGCAAACTACCAAGCGTACTTGGTCGGGGGCTGTGTTCGTGATCTCGTACTAGGCATTGAACCCAAAGATTTTGATGTCGCAACAAATGCTCATCCCGAACAGATTTGTGACCTATTTGATAATAGCCGCTTAATCGGCAGGCGGTTTCGCATTGTACATGTGTACTTTCACCGCAATAACATTGAAGTATCCACATTCCGCGCCCAAGCAAACAACCAAGCAACTAATGCGGGGAGTAATGGCAGAATACTGAGAGACAATACGTTTGGCACAATCGAAGAAGATGCGATTCGCCGTGATTTTACAATCAATGCGCTTTACTACGACATTGAAAATTCTGAAGTCTTGGACTACTGCAATGGCTACCAAGATTTACGTGCACGCAAAATATGTATGATCGGTGATGCTGAGACTCGCTATCGTGAAGACCCCGTCCGCATGTTAAGAGCACTTCGATTTCGTGCAAAATTAGATTTAACCATCGAAAGTAACACTGAAGATCCGATCAAGCCGATGGGTCATTTACTAGCAGAAATTCCACCCGCACGTTTATTTGACGAAGTGATTAAGCTTTTTCATAGCGGCTATGCTGTACGCTGCTTTCAAGAACTAGTCAATTTTCACTTACTACAAGTATTATTTCCTATCACTAAGAAAGCATTAGATCATGACGAGTCATTTAATTTATTAATACATAATGCCCTAGAAAATACCGATACACGCATCGGCAGTGGTAAGTCAGTCAATCCGGCATTTATATTTGCAATTATGTTATGGCGCCCATATTTACAGCTACTAGAACAAAGCAATCAACAAGGGATTCCCTATTCTGAAGGGGCATGGGCTTCTGGTCGTAGAACAGTGCTAGATCAATCAAGCGTAATATCGATTCCCAAAAGATTCTCAGTGACTATCTGTGAAATATGGAAATTACAAAATCGCTTTCTAAAAAGACATGGCCGCAAATCATTACAGCTTATGTCTCACCCTCGTTTTCGAGCAGCTTATGATTTCATGTGCCTGCGCACACAAGCCGGAGAATTAGATTCAGAAATTTGTACTTGGTGGACAAAAATACAAACCTTATCTGAACAAGAGCAACGCAAAATGGTGGATCAAAAAAAACACACACCACGTAAACGAAAAAACAAACAGTAACAGCATGCGAAACCAATTTATTACAGACGCTTATATTGGCATAGGCAGCAACTTAAAAAATCCATTTCTACAAGTTGCTAGCGCTATAGAGCAACTCGCACTGATTGATCTGTCGGACTTACATTCATTTTCCAGTTTGTATTCAAGCCGCCCCATGGGGCCGCCTGACCAACCTCCTTATGTTAATGCCGTAGCATGGCTAAGAACCAGATTAGATGCGCAGTCGCTATTGATCAAATTACAAGCAATTGAAAATGAGCATGGCAGAACGCGAAATGGCGAACGCTGGGGACCGCGTACACTAGACTTAGATATTCTCGTATATGGAAATTATTCATTTAAAAGTCAGACACTTACCGTCCCTCATCCGGGAATAAAAACGCGGGAATTTGTACTCTACCCATTGCACGAAGTGAATAAAAACCTCATGATTCCAAATCTAGGAGCGATACATCGCTTGCAACCGCGATGCTATACAAACGGACTCACCAGACTACCATTATAAGATGCCCACTCCACTACCAGATTACATTGTTATTGAAGGCCCCATCGGTGTTGGAAAATCCAGCCTCGCACGCCTGTTAGCAAATGATTTTGATTCAGAATTAGTGCTTGAAGAAATTGATGACAATCCATTTCTTGAGCAGTTTTATCAACGTCCCCGAGAAGCTGCATTATCAACTCAACTTTTCTTCTTAATGCAACGCACTCGACAAATTCAAGAACTACGTCAAGGCAGTATATTTTCGCAGTCTAAAATTGCCGATTACTTAATTGAAAAAGACCAGCTGTTTGCACAAGTCACACTCACACCAACAGAATACGACTTATACCTTCAGGTATATGAACACATGATAGTTGATGCACCCAAGCCTGACTTAGTGGTGTACTTACAAGCACCAGTGCCTACATTAATTGAACGCATACGAAAACGTGGCCGTCACTATGAACGCTTTATTGAATCTAATTATTTAGAACAGCTTAACGAAGCATACGCTGACTTCTTTTACCACTATAACGATACTCCGTTATTGATTGTCAATGCGAGCGATATTGATTTCATTAATAACGAACGTGACTACGAACAATTAAAATCTCAAATCATGAATACTAAAAGTGGCCGCCATTATTTCAACCCACTTCCGTTTGTAAGTTAGGTCAAACATGAGCGCACAAAACTCCTTAGGCGTAACAATTAATCAGTTACAGAAAATGCGTGACAACAATGAAAAAATTGCTTGTCTCACGGCATATGATGCCGCCTTCGCTAAATTGCTTGACCAAGCAGGCATGGATGTCATTCTAGTGGGAGACTCATTAGGCATGGTGATACAAGGAAACACATCAACTGTCTCTGTCACCATGGACGATATGATCTATCACACAGAATGTGTATCAGGTGCTGTGCATCATTCTTTGGTTATTGCTGACATGCCATTCATGAGCTACAGCAATATTGATAGCGCGCTATATAACGCCACTCGCTTAATGCAAGAGGGCGGCGCGCAAATGGTCAAATTAGAAGCCACTCAGCGGCAGACAGAAATAGTTGAAGAACTCAGCGCGTGTGGCATTCCAGTCTGCGCACATCTTGGATTACGCCCACAATATATTCATAAACTTGGGGGCTACCTTGCTCAAGGTACAGATTCAGATTCCGCTAAGGAATTACTGCTGACAAGTACCGCTTTAGAAGCAGCAGGTGCTGACATATTACTAGTGGAATGTATCCCCGCTAAACTTGCAGCAGAAATCACCAAAACAGTTAACATCCCTGTCATCGGTATCGGCGCAGGCAAAGACTGTGATGGCCAAATTTTAGTGTTGCAAGATGTTCTTGGTATCACACCAGGAAAGACTCCGCCATTTGCGAAAAATTATATGCAATCATGCAGCATTCAAGATGCCGTCGCCCAGTATATAAAAGAAGTTAAATCTAACGATTTTCCAGTTTAATATTGGTATCGCATTTCTATTATGAAGGTATATACCAAACCCGAAGATATCTGCGACACAATCCACCATTGGAAAACAAATAAAAATAAAATTGCCTTAGTCCCCACCATGGGGCATCTACACAAAGGACATGTCTCTTTAATAAAACTCGCACAATCGTTAAGTCAACGAGTGGTCGTCTCTATATTTGTTAACCCGTTACAATTTAATCAAGAACAAGATTTTATTCATTACCCAAGGACGCTAGACTCAGACATAGAGCAATTAAAGACACTCAATGTTGATGCAGTGTTCAGCCCCAATACAGAAACGCTATACCCGCATGGCCTACGATCCGCCCCAAAAATTCTTATCCCTGAGCTCACACAAGAATTCGATGGGCTTTATCGGCCTGGACACTTTGAAGGTGTATGTACCATTGTTTGCAAACTACTGAATATTCTCACTCCTGAAATTGCCGTATTTGGCAACAAAGACTACCAACAGTTATTAATCATTCGCCGCATGGTCAACGACCTGAATTTTAATATCGACATCGTCGCAGGAAATACTGAACGTGAGAATGATGGACTGGCCATGAGCTCACGTAATACTCACCTAAATTCAGATCAGCGCAAGATTGCTAAACACCTTTATGCGAATTTGGAGCATGTAAAAACACAATTCTCAATCGAGACCATTAGCAGCTTAGAATCATCAGCGCGCACAGACCTAGAAAAAATAGGCATGCGCGTAGATTATTTTAGTATTCGTGATGCGGTTAATTTGCAACCGATTAGCAATACCACTAAAAAAATTGTGGTTTTGACGGCCGCTTGGCTAGACGAGGTGCGTTTAATAGACAACATACTTTTCCCAATGCCTAAATTGTGTATACTTATGGCATACAAGGTCATTAATAAAATTTTCAGGAGAATAAATATGGCATGGTTTGTAGTTGGTTGTGTTGTACTTGCATTTATTATCAATATTGCGGCGCAGTTGAACCTATTCTCACATCTTAAGAACGGCACTATTTACCGATAGTTCGGACGCATTTCACAAAAAAAGCGGGCTTTTAGTCCGCTTTTTTTGTGCCTGTGAGTCACGCCCAGCGATTAATTCATTCACAATGTCTCTTGGGTGTGATATCCATAGTCATTCGCTTCTCACCCTTAGTCTGATAAACGGCATAAGACAACTAAAACACAGTGCTCAATTGTTTTTAAATCCTAGTATTATCCTCAGATGATAGCTCCTCATTGGAAAAAACTGATTAATCACGCCTCGCTCATGCGCGATGTAGAAATGCGTCAGCTATTTGATGAAGATCCTAATCGATTTAAAAAATTCTCGATTCAATCAAATCCCATCCTTGTTGATTTTTCAAAAAATAGAATCATCGAACAAACGCTTACTTTATTATTCAATCTCGCCGAAGCTGCCGAGGTTGAAAAGTGGCGCGATAGAATGTTTGCAGGTGAAATCGTCAACAGCACCGAACAACGTTCAGCATTACACACTGCATTACGTAGTCCAGTAGACACTCACGTCAGTAGTGAGGTAGAAGCTGAATTAGCTAAAATGGAACGCTTATGCAATAAACTCCATCAAGGCAAATGGCTTAGCTATAAAGACACCCCGATTAAAGACGTTGTTGTCATTGGTATTGGCGGCTCATATCTGGGACCAAAGCTTGCCTGTGAAGCACTCAAACATTTCACTCAAAAAGATATCAATGTCCACTTTGTTGCTAATGTTGATGCACATCTCCTGGATGAGGTATTGCAAGAAATAGCGCCGGAAGACACTTTATTCGTCGTCATTTCAAAGAGTTTTTCCACACAAGAAACCACAGCAAATGCTGACACTGCCGCCGCGTGGCTAAGAGAAAAAAGCGGTATTCGTAGATCCGTACGCAAACAATTCGTTGCCATTACTTCAAATGCCGAAGCAGCCAAATCTTTTGGTGTCGACACCGACCATATTCTAACAATGTGGGATTGGGTCGGAGGACGCTATTCGCTTTGGAGTACAGTTGGTTTCCCACTTGCTTTACAAATAGGCATGAAGAATTTCCGTAGCTTACTGACTGGCGCTTACGCAATGGATAAACATTTCCAAACAGCGCCGTTAGACCAAAACTTACCCATCATGATGGGACTACTGGGCATTTGGTATATCAACTTTTTAGATATGCCTCATCATGCAGTATTACCTTATGACCATCGGCTACGAAGTCTGCCAAGTTATTTACAGCAGCTCGACATGGAAAGTAATGGCAAAGGCGTAACACGTGATGGTAAACGTGCAAATTATAATACGGGACCTATTATTTTTGGGGAAGCAGGTACAAACGGGCAACATGCTTTCCATCAATTATTACACCAAGGCGCACCCACTGTGCCCTGCGATTTTATTGGTTTCTCTAAAGCCGAACACGAACACAAACAACATCACCAGATACTACTAGCCAACATGCTAGCGCAATCACAATCAATGATGATGGGTCGATCAAGAAAGGAGACGATTGAATTACTTGCCAGCCAAAACATCACCGGCAAAATGGTAAAAGATTTATCACCGCATATGACATTTCCTGGCAACCGTCCAAGCAACACCATTATGTGCGAATCACTCACACCAACCACATTAGGTGCACTGCTTGCACTTTATGAACACAAAATTTTTGTACAAGGAATCATTTGGAATATCAACTCATTCGATCAAATGGGGGTCGAACTGGGCAAAACATTAACTAATAAAATTCTTCCTGTTCTTCAAAGCGATAAAGAATTAGCTAGTGCTGACTGTTCTACGCAAGCGCTAATCGATTATATCCGTAAAACTAGTTAAACCATCGTTATCATGCATAACAAGCCATTTTCACCAGCGGCTGAAGAAAATCGTGATGCAATCCTGAATATACTTCGAGAAGAATTTAAATCCACCAATAGCGTATTAGAAATCGGCAGCGGAACCGGACAACATGCTGCCTATTTCTCTCAACAATTACCGCATTTAACATGGCAAGCAAGTGATAAACTCGAAATGCTTGCAGGAATTAACATGTGGTTAAACGATACCAACAGACAAAACACATCGGCTGCAATCGAACTTGATGTTTGTTCACACTGGCCACAGCAGAATTATCAAGGTGCATTTGCTGCAAATGTCGCTCACATCATGCATTGGCATGAAATAGAAGCTTTATTTTCTGGCTTAGACAAGGCGTTAACAAGCTCAGCAGTATTTTGCTTATATGGCCCATTTAACATTGATGGAAAATACACTAGCGATAGCAATCGCCGATTTGATCAATGGTTAAAAAATAGGGATCCTGAATCTTGCATCCGAGACAGAAACGATCTAGACCAGCTTGCGCTTAAAAATAATTTCCAGGCATCAACTGAATTCGAAATGCCTGCCAACAATAAAATTTTATCCTGGCGCAGATAAAATTTAGAACAACAAGAAATTACTATTTCTTTTTCCAACCTGTCGCAGTTTGAATATAATTTCCCGCTTGTGTTTTCTCAACAGCCTTCTTACCCGCAAGTAACTCGACTGTTTCTAGACTAGTACTATTCTGTGCTGCAATTGATTCATACTTCGCTTTACGCTTGGCATTTATATCCGCGATTAACTCTCTCACTTCAGACTCAGCATTAGCATCCACTACCCCGAGGTAGCCATTCAGCTGCTCACCAACCAAACCATTACTTTTAACCTGTTGCAGATCAACTGCAAATACACATGTCGTATTTAATGCCATCAGCGCAACAAACAATATTTTAACAATTTTAAGTTTCATGATTTTTATTCCCATCAGAACAGACCACTATCATCTGCAAACACATCATCAAGCTCTTTATCTACTTTAATTCGCACTTCATGCTCAATTTTAATATTCATATTGATTGTAATAGGCTCATCTGGCGCCTCAACTTTAACTGTTGGATTGCATGAGGATAATAGAATCCCACTGGCAACCAAGACGCACATAAGTATTTTATTCATTTGCGATACACCAATTATCAGTAAATGGTTGACCCATGCTTCGTTAACAAAGTTCCCATTATTTCTTTTGATTAGAAAGAATTTGCTCACTAACATCTTGATCAATACGTGTCAGCAATCTAGCACTCTCTAAGAATTTCCACAAATTAAAATCGATATTGAAGTTTAAATTGACCTGCTTATTCAGTGTTGCCTCTGGGCTACGCCCATGCAACTTAGTTGCCAGCGTTAACCCTCCCCCAGACACCAAATCAACTTGAGCAGACATCTCATTGTATTGGAAATTTTTCAACAACTCTCCAACTAACTGCAAATCTTCATGACCCACTAAGACATCACCAATCCGACCATACTTGATAAAACCTCCACGCTCATCTGCACGCAACCAACCTCCATCCACCAGCAACACACCATTATCAAGCCGCATAGGCAACTCACCATTTAAGGTGCCACTAGCAATCAAATCTTCCGTCTGATTTAAAGCAACTAGTTTTTCTAACGACAATGAAGACAAAAAGATAGAAAATTTATTTTCTCGCCGATTAAGATCCACTTCTATTTTGTTTGAATAAATACTCCCATCTAAAGCCGCCGCAGACAGGTCACGTAATACAATCAAAGGATGCTCTTGAACTTCATATTCCATACGCTCTAAATTCAAGGTTAGATCTTTAAGAGGCACGCCCATATTAACTATATCAATATTAATACTCGCTGCCTGCTTCAAACTCCAACCTTCATGACCAATAAACTCTAGCGATGTATTCAGCCCAGAAAATTGATTTTGCGCATAATCCCCGGCGATATTATCTGCTAATAGCTTTACCGTTATCTCACTGATCGATTTATTTGTATTCCAAAGTGCTTCAATATCAATCTTTAAACCACCCTCCCTTAATTGCAAAGGAAAACCAGAATCACTTATTTGACGACTGATAATTTCATTATCTGCTAGTTTAGTCGCTTCACCAGTTATAGTTCCTGTACCTAGACCTTTTACAAAATCATGTGTAGCAGAATATTCTAAGCGGTTCTTTTGTTCACCAAAGCCAGCATTGCCACTCATAGACAATTGCTCATCCTTATATTCTGCACCCGCCTCTATCCCATATGCCGATATCGGAATTCCACGCTGCGTCACCAATACATGATCTGTAACAAGCTTAGCAACAAGCGATTGCTTATTATTCGAGTAATCCAAATTTTCAACGCTTAGTTGTATTGGAGATAAATCAACTTCAAAATCTTCGTGTTTCACTTGACGCGAAGTAAGAGAAAAATCAAGACTGTCGGCATAGACGTTATTATTTTGGTAACGATATCTAATCAACGCATCATCTAATTGCTTAAACTCTAACTTTTTGGTCAGATAGCCCTCATATGCAACGTCTAGAGCTGTCGCCACTGAGTCTTTTGCCACAGAAATATCCAGCCATGTTTGATTAGCGCTTAAATTTCCATTAGCCATTAAAATGAAACGTGGCACTTCAATTGGAGCATCGACATTAAGCGCGTTTAATTTCATCTGATAGCCCGCATCTAATTGCCAGTCTTGTTCAACTCCGTTAAAACTTAAATCATACAAAAGTCCGTCGACATTGAAGCGCGATGATCGACTCCGCATATTAAACGCAGCACTACCAATAGCTTTTGCGGCCAATATTTCCATGAAAGATAATTGCAGCTCCAACTGGTCACTTGGATTAACTTCTACAATATACTGACTATCAATCTCTTCAAAATAATTAGACAACCAATCTGGAGGACTATGAAAATCGATCACTGCGCGCTGTGGATCTTTAAATGCGCAATTAGCCATATCAGTTTTCTCGACATGACAACTCGCACTAATATCGACATCGGCAAACTTCACACTCAACTCATGAGCAGATACTTTTAACGAGCTATCGATATCTATATCAGCCGCAAATGATTGCATTATTTGCTCAGCTGACCTGGCTAAATCCAACTCAAATTTTGCTTTAACGGCACTATCATCATCTTGCACGAATTTATTCATACCAAATCCATGCAACATATTATTAATATCGGCAATACTTAAACGACCCGCTAACGTTACTTTTAACCAGTCATCCTTTACCCAATAATCACCTGACAAAGCAATCACCTCGTTATTATTCTCTTGATCATGCTGGGATACATCAATAATAAAATCTGACTCATCAGCAGTCATAGTCACATTGAAATCAAGCATCTCTTGAATACTAAAATTTCCTTTTAACTGCATGGTATCTGCATACAACAATTCACCCTTAAAACTAGCTAATTGTTTTTCTTGAGCGCGATACTTAAGCTCTAAATGCTCAATATTAATTCCAAATATTGGTAGGAAATTAATTGCATCATTTATGCTGGTATCTGGAGTAGCAGTGACAAGCTCTTCTATCTGATCAATTTCAATCACAACACGACTCGAGCTAACCTCAGATATAACTCTTTGATACTGATCAATAATGACAACAAGGTTATGCATTTCAATATCTACTTGCTTTCCGGCCTTAGCATATTGCATACCCAAGACAGGGATAACAATTTTATCAATATCAATCTGAGCAACCTCAACATTACTAACATCAAAGCCATAATACTTTGCAATATTAGGCGCCAACACCTGAATCAGTGGCACACGAAATAAAAATAGAGCAACAACAATGAATGCAATAAATATAATTAAAAATAGTTTCTTCATTAATTACTCATTGGCCATGCTGCTGCAATGCCCACTCCACATGTTCACATACCAAACTCGAACAATCATCTCGCCGACTAAGTAACGCCTGAATGACTTCTGAGCTCTCTGGCGCATTCCCCAGTGCCACAGCTACGTTTCTTAGCCACTGTTGATAACCTATTCGCCGTATTGCAGACCCTTGCGTATAACGCAAAAAATCCTCTTCACTCCATAAGAATAATTCAACCAAACTAACCGCATCTAAACTATGTCTTTTTGCAAAATCAGCTAACGGTGATTTTTTTGAAAACTTATTCCACGGGCAAACCAACTGACAATCATCACACCCATATATTCGATTGCCCATCGGTTTACGATATTCCACGGGAATAGATGTTTTATGCTCAATGGTTAAATAAGAAATGCATTTTCTCGCATCCAATTTATAAGGCGCAATAATTGCCTGCGTAGGACACACATCTATGCATGCCTCACAACTGCCACAGTGATTGCTAGTTGGTTGATTAACAGGAAGAGGTAAATTGGTAAACAACTCCCCTAAAAAGAACCAGGACCCGGCCTCTTCAGACAGCAAATTAGTATGTTTTCCAACCCAGCCTAATCCAGCTTTGTGAGCAAGTGCTTTTTCTAATACAGGTGCACTATCAACAAATGCGCGATACCCAAAAGCACCTACATGACGCTCAATACGCGTGGCAAGTTTTTGCAGGCGCTTTCTCATCACTTTGTGATAGTCACGGCCTAACGCATAACGTGAAATATAGGCAGCATTTGCATCATCAAGTACTTGATTAGGGTCTTGTGCATCGGGAGGCAAATAATTCATCCTAACCGAAATAATGCATACCGTTCCTGGCAGCAATTCGTCAGGTCGTGATCGCTTGGTCCCATGCTTATGCATGTAGTCCATTTCGCCCTGCATGCCAGATTGCAACCAATTCAACAAATAAGCTTCATGTTCAGCAAGATTTGTATCGCTTATTCCAATATGATCAAAACCAAGCTCACCCGCCCAATCCTGGATATTATCCAATAGGCTTTGCATACTCTGTTCAGTAACGATAGGCTTTTGCACAATAAATTAAATTGTTTAATGACACATGAATTTTATAACTAACGGCAAACAATATCCGGTCTTCTCAAGACAGCAAATTCAACAGCTTGAGTCTACCGCAATCGAGCATCATGGGTTCAAAAGCTATGATCTCATGCAGCGGGCGGGAAAAGCTGCCTTTATGTTTATAAGGCAACACTATCCAGAAGCAAAACGAATATTAGTGATTGCTGGCGGTGGTAACAATGCGGGCGATGGCTATATTTTAGCTCGCCTACTACACAATGCAGAACTTGAATGCTTCACCATGCCAGCCGTGCCCATCACCAAATTACGCGGTGATGCGATGCGCGCGCAAAATGACTATGCGATTCATGATGGAAGAGATATTGACTACAATGAAGATTTACCCGAATGCGATTTAATTGTTGATGCAATATTTGGCACAGGTGTCACACGCACCGTTGAAGGTGAGCTTGCCAATATAATCAATGCAATAAATCGTGCGCCAGTGCCCGTATTGTCATTAGATATCCCCTCGGGACTCAGAGCAGACACGGGCAACCCAATGGGCCCAGCCGTGTATGCCAATAGCACACTCACCTTTATTGGCTTAAAGAGCGGATTAATCACTGGTGAATCTCGACATTATACTGGAAGCATTGGCGTGGACTCATTAGACCTACCCAATGCCATCATTGATGATGCAGAAAAACTCGGCATGTCATTAAGCGAAGTATTGCCGGCACAACTTTTACCTGCACGAAAACAAAGTGGGTACAAAAATCTTTACGGTCACGTCCTCGTGGTAGGTGGCAACATCAGCTATCCCAATGCGGCACGCTTAGCAGGGACTGCCGCTGCACGCACAGGCGCAGGATTAGTCAGCGTGGCATGTCATCCTGATAATGTCGCTGCCATTGCGGCGGGATGCGGCTCACTGATGGTTAAAGGGATTCAGGAACCACGTGATCTCGCTGAGCTAATGAAAAAAGCCGATGTCATTTTACTTGGCCCAGGGTTAGGCCAAGATAAATGGGCACAAAAAGTGTTTGCTCGCGTCATCGAATCTCACAAACCATTAATTGTAGATGCCGATGCTTTACATCTACTAAGCAAAAATCCAAGCAAATGCGATCATTGGATATTAACCCCACATCCAGGTGAGGCCGCGCAATTACTGGCTTGCAATACAGAGGAAATTCAATTGAATCGCGTCTCATCCGCACTGGCTATACAGGAACAATATTCCGGAGTGGCTGTGTTAAAAGGATCTGGCACGCTCACTTGTCATGATCAACACATTAGTTTTTGTACAAGTGGTAATGTCAGCCTTGCCACCGGCGGTACGGGTGATGTTCTGGCCGGCATCTTAGCTAGCCTAGTCGCGCAAGGAATCTCATTAGACAATGCCGCTAATTGTGGCGTCATGCTTCACGGCCAAGCGGCAGAATTGATATCCAGCCAAGGTACCCGCGGTGTGTTAGCCGAAGATTTATTCCCGGCACTATACAAACTGGTCAATCCATGAAGACAATTGTTCGTTCAGCGGAGGACATGGAAGCTCTAGGTGCGCAACTAATAGAACAACTCAACAAACCCGCCATTATCTATTTGCATGGCGACCTTGGTGCAGGCAAAACCACTCTGGTGAGAGGCGCTTTGCACGCACTTGGGCATAAAGGCTTAGTGAAAAGCCCAACTTTTACTCTAGTTGAAACCTATACCCTCGCCTCTCAAGAAGCTTATCATTTTGATTTATATAGAGTTTCTGACCCTGAAGAACTAGATTATATTGGTATTAGAGAATGTTGTAGCGATGCAAATATATGTTTTATTGAGTGGCCCAATCTCGGTCAACCGCTCGTCCCTAAGGCCACGATGGAGATTTCCATTGAATATATTCCAGAAGGACGCCAGGTCAGCATTAAAAATAATGCCTCTTAGCCCATAGAATACTTGACGCTTTTTATAGATTTTCATTTAATAATTGCCCGTAGGTTATTATTTTTGTTACAGTTAACAAAAAATAGACTAAGGTCGTAGGGAGATCTGCTGGGTGTTTATTCCAAAACCATCAATTTCTTGTCATGTGAATAGAATGATTATTGCGCTAGTCGCAATATTCAGCATCCTGCCTGCAATCGCTTCTGCTGAAGGGCTGAATGTTGAAAACATTCGCGTCGCTAAAAATGGCCAAGTGACTCGCGTTGTTTTTGATACCAGTACCTCACCTGCCTATAAGATTTTCACACTGAATAACCCACGACGTGTGGTGATTGATTTCAGCAATGCAAAACTATCCACCAAGGTAGATCAATCTGTATTTAAAGCCTCATTCGTAGAAAAAATACGCCACGCTAATCGTACTAACAATAAACTTAGAATTGTCCTAGATTTAAATCAGCAAATCGTTCCAAAGAGTTTTGTCCTTGCACCCAATGGTGACTCACTTCATCGATTAGTGATCGATTTAAAAAATACAAAGACGGCCAATGCCCAAATAGCTAAAACATCTTCGCCAAAGAAGACAGCTATTAAAAAGAAAGCCACTCAAAAACAAATAGCAAAAACAGTCAATAAAAAACCAAGCGTTAAGAAAGTCGCCAAAGCAAAGCCCGAACAAGACATTATTGCAAAGATTACTTCTACTGCGACAAAGCCTGTTAAAGCAAAACCTTTACCCAAGAAAACGACCAACGCTAAAAGACCTAGAGCTAAGACGCTAGTGATTGCAATTGATCCAGGGCATGGCGGCAAGGACCCAGGCGCAACTGGATACGCTGGCACTCGTGAAAAAGACGTCGTTCTACAAATTTCAAAAAGATTGGTGCGCTTAATTAATGCCGAAAAAGGTATGCGTGCAGTCATGACACGTGACTCAGATAAATTCTTGACTTTGCGAGGACGCATCAAGAAAGCGCGTGATAAGAAAGCGGATATTTTTATTTCAATTCATGCAGATGCTGTTGATGATCGACGTGTTCGAGGTTCATCTGTGTATGTGCTTTCCAAGAACGGCGCGAGTAGCGAGGCCGCAAGATTTCTAGCGCAAAGTCAAAACGAATCGGGCACTATCGGCGGAGTAAAACTCAAAGGCAAAGGGAAAGACGTGACAAAAGTGCTAGTTGATCTTCAACAAGCCGCAACGATTGGCGCAAGCATGAAACTGGCCAACTCAGTCAAAAAAGAACTAAGCACATTAGGAAAAACGCGCAAAAATGTTGAGCACGCAGGTTTTGCAGTACTCAAGTCACCTGATATTCCTTCTATACTTGTAGAAACAGCTTTTATTTCAAATGCGTCAGAAGAGAAAAAGTTACGCTCAGCGACTCATCAACAAAAACTTGCCAGCTCAGTATTCAAAGGTGTTAAACAATACCTAAGGCACCATGCACCTAAAGACGCCGTGTTAGCCAGCAATGCAAAACAAGACAAACACACTATTAAATACGGTGAAACACTCTCAGAGATAGCCATTCAATATAGCGTGAGCATTGATTCGATACGCAAAACAAACGCTTTAAATTCAGACAGAATCCGTGTTGGTCAAAAATTAATTATCCCTGAAGTTTAACCAGCAACGCTTATTTCTTAAGATTCAAGAAAATAGTTTACGCTCCCATAAAACTGTCATTACTTTCTCAAATGCTAATTGCGCATTTCCCATCACTTTTTCGCTAATAGATTTTGGCGCACTGTGTTTAATTTCATACACATCAGCCGTTTCACTCTTACGCAGAAGATAATCATCACTCGTAATCAACTCATCTACAAGCTTCAACTCTAATGCTCTTGTCCCTAGCCAATGTTCTCCGGTCGCGATTTCTTGAATGTCAATCTGCTCACGATTTTCTGCAACAAACTGTTTGAATAAAGCATGAGTCTCTTCCATTTGCTCGGTAAATCTTTCGCGATCCTCATCAGTATTTTTACCAAACATAGTCAGCGTACGCTTAAGGTCTCCTGCTTTTACCTGCTCGTAATCGATTCCATGCTTATCTAGCAACCGATTAAAATTAGGTAGCTGCGCAATCACACCAATGGAACCAATAATCGAAAAAGGCGCCGCCACAATACGATCAGCTACACAGGCCATCATATAACCGCCACTGGCAGCTACTTTGTCGACGGTGACGGTTAAAGGTATTTTGCGTTGCTTAATACGCTCTAACTGTGAAGATGCAAACCCATGCTCATGCACCATTCCACCTGCGTTCTCTAAACATACAACCACTTCATCCTCTGGCGTTGCCACTGCTAACAAAGCCGTGATTTCTTGACGCAGATGCTTAACTGCACTCGCCTTAATATTCCCCACAAAATTCAACACAAATACCCGCTGACCTTTATCTTCGTTCTTATTCTTTTTTATCAGCTTCTTATTCTTTTTAATCAATTCTTTTGCCTGCTTTTTGGAAAGCATAGACTTTTGCATTAACAGTTTTATATTGTCATATTTATCATTTAATTTTTTTATTTCTATTTGATCTTGATCCTGAGGCTTATGCGTCAATGAAACAATTAACGACAACAGCAACCAGATAAAAATAAGAATTGTGGCTGCCTTTGCCAAAAACAATCCGTAATCAGAAACAAACTCCATCATTAGTATTCTCTTAGTTAATATTATTTATTTTACGAAAGAAAACTCTGCGTACCATTGTCCTAGCGAATTAGAGCTTTCCATATCCATATACATATTTTCAATCTTCATTCGACCCGAATCATTTAACACATCACCCGAAAGCAGACTCTTAAAATCCTTTCCTCCTAACAACTGATGGCTCATTGTCATATAAAAACTATGAACATAATTATATTCAATCAAGTCTTGTAATAATTCTGGCCCTGCAACTAAATACACTGATCTATAGTTCTTTTCCTTCAAGAACTCGATTAAATTCTTTACATCAACATGTGATTGCTCACCCATTTGGTTTACTTGATGTCCAGCATTTATCCAGCGTTGTTTGTTTTCTTGATTTGCCTTACCACCTGTGGCGATATGCACTTGCTGCTCAGACTCATTTAACGACGAATGCCAAGGAAAATCCAAACTGCCACTAACAATGACTACATCAGGATTCTTTTTCATTCCTTGTTGCTGACGCCAGTCGTGAATGTATTGCGTGTCACTAGACTCTGGCAGCTGCAACACATTACCCAAACGGTCATCATCTAACGCACGCATGTAACCACCATGAGTAATTATACAATCAGCCTGTGCATACAACTCAAGAAACAACATGAAATCTTCATCAGATTTCAACTGATCTGGCAGATGATATTGCTCACCCGTCATCTCGCCTAAGGCGATACGACCATCTAAGCTGGTTAAAAAATTGGCATAAATATAGGGCGAATAACCAAGTGTCTTAGCATTTTCCCAGGCAGATTTTTCTTGGCTAAGATACAATCCTTTCAATGGCACAGATTCTCCTGCGCCGGGATATAGGCGGATAACAGTTTTATTCATTAGATATATAACAATTCATCAAATGGCTTTTCCAACAATTCAATCAGCAATTCCAAAAAGACGTTACCAGTTTGGCGAGTTCGCTGTCACTTTGCTAACCGATATCAACACTAGCGACGCAACATCATATTTATATGCCGCCGCAGTGCTACGCGAAGGCGCCTTAAAACCAGAAGTATACATCACGTGTGAAAATACCACGTTAAATAACGAAACCACTTACCGTATTCGAGTATTATCCGAGCAAGATGAACATGTCATTAGCCAAGACAAACAGTGGCGACATGAACAAAAATTTTGTGACTATGCATTGCAAGGTATCCAGCAAATGTTTGAGCTCACTGACGAATCGCCAATCTTGATTAGTTAATCATTATGCCCAGAACCATCCAAAAACTACCTGATAATCTAATTAATCAAATTGCCGCTGGCGAAGTCATTGAGCGCCCCGCGTCGGTCATCAAAGAATTGGTCGAAAACAGCATTGACGCCACCGCAAGCAACATCACTATTGATCTTGAAAAAGGTGGCATCCAGCGAATTCTGATTCGAGATAATGGTACAGGCATTGAGAAAAACCAATTAGCGACAGCACTCACTCGCCATGCAACTTCCAAGATTCAAAGCATGGATGATTTGCAAAGTATTCACAGCCTGGGCTTTCGCGGCGAAGCATTACCCAGTATTGCCTCCATCTCTCGGCTGACAATCACTTCTAATACTGAGTCGTCCAACCAGGGATGGGTACTTCACTGTGAGGGAGGGAAGTCAGATCTAGAAGTAAAACCCGCTGCCCACACCAAAGGCACCAGCGTTGAAATCAATGATATTTTTTATAATACCCCTGCACGTCGAAAATTTTTACGCACAGAAAAAACTGAATACTCGCATAGCGAATTAGTCGTCAGACGATTAGCGCTATCCAATTTCCATATCTCAATCACTTTACGCCACAATCAAAAGACTATTTATTCGTTACCGGCAGCTCAGAACATTGATGACAAAGTGTCACGCTTGGAAAAACTGATCGGCAAGGGCTTTATTGAACATGCCATTTATGTCGAACGAGCTATCGATGATATGAAGTTATATGGCTGGGTAGCTGCTCCGACTTTCTCCCGAGGCCAAGCCGACTTACAGTACCAATACGTAAATGACAGACACATTCGTGACAAAACTGTCAGTCACGCAGTCAAACTCGCTTTTCAAGACGTGCTTTACCATGGGCGCCATCCAGCTTATGTTTTATTTTTAGAGGTAGATCCGAGTAGCGTAGACGTCAACGCTCATCCCGCCAAGCATGAGGTGCGCTTTCATGATACTCGCGCCATTCATAATTTTGTACGCCAAACAATTAAACAAGCCGTCAGCGAGATTCGTCCATCTTCCATAGATACTAAAGATTTAAACAAGTTATCTGCCAATACCACCCCAGAGAATCTCACAGTTCAATCTTATATCCCAACACATACCGCTTCGTCGGGTGCACGCAGGCAATTCGAAGCGCTTTATTCTTCTGCTATTGCCGAACCAGAAATCAACTACCAATCTGCGTCAGCGCTTAGAACCGATCCACATTCGGAGCAAAGCGATATTCCCTTACTCGGTTATGCGGTTGCTCAATTGCATGGTATTTATATACTTTCTCAAAACAAAGATGGATTAGTGTTAGTTGACATGCACGCGGCACATGAACGTGTTGTGTATGAGCAACTAAAAAGCGCCCATTCAAATGATGACTTAGCTCGCCAACAATTACTTGTCCCTTTACAAATAGCGGTCACCGAATCTGAAGCCAACTTAATTGACAATCAACACACATTGTTTGACTCGTTTGGCTTCGACATTAATCGCTTGGGTGACACCACTATCGTTATTCGCACGATTCCAAATATATTATCCACGGCAGATATACCTGAACTCATTCGTGATGTGATTGCAGACATTCAAAAAAATTCCACCAGCACGCTAATCGAACAGCAACGCAATGAAATGCTATCCAGCATTGCATGTCACGGCTCGATTCGCGCTAATCGCAGTATGACTATTCATGAGATGAATGCGTTATTAAGATCAATGGAAGACACAGAACGCAGCAATCAATGCAACCATGGCCGCCCCACTTGGATTCAATTGAGTATTTCAGACCTCGATAAATTATTCCTACGCGGTCGCTAATTTTGTGAAGACTCACGACAAACCGCCAGTCCTATTCTTAATGGGGCCTACTGCTAGCGGCAAAACTGACTTGGCAATTTCGTTGGTAAAACGCTCTGCATGTGAAATTATCAGCGTCGACTCAGCCATGATTTATCGCGGCATGGATATTGGTACTGCCAAACCTTCACTTGAAGAACTGGCGGTTGCTCCTCATCATTTAATCGACATCAAAAACCCTGATGAAAATTATTCGGTCGCAGAGTTCTGTCATGATGCAAACGCACTCATTGATGATGTTCATTCGCGCAATAAAATTCCTTTATTGGTGGGGGGAACAATCATGTATTTTCATGCATTACAATTTGGCCTCACTGATTTGCCTGCTGCAGACGAGCAACTCAGATCGCAAATGAACAACATCGGCACCCAACAGGGCTGGCATGTATTGCACCAAAAACTTGCACAGGTGGACCCTGAATCCGCTGCGAAAATTCATCCAAACGATGCTCAGAGAATCCAGCGTGCACTGGAAGTCTTTGAACTCACAGGCGTCAAACTTTCGTCATATCATGCGACTGACACACCTGCTCGGTCTGATATTTCCATTCACAACCTTGGCTTATTTCCACAAGACCGCAGCCAGTTACATAAAAACATTGAGCATCGATTCGACGCTATGTTAGAGGCAGGCGTGACTGATGAATTAAAAGCGCTTCGCAAGCAATGGTCTCTTTCTGCGGATATGCCCTCCATGCGTTGCATTGGATACAGGCAGTTATGGCGTTTTCTTGAAAATGAAATCACCCAAGAAGAAATGCGTGATCAGGCGATTGCTGCCACACGTCAACTAGCGAAGCGTCAATTAACGTGGTTAAGACATTATCCTGTCACAAAACTGATTGACCCATATGACACCAGTACAGAGGACATTAGCCAGCAAATAATTTACCAATTACAATGAACTAGCTGCTAAACTAATGATGCTAGGACAAATTCTGGGACAGTTTTAGCCGTGCTCAAGCACAACTTTTAATAAGAAGAATAACGAAGGTTAGGAGCAAACATCATGTCAAAAGGGCAAACACTACAAGAACCCTTCCTAAATGCGCTACGAAAAGAAAAAGTAGCAGTCTCCATCTATTTAGTGAATGGCATCAAACTGCAAGGCCAAATCGACTCATTTGATCAATTTGTTATCGTGTTAAAAAATACGGTTAATCAAATGGTGTATAAACATGCTATCTCAACTATTGTTCCGGCAAAATCGGTAAAAATTCCTTTTGGTGACGAAGCAGAATAAAAATCAATTAGTACGGTGGAGCACCTCTCTGCATGTTTGAACGGCCTAAGTCTGGCGAACGTGCTTTATTAGTCCATCCTGAATTCGGTAAATCTCCAGATCCCGCAGACACTGAAGAATTTCGCTTACTCGCTCATTCCGCAGGTGCACAAGAAATCGAGGTGATCACCTATTCTCGGCCCAAGGCTGAATCACGCTTTCTAATTGGACATGGAAAAGTTGACGAACTCGTTGCGTTAGTCGAATCTGAAAAAATTGAATTACTCTTATTCAACTACGAATTATCCCCTAGCCAAGAACGCAATATTGAAAAGACATGTCGCTGTCGAGTCCTTGATCGCACCGGGCTGATTCTCGATATCTTTGCGCAACGTGCACGCTCCTATGAAGGCAAACTGCAAGTAGAGCTAGCGCAACTCAAATTCATATCCACACGATTAGTGCGTGGATGGACCCACTTAGAAAGACAAAAAGGCGGGATAGGTTTAAGAGGACCTGGGGAAACACAACTAGAAACTGATAGACGTTTATTAGCACAGCGGGTAAAACATCTAGAGAAACGCTTACAAAAGGTACGTAAGCAACGTGAACAAGGTCGGCAAGCACGCAAAAAGAACTCGGTACCAACCGTGGCTTTAGTGGGCTATACCAATGCTGGCAAATCGACCTTATTTAATCGAGTGACCACAGCGAATGTTTATCAAGCAGATCAATTATTTGCCACACTCGACCCAACATTACGTAAATTAGAACTCAGTAAGAATCAACATGTTGTGCTCGCAGATACCGTCGGTTTCATACAGAATCTACCGCATGATTTAGTCGACGCTTTTCACGCAACACTGCAAGAAACATGTGAAGCAGATTTATTGTTACACGTAGTCGACGCCAGCAGCGAACTGCGCAATGATCATATCGAACAGGTAAACCAGGTGTTGAAACACATTGGTGCAGATAAATGCCCACAATTACTGGTATTTAATAAAATAGACCAAACCCAGCAAATGCCACACGTGGATATAGGAGAAAACAAGCAAATCCAACGGGTTTGGGTATCGGCCTTAAAAGATCAAGGAATGAACTTGCTGAATTCAGCCCTACTCCAGTATTTTGAAAGTAATCACACTCAAGTCACGTTACGTCTACCACTGGACCAAACAGAATTACGCACAATGCTCTATGACCAAAATGCTGTCATTAATGAATCCTTTAATCCTGAAGGGATATGGGAAATTGAAGCTTCTTTAAGCAATTCGCTAAAAGATCGCTTTGAACCGTATCTGTACAAGCACGCTGAGAAGGAATCATCACAACATAAGGCTGATTTTTTGGCCCAGAGTGAATAGAATACACCCCTTAACCTTTTAATTTTTTCATATCGGAGAACTCCATGCCTTGGAACAGCCCAGGTAATAAAAACGATGACCCCTGGAATCGTAATTCTAATAATCAAGGCCCACCTGATTTAGATGAGATTTTTCAAAACCTCAGCCGCAAGTTTGGTGGTATTTTTGGAGGCAAAGGCGGCGGTTCTGGTGCCGCACCCTCTGGAGGCGCAAGTGCAGGCATAGGGATATTTGCGCTAATTGTTGCAGGCCTCATCTGGGCAGGCACAGGCATCTATACCATCACAGATGGTGAAACGGGTGTCATTCTACAATTTGGTAAATATAAAGAACTGACCAACCCCGGATTACACTGGCATATGCCTTACCCGATTGAAGAACTAAAAGTCGTTGATATGCAGCAAGTCCGTAGTTCTAAGCACCAAACAACGATGCTGACTAAAGATGAAAATATCGTTGAGATAATCCTTGCCGCTCAATTTAGAATTAAAGACGCACCAAATTATTTATTTAATTTACGCTTTCCTGAAGTCACTGTTAAACAAGCAATGGAAAGCGCCATTCGTGAAGTCGTTGGTAAGAGCACTGTGGACTTTGTTTTATATGAAGGCTTAGAAGTTATTTCTTCAAACACTAAATCCCTAATGCAGGAAATTCTAGACCGATACGATGCGGGGATTGAAGTCACCACACTCAACCTAGAAAAAACACAGCCCCCGGCTCAAGTACAAAATGCGTTTGATGATGTAATCAAATCTCGCGAGGATTTAGAAAGATACATCGAAGAAGCAGAAGCCTACGCAAACACAATTGTGCCCCAGTCACGTGGTGAAGCCGCACGAATTATTGAAGAAGCCACTGCCTATAAAGAAGCGATTGTTTCAAAAGCAGAAGGTGAAGCCGAAAGATTTGAAGCATTACTCACCGAGTATAATAAAGCACCGAACATTACACGGGAGCGCCTCTACCTAGAAGCAACTCAGGCCGTATATTCAAATACCACTAAAATCATGATGGACGTAGAAGGCAGCAACAATCTTATGTATCTACCTTTAGATCAGCTCATGCAAAATAATCGCACGCCTTCAGGCGCCGTTAACTTTGGCACTCCAAGCACCACAAGCACAACTGCCAACACTAATCCGAGACGCACTATTCGCGGCAGAGAGGTACGATAAGATGATTTCTAAATTATTAATTGCAGCGGTTATATTGGTGGTCGTTGTCTTTAGCCTATGCACCTACACTGTTAATGAAACTGAACGCGCTATTCTATTTAAGTTTGGTGAAATTAAAGAAGCTGATATCAAGCCGGGTCTGCATTGGAAAACACCCCTTATAAATAACGAAAGAAAATTTGATTCACGAATTTTAACACTAGATGTTCAACCAGATTTATTCCCTACCAACGAGAAAAAATATGTGTATGTCGATTTCTTCGTTAAGTGGCGCATTGATAATGTTCGTGATTACTTTGTTGCAACCGGCGGATTAGAAGAACGCGCAAATAGTCGACTAAGCCAAATCACCAAAGATGAGTTACGTGATGAATTTGCACAACGCACCATTAAAGAGTCTGTGTCTGGTGAACGTGCTGACATCATGAATGCACTTGTCTTGAAGGCAAATAATATTTCTAAAGAGCTAGGCATTGAAATCGTTGACTTACGCATCAGTCGTATCGATTACACGGATGACATTAGTGATTCTGTCTACCAACGTATGAGCGCAGGCCGAGATCGAGTCGCAAAAGACTTTCGTGCTCGCGGCAAAGAGTCATCAGAAAAAATACGTGCTGCCGCTGACCGTGAACGTCAAATTACACTCGCCAATGCTTACAAGACATCCGAGCAACTTCGCGGTGAAGGTGATGCAACGGCTGCAAATATCTACGCTAAATCTTATGGCAAAGACCAGGAGTTTTACACATTAACAAAGAGTTTGACCGCTTATAAGCAAACCTTTAGCTCTAAGAATGACATTCTTGTGCTAGAACCGGATTCACAATTTTTCCGTTACTTTAATCAGTCAAAACCAAAGTAGTCACTTTAGATATTCACCATGGCTAACGATCTGCTAGCCGCTTGCGCACTTGTCCTGGTACTTGAGGGAATCCTTCCTTTTGCTAGTCCAAGGGCAGTCCGCAGGCTGTGGGAGAACATTGCCACCATGCCAGATCGGACTTTACGCATATTTGGGTTGGTGAGCATGCTAGTAGGCGTGGTACTCTTAACCCTTATTCGTCAAAGCTAATATTATTAAATCTTCATGTCTTCACGCACTCGTTGGTTACTCCCCGCAGGGATTGAGGAAGTACTGCCTGAAAATGCAGCCATTCTTGAATCGTACCGAAGAAAATCTCTCGATCTATTCGCTTCGTGGGGATATCAGTTAGTCATTCCACCTTTTATTGAGTTTTTAGACTCGTTGCTCGTAGGTGAGTGTGAAGATTTAGACTTACAAACATTCAAACTCACTGACCAACTATCTGGCCGCACCATGGGTGTTCGTGCAGACATGACACCTCAAGTGGCGCGCATTGATGCTCACATGTTGAAATCTGAATCGCCGACCAGGTTATGTTATTGCGGCACCGTTCTGCATACACGACCAGAAACTGCCGGTGGCACACGCAGCCCATTACAAATTGGTGCAGAATTATATGGCCACACAGGCCTTGCTAGTGATCTAGAGATCATTTCCCTAATGACAGCAACACTTAATGCCAGCGGCATTGATCAAATCTTGCTCGACCTTGGGCATACGGGAATATTTGAAGCTTTAACCAAATCTGCCAAATTAAGCCCTCAACTTGAAGCAGACTTATTTTCAATGTTGCAGCGAAAATCTACACCCGATATTGAAACTTTACTGGAATCGGTTGACTGCTCTGCAGATTTTAAAAAGGCCATTTTGGACTTAGTTAATTTACACGGTTCTGCCGATATCCTGAGTCAAGCACGTGAACAACTTAAAATTGGTGGTAAAGAATTATTACAATGCATTGACTATATTGAAAACCTAAGCAATGCGTTAAACACCCGTTTAAATAACACTAAAATTCATTATGACCTTGCTGAATCACGCGGTTATCACTATCAACAAGGCATAGTATTTACGGCTTTCTGTGCCAATCAGGGTGACGAACTTGCTCGTGGCGGCCGTTATGACAATATTGGCGAAACATTTGGTCGCGCTAGACCCGCCACCGGATTTAGTGCTGACTTAAGAGGCTTAATCACAGCTTCAAACCACTCCCCGACAAAAGCAACTGGGCCAATTTATGCGCCATGCAGCAACGATAGCACGCTAGCCGCCACTGTCGCTGAGCTACGCGCACAAGGAAAAGTGGTAATTAACGGACTGAGTGACAATGCAGACGAAGCCAGCTTAGCCGGCTGTACACAAACCTTACATAACGAAAATAATAAATGGGCAGTTAAGGATATCTAAAATGAATAAGAATGTAGTTGTTTTAGGAACCCAATGGGGAGATGAAGGTAAAGGCAAAATAGTCGATATGCTCACCGCTCAGGCAGATGCTGTTGTTCGTTTCCAAGGGGGGCATAATGCAGGACACACTATTGTCGTAGGCGATGAAACAACAATACTACATTTAATTCCTTCTGGAATTTTACGAGACAATGTTGAATGTTACATTGGAAATGGCGTTGTCCTTTCGCCCGAAGCATTATTCGAAGAACTAAGCATGCTAGACAAACGTGGTGTCAATGCACGCGCAAGACTATTTCTTTCAGATGGCTGCCCGTTAATTCTTCCTTATCACATTCTTTTAGACCAAGCGCGTGAGAAAGCACGCGGCAAGTCTGCCATTGGCACAACAGGCCGAGGCATTGGGCCGGCCTATGAAGATAAAATCGCACGTCGAGGATTACGTGTGGGTGACTTCATAAATATGGAAAACACAATATCCAAATTAGAAAGCATCCTGGATTACCATAACTATGTTCTGAAGAATTATTACAAACACGATACCTGTGACATTAAACAGCTCACAGAACAACTATACGCTTGGGCAGAACAAATCACTCCAATGATTAGTGACGTCAGTGCACGCTTGAATATCCTTCAAAAGCAAAACAAAAAAATCTTATTTGAAGGCGCACAAGGGACACTCCTCGACATAGACCATGGCACCTATCCTTATGTGACTTCATCAAACACCACGGCGGGCGGTGTATGTTCTGGTAGCGGTGTTGCGCCTAACTCTATTGATTACGTACTCGGCATTGTTAAAGCCTACACCACAAGAGTAGGTGGCGGGCCTTTCCCTACCGAGTTATTCGATGATGTTGGCCAAGAACTTGGTGAACGTGGACATGAATTTGGTGCCACCACCGGCAGACAACGTCGTTGTGGTTGGCTAGATGCAATCGCACTCAAACGAGCTATGTATTTAAATGGCGTCACTGGCATTTGTTTTACCAAATTAGACGTGTTGGATACATTAGATGAACTTTGTATATGCACGTCATACCAATCAAATGGAGAAGCAGTAGACTCACTCCCACTGAATGCAGAAAACATAGAAAACTGCACACCAAATTACATCACCATGCCAGGCTGGAAAAGCTCAACGGTGGGTGCGACTAATTTTGACCAGCTTCCTGACAATGCAAAGAACTACATAAAGAAAGTAGAAGAGTTATTAGAAGTCCCCATCGACATTATCTCGACCGGACCAGAACGCAGTGAAAATGTGATTAGATTAGATATCTTTTAATCTCAATCAGACAAATCGCAGCTCATTAGCAACAATGGGCCTTTGTCGCCTAAAAACTCATGCTGAGTAACAGCAATTTCCTTATGCAACACAAAATCATTTCGTTGATAAAATCGAATTGCGCTTGAGTTGCTTGCAAACACAAACACTTCTAAGCGTGGAAACTTATAATAACTAGCTTGCTGCTTAACCATCCCTAACAATTGCGTGCCCATTCCATGGCTGCGATAGCTATTTTCCACACATATAGCATCTAAATGCCAACTATCCTTTAATTTGTTTTCTACAAAATATTGAACATACTGAAACTGCTGTTCAGAATAAAATTGTTTCATTTGTTCATTCAGCAATAGCCCGCTTGCTGGAAAGCTCAACGCCATTCCAGCCACTTTATCTTTTATCTGAACAATTTTGGTATTCGCATAGGAATAATGAACCTCACTTGCTAATAGCTGACTGACCTTCTCTACTACCGTGATACCACCCACATTAGACTGATCAAACAAATAGTCAGCCGCTCCTCCAGAGGATTCATTTACAAGCCGCGCAATGGTTGCACAATCAGACAGCTGAGCATCTCTTATTGAGAATTCTTCCACACTAACCTCTTGTATCCTCTAACATATAAGCTCATATTACCAACATCCTCGATACCTCTCTACCGCCAACGCATAAAGACAACCGATGCTTGAAGAATATTTCACCGAAGAGAATACAAAACTCCTAATGCTAGCAGTAGTGTATTTGGCTCTCTTTACAATTGAGCATATCGCACCTCACTTCAAAAATCGTCAACTTCACTTACCACACTCGTTGCGCAATTTAACACTCGCAGGGATTAACACTTTAATTTCTACCTTGTTCTTTGTTTTTATAATCAAACATGTGTGTGATTGGACCTGGACTAATCATTATGGGGTTCTTAATCAAGTCAACTTGCCAACAATGTATTCTTTCTTATTTGCGATTGTTTTAATCGATTTATGGCAATACATCTGGCATCGACTTAATCATGAAATAAATTTTCTATGGAAATTTCATCAAGTCCACCATACAGATAAAGATATGGATGCGAGTACTGGGCTTCGATTTCACCCAATAGAAATTATTTATTCTAATTTCATTCGAATTAGCATAATTCCAATCATAGGAATACAAATAGACCACTTACTTCTATACGAAGTTGTTTTGCTGCCTATTATTTTATTTCATCACAGCAATATACGATTAAATGAAAAAATAGATAAAGCACTGCGCATAGCCATTGTCACACCACACATGCATCGCTTACATCACTCTGATATTCAAAGTGAAACCGATTCAAATTATGCGAGTATATTTTCTTTTTGGGACAGACTTTTTAAGTCTTATACAATGCGCTCAATTGATAAGGCATTTAAACTTGGTCTAGGCGAGCAGTATGTTGAGAGACAATGGAATCGACTCTTGGGGATGTTGACAATTCCTTTTTCAGCCAAGAGGCATTAACAATTTATTTGCTGTGTTTATTATATTCTTCAAACAAATCTTTAAACTCTTCAGAAGACACTTTAAGTTCGTGCGTTTCAAGCCCAGGATGCCGACGATCTGGATTAGTCCGCCTTTCTCGTAAAACGACTTCTCCACCTTTCGCTTTCATAGGGAAACGTATATGTTTCGCATCGCCTCTACGACTTTCGCTATTTCGAATTTTAAACTCTGCTTTAATTTTCATCACTTATTCGCACTTAGTGGTTCTTCATACTAGATATTACTCATTTGAAATCACCACAATGTGATTCTGTTAACGTAATCTATAAAATACAGCTATTCGCACGTTATTTATACAAATCAAGTCACATAGAGACATCATTAACAGCTATGTTTAGATTATATATCTGCACAAATAATAGACAATCAATGTATATAAAAATTTGATTATTCAGCCTCTTATCACCCCGGATACTAATGTGAAAAATAAATTTATTGCCTCACTAATAACAATCATCATCCTCCTAACATGCATAGCCACTGCAGAACCATATGCAGATACGTATAGCGTTCAAATTGCTGCTTACAAACAGCTTCCAGACAAGCTAGTTAAATCTGTCGAACAATATGGCAGCGTACACATCTCGCATCATGGAGAATTATCACGCGTGAGTGTAGGCAACTTTGCCCACAAAAGTGCCGCAGAAAAATTATTATCTCAATTAAAACAAGCAGGATATAAAGACGCATTCATCAGCCGCATAAACACACAACCATCAAGCATCGAGAATCCAAATAAACCTCATGCGAGTGAAACTCCCTCAAGTCCCACGAGTGAAATGGCCAAATTCCGCAATCTGTCTAAATCCGATAAAGATCGAGCAGTTTTTATCAATAATCGATTACACCTAAAAGAAGGAAATCGATTTATATTAGTCCCGTGACTAATGAGAAAATTTTTCGCAGAGACAGTTTCAGCAACATATTTCTTTAGTTTTAATTTAATTCTACGTTTATGCATCTAAACCCGGTAGTATCCCCTTAATGTTTAAGAAATATACACTCACAGTATTCTTGTCCCATGGCAAAATCTAAGAAAACAAAAAAATCCCATGATCCTCATGCCGCTCGTGAAGCAAAAAAATATGCTCACCCGATTGCCAGTCGAGAATTCATTCTCGAACTGATTGATAAAAATGAAGGCCCCGCCACCTTCACCAAAATTAAGAAATCTCTAGGCTTATCTAATGAGCGTGATCTTGAATCATTGGAGCGTCGCCTTCGCGCAATGGAGCGAGATGGTCAATTAGTTCGTAATCGTCAAGGCTCATATCTCCCTGTCGGCCGAGCTGACTTAGTGCGTGGACGCATCATCGGACATGCCGATGGCTTTGGTTTTTTAAATCCAGACGAACACAGTGAATCAGATATATTTTTATCACCACGTGAAATGCGCGCCGCATTACACGGAGATCGCGCGGTGGTACAAGTCACTCATACAAAGAAAGACGGTCGTAGAGAAGGTCATTTAGTTGAAGTACTTGAACGTGCTAACGAACAAATTGTGGGCCGCTACCATGAAGAACAAGGCATGGGGTTTGTCATCCCAGATAACAAACGATTGCACCAAGACATTTTTATTGCTCCCGACAAAAAAAATGGCGCCACACATGGCCAAATTGTTATCACTAAAATCATTGAGCAACCCACCAAAAGAAAGCAGCCTATTGGCGAAGTATTTGAAGTATTAGGCGAACACATGGCACCCGGCATGGAAATTGATATTGCTATTCGCGTGCATTCATTACCAAGCGAATTTTCTCAAGACGTGATTGATGAAGCGGAATCGTTTTCTGAACAATCAATTGCTGATGAATCACCACAAAGAAAAGATTTTCGGACAATGCCTTTTGTCACCATTGATGGTGAAGATGCCAAAGATTTTGATGATGCCGTGTATTGTGAGACTCGCGACAGTGGCTGGAAGTTATATGTCGCCATCGCAGATGTTTCATTTTATGTTCAACCAGGCAATGAACTAGACAAAGAAGCTCAATGGCGCGGCACATCTGTTTATTTTCCTGGCCAAGTCATCCCTATGCTACCGGAAAACTTATCTAATGGCCTTTGCTCTTTAAACCCAGAAATACCCCGCCTAACACTTGTGTGCGAAATGAGTATTTCACCAACTGGAGAAATGCAAAGCTACCAATTTTACAAAGCAGTCATTAAATCCCATGCGCGTTTGACTTATACCCAAGTCGCTGCAGCAGTGGTCGATAAAAAAGTAAAGGCACGAAAATCAATTGGTGACATATGCACTCACCTGGATGATCTGTATCGACTATTCCTAGCAATGGTTAAATATAGAGAGCAACGTGGCGCTATCGATTTTCATTCCACAGAAACCAAAATTGAATTTGGGCCTGATAAAAAGATTGTTCGCATTTATCCTTATGAAAGAAATGATGCACACCGTATTATCGAAGAGTGTATGATTGCTGCCAACGTTGCCGCAGCGAAGTATCTCAGCAAAAACAAAATACCTGGCCTCTATCGTATTCATGAAGGCCCAACAGAAACCAAATTAAAAGAATTACGCCAATTATTAAAATCGCTTGGACTAAGCTTACCTGGCGGTGAAAAACCTGAACCAATTCATTATGCCAACCTAATCAAACAGGTTAACGAACGTGAGGAAGACAGATGGATAGAAACCATGTTATTGCGTTCTTTATCTCAAGCCGTTTACAGTCCAGATAATGCAGGCCATTTTGGTTTAGCCCATTCCTTCTACGCACATTTCACATCACCCATTCGGCGCTACCCTGATTTAATTGTTCACCGTGCAATTAGCCATCTAGTCGCAAAGAAGAAAGCAGATACCTTCATGTACAGTCACAATGATTTGGTCTTGCAAGGCGAACACTGCTCGATGACTGAGCGCCGCGCCGATGATGCCACACGTGATGCCGAAGCCACTTTGAAGTGTGAATTCATGCAAGACAAAGTGGGTAAAATATTTACCGGCGCCATCACTGGTGTCACATCTTTTGGCTTATTTGTTGAATTGTTGGATGTCTACGTTGAAGGTTTAGTCCATATCAGCACACTCTCTGATGATTACTATCAATTTGACCCAAGCAATATGACCTTGGAAGGTGAGCTTACACATAACACGTTCCGACTTGGCGACACAGTAGACATCATTGTTACTCGCGTTGACATAGATGAACGTAAAATTGATTTTGTACTAGAACAAAATAAAAACCCTAATAAACGCAAGCGCCCAAAAAAACCTAAGCGAAAATCATCCTCGCGCAAATGACAAGAGCATGAGTAAGAAAGAAATACTCCCCGGCATTCATACGGTCGCCTCATTACTACGCTGGCAACCACAACGAGCACAGTCTATTTGGTTGGAACTAAACAAACGCAACCAACGTATAGAAGAACTCATTGCTCACGCCAACAAACTGGGAATACCTATACAGCAAGTTCAACGCAGCAAGCTCGATCAATTATGCGAGGGCACACAACATCAAGGCATTGCCGCAAGCTGTACTCCGACACCACTGATAGATGAGCATGATTTAGTGACTCAAATTGCTGAGGCCTCTACTCCGCCACTTATATTAATTTTAGACGAAGTCAGCGACCCACATAATTTTGGTGCCTGCTTAAGAACGGCAGATGCGGCTGGTGTCGATGCAGTGGTCGTACCACAACGTAATTCTGCCCCTCTATCGCCCATTGTTCACAAAATAGCCTCTGGTGCAACATTACGTCTAAATATCACTAAAACCTCTAATTTAGCAAGGTTTATTGATGCGATAAAAAAATCCGGTGTATGGGTCTATGGAGCGGCTGGTGAAGCATCTGACACAATCTACCAATCCAATCTCAGTCAAGCGTCGGCGATAGTCATGGGCGCTGAGGGACAAGGATTAAGGCGTTTGACTCAAGAACGGTGTGATCAGCTTTATTCTCTGCCTATGCTGGGGGGCGTTGAGAGCTTAAATGTCTCCGTGGCGACGGGCATTTTCCTCTATGAAGCGGTTCGCCAACGCACTGATTGAATGTTCTCGCCCGCTCACGTACACTTCGCTTCTTAATTTTTTCAGCTACCTTTCCTCACCGTTTATGTCCACGGGAGGACTCAGACCTTAAGGAGCCACAATGAGACATTACGAAATCGTATTCTTGGTCCATCCAGACCAGAGTGACCAGGTATCTGCCATGGTCGATCGCTACAAAACCATGATTGAAAATGGCGATGGCAAAGTTCATCGTCTTGAAGATTGGGGACGTAGAATCCTCGCTTATCCAATCAATAAAATCCTCAAAGCTCACTATGTCTTGATGAACATTGAGACCAATCAAGAAATTCTTGATGAGTTAGTCAGTGCCTTCCGTTTTAATGACGCAGTGCTTCGACACATGGTCTTGAACAATAAAGAAGCCGTCACAGAACCTTCACCAATGATGAAATCTCTTGAGAAAGAGCGCGAGCGCGATACACGTGAAACTCGCCCGCCAAGAACTGAAGAAAAACCTGCTGAAGTGGCCAGCGAATCAAGTGACGCGGCAGCAGAGTCTGCCCCAGCATCAACCGAAGAAGCTGCGACTGAAGCAGCAGTGGAGGAATAAACATGTCTAAGTATTTCCGTAGAAGAAGATATTGCCGATTCACTGAAGAAGGCATTAAGCAGATTGACTATAAAGATATCGATCTACTTAAAGATTTTGTCACTGAAACAGGCAAAATCGTTCCTAGTCGAATCACTGGTACTAAAGCGCGCTATCAACGCCAATTAACGACCGCTATTAAGCGCGCTCGTTTTCTAGCTTTACTACCATATAGCGACCAGCACTAAAGAATTCGGCGCCGAAAAACTTAAAGGTTTCACGGCGCCGAATTCTCTGCTCAAACAACCTTAGGTTGTTCGCCATGATGAAGAACTTTGCCAGCTTTACGCTCTCGGGAAAGTTTCCCGCATTTACTGTCGTCTTTGGTTTCTTACTATTTGCATTAATCTTTCCACTCAGCGCTATCATCAGTGGTGCGGCCATCGTATTAATTACATTACATGCTGGTCCCAAAAATAGTGTTTCAATCGTTCTCGCCTGTATTATTGCGCTAGCACTAGTTAGCTCTGTATTCATTGGCCACGCACCGCTAGGTGCTGCCACTGCAGCAGCTCAGTTACTCCCTAGTTTCATCCTCGCTGCGATTTTTTACGCGACGCGGTCTTTGTCGTTATCCCTGCAAGCTGCCGCCTTACTTGGCGCATTGGCATTCATTATTGTGAGCGCTATGTTCCCTGACAGCCACCAGTTTTGGCAACAATCATTAAGTACAATATTAGCGCCAATGCTAGAGTCAGGCGGATACAATGCTACCGATAGTGCCGCATTAATTTCACAAACCGCAAAATTCATGACAGGACTGCTAATCGCTTCGGTTGTCCTCGTGCATAGCAGCATCTTGCTATTTGGCTACAAACTCAAATGCATTGTCGACGACAGCCCACAATTTGAACAAGATTTTGAGCAAATGCGCCTGGGCAAAGTACTGGCAATATTAACCTTACTCGTCGGCTTATGGGCGGTAATGACCCAATCGACGTATGCGGCACAGCTATGCGGGATTCTGTCAATTCTATTCTTTTTACAAGGGATGGCAGTCATTCATACCACTTGTGGAACCATGACAAAAGGCAAACTATGGTTAATAATTGCCTATATATTAGTGATCTTTGTTCCGCAGGCGATTCTCGTCGTTATACTGCTAGGTATATTCGAAACATTTTTCAAAATACGCGAACGCGTTAAGTAATTTTATCAACATTTCGATATTTGAAGGAAAAGCAATGGAAGTTATTTTATTATCAAAAGTAGAAAACCTAGGCGCACTTGGCGACAAAGTTAGCGTGAAGTCTGGATTTGCTCGCAATTACCTGATTCCTCAAGGTAAGGCTAAATTTGCCACACCAGAGAACATTGCTGAGTTTGAAGCACGTCGCGCTGAACTGGAAGCTGAAGCTGCCAGCACACTTGCAACCGCAGAAGCACGTAAGGCCAAAATTGATGGCGCTACCATTACGATTGCCGCTAAAGAAGCCAGTGAAGGAAAACTATTTGGCTCGGTCGGCAACATTGATGTATTAGAAGCATTAACTGCGCAAGGCCTAGAAGTTGAGAAACGCGAAATTCGTATGCCTGATGGGGCATTCCGCAATATTGGTGAATACCAAGTTGAATTGCATTTACATTCTGATGTGGACGCTACCGTCACCATCAACATTGTTGCCGAAGACTAGTCCTACAAGGTTTTAATACCTCTAATGGCAGAAACAATTTCTAGCGCTGACTACTCTGCACCTAACGCAGAATCATTACGTACGCCTCCATATTCGCTTGAAGCAGAACAAGCGGTCCTTGGAGGCTTAATGCTAGAAAATGGCACATGGGACCAGATTGCCGATACGCTCAACGAGAATGACTTCCATCTTTTTGATCATCGTATTATCTTTCGCGCAATCGTTGATCTTGCCTATCAAAATCAACCATTTGACGTCGTCACCTTAGCTGACAAAATCAAAGATTCTGAAGATGCATCTGGCGTCAATAATCAGAATATCACTGCCTACATGGCGACCCTTGCCAAAGAAACACCCACCGCGGCAAATATTGTCGCCTATGCCGATATCGTTCGTGAAAAATCAATTCTGCGCCAACTAGCCACAACCGGTACCGATATAGCCGGCAGCGCCTATCAACCTCAAGGGATGAATAGTAACGAGCTTCTAGATATCGCCGAAAAGAAAATTTTTGAAATTGGAGATCATGGCGCGAAAGGCATTGGTGGCTTCCAGGGCATGAAGGAATTACTAAAAACCACCGTAGAACGTATTGACGAATTATTTGAACGTGGCGAAACCATTACAGGTACTGCTACCGGCTTTGATCAGTTCGATGAAAACACGTCAGGCTTACAAAAAGGCGACTTAATTATTGTGGCTGGAAGACCTTCTATGGGTAAAACCAGCTTAGCCATGAACATGGCTGAATATGCCGTCATCCAAAAACAAGAAACGGTGGCCATTTTCAGTATGGAGATGCCAAGCCACCAACTGACTATGCGCATGCTTTCTTCTATTGGCCGCATCAATCAGCAAAATATACGCACCGGTAAATTAACCGATGAAGATTGGCCGCGACTTACCAGCGCAGTGTCGATGCTTTCCGAGTCTAAATTGTTTATTGATGATAGTGCCGCCTTAACACCCACTGAAATTCGTGCTCGCGCGCGGCGTTTAAAACGCGAACATGGCTTATCGTTAATTGTGATTGATTATTTACAACTAATGCAAGTCACAGGTAGCGGCGAAAACCGCACTAATGATGTGTCTGAAATTTCACGTTCATTAAAAGCTCTAGCTAAAGAATTAGAAGTCCCCGTGATCGCTTTATCGCAGCTAAATCGTAGTCTGGAGCAACGCACAGACAAACGACCCGTGATGTCTGATTTGCGTGAATCAGGTGCGATTGAGCAAGATGCAGATTTAATAGCATTTATCTATCGAGACGAAGTTTACAATGAAGACTCTCCAGATAAAGGCACTGCTGAAATTATTGTTGCAAAGCAACGTAATGGTCCAATATTTAAAACCAGACTCACATTCTTAGGCCAATACACACGTTTCGAAAATTTTGTTCCTGAAATGTATAGCAACGAGAAATATTCATGAGACGTTCGGCATACGCCATCATCCGACTAGAACATCTCGAACACAACCTAAACATCCTAAGAACATTTGCTCCAAACTCGAAGATAATTTCTGTCGTGAAAGCAGATGCATACGGGCATGGTCTAGCTAAGACTGCACAAGCACTCACACAGAGCGATGCATTTGCTGTGTCTTGTGCCAACGAAGCATTAGAATTACGCGCTGCAAGAATTTTACACCCCATTATTTGCTTACAAGGATTTGCTAACGAAGCTGAATTAAAATTAATTGCTGATGCAAATGTGCAAGCCGTTATTCATAACGACCAGCAAATTAAGTTACTTCAAAATCATCGTCTGAATCAGTCAATTCAGGTCTGGTTAAAAATAGATACTGGCATGGGAAGATTAGGGTTTCGCCCCGAAGATGCTCGCCAAGCTTACCAGCAGCTTGACCAAATTGAATCAATCTCAAAAATACGCTTAATGACGCATTTTGCTAATGCCGATTTATTAGATAATGATTCCACCCAACGTCAATTAAAAGCGTTTGATAATGTGACCAAAAATTTTCCCGGCTGCGAAAGAAGTGTTGCCAACTCTGCAGCGACACTCGCCTATTCAAACTCTCTCTATGAATGGGTACGCTCAGGCTTGGCATTATATGGGATCTCACCATTTCAAGCAGATAAGACACAACCAGATACCAGCGAACTCAAACCAGTCATGTCGTTACGCGCGCCTTTAATTTCTATCAAGCAATGTAAACAAGGTGATCACATTGGCTATGGAAGCACTTATACTTGCGCGCGCGAAATGCGCGTTGGTGTCGTTGCCATTGGTTATGCCGATGGTTATCCACGCGCAATAACAAGCCCAGTGAATGTTAGCATCAATGGAAATCTCGCCCCCATTATCGGACGCGTATCCATGGATATGCTCACAATAGATCTTAGCCATACAGAAGCTAACTTAGGTGACGCTGTCGAATTATGGGGCGATGATATTTCAGTGACAGATGTCGCTAATGCTGCCAATACTATTAGCTACGAACTACTATGCGGAATCTCCGGACGCATCACTTGCCAATACGAGTAAAATCTTTACAGCTAGCTTGAACTAATTGAATCAAGCTTTCACTAACTATGTCAATGACAGACAATTTTATTATTTTCTGCACATATTACCGCTCTAAGCCCATCACCGCATTGGCGACTTGGTGTTATCAATTCAATCAACCAAAGACAAATAAAAGCAATAACTGTGAACTCGTTCAAGCTATACGCAAAGCATTATTTCCGAAGCTATGGGATAGTAGGGTCCACACAAACTTAGAATAAACTCATCATCGTGAGCACTATTGGAAGCGAACAAAAAGTTATCCCTAGTAAACAATCAGAGCGTCGCGAAAAACGAGATCGCAGAGCGCCTACTTTTACCGGATTTTTATTAGGTTGCATTAAGACTCAACGCCGAGAACAACGTCGATCGAATAGCTTTGCCCATTACCAAACAGATTGGTATGACACCAAACTGTTTATTATGGCATTAGCGATATTATTCTTATCAGTGACTGATGCGGCCATGACCATGACATTACTAAACAATGGTGCGGTTGAAGTCAATCCATTCATGAATTATCTGTTGAGTCACAGCATTCATGCATTTGTGTATACCAAGCTTGCACTTACCTCAATATGCATTCTAGTGCTCGTCGCTCATTACCACTCAAAATTATTTAACACGCTTAGAGTGGATATTCTGCTTAAATTTGCTTTAACAGTATATTCAACACTCGTGTTATACGAGATATTTTTATTCTACTGGTACTAAGCTATTCACCTTAGTGTAGAAGCATTGGGTCTTCTTCTCTCAATCTAATTAGCTGTCTTTGCCATAATGTAATATTGCCTGGATTAGATCCACGCGAAATGGCATCCAGCCATTTATCATGACACAACATTAACAACTCAAGCCCTTCATCAGTAAAATCTGACATTTTCAATTCAAAATCCAGCCAGTTCCTTTCTTCAACTTTATCCTCATGAACTAAGCCAGTTTCCTTAAAGAAATGTAGTAATGGCTTATAGCGATTCGAAAATTCTTCTGCAGCTTTTTCCTTAACTTTCTCTTCAGAACTTTCATCCACGTACCACTTACAGGCATCAATCACCATATCTTTCATATTGCTGTCTCCATTTAGTTTTATTCATCCTTGTAGTACACACAATATTTATTACATAAATATGTTATCGCTTAGTGTAACGCCTAGAATGACTACTCGGTCAAAAAAACATGGTCTACCCATCTGAAAATTATAGCCATTTATCCACACTAAACCCGTTGATAATAGCGTTTGAATCGCACAGCCATTTCATAAAAAGAATGTCACGACATAGAAACAAACAACTATTCATATTCTAGTAACAATTCAGAAAGATACTGTCATTTATTATTAACTAGCAAACAACCACCACATGAATAAAAATATTATTGCCGGCAAAGGAATTTGCACGCTATGCCCAATATGCAACATGAATACGCATTCGCACTATCTACACCACCAACTCACAATTACCTTCTGTGATTGCCAGAATTTAGGTGGCTTACATATCGGATTCAGCAAAAAGCCTTTCTGGAAATTGTATGCGGATATGAGCAAACATGAGTTTCTTGATTTTGCACAAAGCGCACAGGCCTATGTAGAAGCAATGAAAGAAACAGAATTATTCTCAGAATCAGCATAATACATAAATGTCTTATCATCCTAACTTAACCTTTCGCCTAACTTCCCCAATATTCTAGACTTTCATTGATACTTTATAGCTATCTTTACTAAGTATCTGTCAACGCTGGTCAAGAGCTTGCAAGTCAACAACTTCCTAATCACTTCTTCTTCCATTGGTAGGTAAAAAAATACCGATCATCGGCACCGCCGGTTTTAAGGCATCAAAATTACCAAGAATGCGTCACATAATTTTAAATTAATTGTGTGTCGATACAGATGCATGAATCTCAATCATTGATTCAATAATAATAAAAATTAGTTTTATTTCGCGGTAACAGCGTAAAACCATGAGGGGTTAAAAATGTTGCATGCAATTCGAGTCACTTTATTATCACTAGCTGTTCTTGCGTCTTTATATGCTTGTGGAGGACAGTCGTCTGGCGAAAGCTCAGGAGAGACGACCACCTCAACACCAACCACCGTGGTTCCACCAGGCAATACTGTGGCACAAAGTGGTGCTGATTTTTACGCGCAACCTGCGTTAGGTTGTGTTGGATGTCATGGCGCAGATGGCCAAGGTGGTACATTCCAAGCCATTAATACAGTTTCTCCAAACACATGTCCTTCTTGCACAGATGTCGCCACCTTAGCCGCAGATATTGCGGCAACCATGCCTCCTGGTGCTGGGTCCGCCTCATGTTCAGGTAGCACTCCAGGTACATGCGCACATGATATTGCTGTCTTTATGATGGAATCATGGATTACTCCAAATATTCCTTCGCCACCCCCTGTCGCAGGCGTGACAGTGGAGCCAACTGCGAATATTTCCACTAGTGAAGATGCGACCACCGCGACATTTTCCGTCAGACTAAACACTGAGCCTACGGCTGATGTAAATATTAATATAGCCATTGACGACATTACTGAAGGCACTATCAATCCAGCCAACTTAATCACATTAACATTTGATGCCACTAACTGGAGCGTCAATCAATCTGTCACAGTCACAGGTGTTGATGACGGCGACATAGATGGACCACAAACATATACTGCTGTCACGAGTCCAGTTGTCACTGCCGATACTGACTATATGGGGATTAATCCAGCAGACGTCACCATGACAAATACAGACAATGAAGTCTTTATTCCTGCAGGGATCACAGTCACACCTATCAATGGCCTAACAACCAGCGAGAATGCTACAACGACTACGTTCTCAGTCTCACTGGACACTATGCCAACCGCGGATGTCACAATTGGTATTAGCAGCATGGATACCACTGAAGGCACGGTTTCACCGGCAAGCTTGGTATTTACTAATGCAGACTTTAATGCAAAAACGGTCACTATCACCGGTGTTGACGATGGAATTCAAGACGGACCGATCACCTATATGGTAGTCACTGCAGCGGCTGTTAGTGCAGATGCTGATTATTCAGCCTTAGATGCATCGGATGTATCAGTCACCAATATTGATAACGAAGCAGGCAACCCAGGTGTACTTGTCACACCCACCATGGGGCTCATGACCACTGAAGCGGGAGGTACAGCCTCATACACTGTAGTGCTTCAATCGATGCCTAATGCACCGGTATCAATTGCTGTCGCGAGCAGCAACATTCTTGAAGGAACAGTCGATAAAGCTACATTAAACTTTGATAACACCAACTGGGATATAGCACAAACCGTGACCGTAACCGGGATAGACGATGCTGTGTTTGATCTTAATCAGGCTTATGAAATATCAAACACCATCACAAGTGCCGATCCTGCCTACACAGGATTAGCCGCTATCACTGTATCTGCAACCAATGAAGATAATGAAGAAAATCCATTTGAGTTAGGTAAAGTTGCCTACGAAGCAGTGGGTAATAACTGTGATGTTTGCCACGGCGCCACGGGGCAAGGCACCGCTATCTTCTACGATTTCATTATTGGCCCAGTTAATAATATGTGTGGCTTAGTTGACTGCTTAGATGAAGCAGCACTAACTACCTATATACAAGATGAAATGCCGCCAGGTAATGAAGGCAACTGTGATGCAACATGTGCTAGCAATATTGCTAAATACATGCTGAATAATTTCTCAGTAGTGCCTTAATCCTGGCATTTGCACCTAATAAAAAGCCCGCGTTATGTCGTGGGCTTTTTTTATGCTTGATGAAATCACATGCTGATTTATTAGATCTATTAGCAGACATCCAGAAAATTATTCCATTAATTTTTAAATATTATTCTTAAACCAGCTCCTTAATTCCCAATCAAATAAGCCTATCCATAACTAAACACTATGACCTAGTTTTATTTCAAATTACCGATATATCAGTAATAATGACATATCACTAATGATGTGGCCCTTCATGCGAATGACTAAACGAAAGAAAATTCAGTTCGAAAATAGTTCCGGCATTAGTTTATCTGCAGAACTCGAGTTACCGGATATCTCGATAAAATATTTTGCATTATTTGCACATTGCTTTTCATGCGGCAAAGATATATCAGCCGCATCACGCATATCTCGTCATTTAGCCTCCCATGGTATCGCCGTCATGCGACTTGATTTTATGGGCATTGGTGACTCAGAAGGCGATTTCAGCAATTCAAACTTTACAAGCAATATTGACGACTTAGTATCCGCCGCCAATTACCTAGGAGAAAAATACCGCTCTCCCCAGCTTTTAATTGGCCATAGCCTTGGAGGCACTGCAGCACTTTATGCAGCAAAAGCTATTCCAGAATGCCAAGCCGTGGTATCCATTGGCTCACCAGCAAAACCCAATCATATTCTTAAGCATTTTCCAGACAAGGTTAACCAGTTAACTGCAGATGAATCCTTGTCAATCAATATTGCAGGCAATTCATATGAAATAAAAAAACAATTCGTCGATGACTTGAATACTCATTCATCTGCTACCGAATTCAATAAATTACGCAAAGCGATACTAGTCCTTCACTCTCCTTTAGATGAAATAGTTTCCATAGATGAGGCCACTCATATTTTTGTTGAAGCCAAACACCCCAAAAGCTTTATCACCTTAGATAAAGCAGATCACTTATTAAGCCGTGTTGAAGATACTGAATATGTGGCCAACACTATCGCAGCTTGGGCAGCTCGTTACATTACTGTTGCAGGCGATGCAGCAAACAATGTGCAACAAGGCGAAGTAAAGATAGGCGAAGCAAATACTAAATTTTTACGCGAAGTGTTTAGCGACGACCATCAATGGTTATCAGATGAACCCAAGATTCATGGCGGAGAAAATCTAGGGCCTGATCCTTACGAACAATTACTTTCATCATTAGGCACCTGCACTTCAATGACCTTACGCATGTATTGTAATCACAAAGGCTGGAAAGTCGATAATATTGAAGTCAAACTTAAGCATTCGCGCATTCATAGCACTGATTGTGGCCAGCATGCTAAAGACAATTGCAAAATAGAACTCATTGAAAAAGTCATTACAATCGAAGGTGAACTAGATGAAAAACAAAGAGATCGTTTAATCGAAGTAGCGGATCGATGCCCGGTGCATAAAACATTGTTAAGTCATCTTGAAATTAACTCTAATTATATCTTCAATTAATCAATAAAATTATACGATTAGAAAATACTAAGCAGATAAAGGATAAACATGAAAATTGGAATTATCAGCGGAAGTCATCGCAGCCCCTCACAGAGTGACAAAGTAGCTAATTATATTAACGGCTGCCTCGCTGACTCACACACTGAGACATGGCAGTACTCATTAGCAAACAACCCTCTACCACTCTGGGACCAGTCAATTTGGGAAAATGACCCTGCCTGGGTTGAACGGTTAACACCAATAAAAAAATCCCTGACTGAATGTGATGGCTTCATTATTATTTCACCTGAATGGCATGGACAAGTTCCTTCAGGATTGAAGAATTTTTTCTTACTCTTCAGCAACAAAGAGCTTGGCCACAAACCGGCATTGCTCGTGTCAGTCTCGTCAGGTGATGGAGGTGCATACCCTATTGCTGAGCTTAGAATGAGCAGCTACAAAAATAATCGCATTTGTTATATTCCCGAACAATTAATTCTACGCCACGTAGAAAGCATCTTAAATGAAAACGAAGAAAACAATAATGCAAAGTCTCACACATATTACCAAGCACGAATTAACTGGGCTCTAGATATATTAATTGGTTATGCCAACGCTTTAAAGCCAATGCGTGAAACTACACAACTATTTAATGATAAATTCAATAATGGCATGTAGTTTCAACAAAGCTTAAGCGGTAGCTAGCTAATTATGCAGCGCTTAGGCTAGCGCCATAAACTAAACGCTATTCGCTTCATTTTTTATTTAACTTAGCCTGATATATATCATTTGAAATAAGTGAAATCAGCTTTTTGCTGATGCATGCATTAAAGGAGTCCGTGGAAGGCGCCAATGCATTTGACCCGACACAAACAATTGAACTTGAAATGCAACAGTTTGAACTAGGGATTAGTTGGTCTAAAAAATTCTAAATTAACCAGGCAAATCAAAGCCACTAAACTTTGATACTAGAATTAAACGGATCAACATATTCTGACTCAAATACATGACAGTCCTCAAATTCAATTAGCTCACCTCTTTGCAACTTATTTATATGTGTTGGATCATCTTCTAGCTGCCCCAAATACTTATCATTTTGAACGAGCAATATCTCAACCCATAGCAACTCAATGGACTGCGCACCAACATCATCATTAATTGATTCAAAAATAAGCTTTACCTTACTGCCTTTCTCCAATTCCTGAACCTTATTTTCAGAAGAAACATCATCCAATTCAACATTTCTTCTTCTATAATCTAATCGATCTATCAACTCCCAATATTTATCCATTAAAGCTATCCTTCTTATTAATCTTCAATAAAATAATAAACATCAGAGTAATATCTCCATCCTATTACTTTCCACTGGAGTTCTCAGCTCAGTTCAAGATTGAAAATATAGCGACAAAACAGGCTGCACTTCCTCCCTAGATTAAATTCAAATTAGCATTCAATATATGATCTAAATCATATAAATGATCAGAAAACACCACCTAACAGCAGAGTGATTAGTATTAATGGGATTATTCAAAGAGACAAGAATTCATATCACTTTAATTCTCAAAACTATTGCACAGATTAAACTAAATATTCAGTTGATTTGTTAATTATCAAAGGGTTCTGATCCCTTTCTTCTGTGCAAACATGTTTACACTATATAGTGATCCATCAAAGATTGAGTCGATTATGATTAATCATTCAGATACCGAAAGTGCATACATTTGGCAATGAAGAGGAACTAGACTAAAGAATAATAGAATGGAGATACATATTATATGTAGAACCAGTCGACTATATTAGCTTGGCATTCAAAACTCATTTCCCGCCACTCGCTTGAATTCGATCTCTGTTGATTCCAGATCAGCTCGATGATCAGAGATGGATGAGTTGGTTGAAAAGACGTCTAATGCACTGGATGGACTATCATTATATTTGAAGAAGCTAACGAGTTGTCTTAGCTCATTACTCTGTTCACTCATCGATTCTGCAGCAGCTGAGGCTTGCTCTACAAGTGCTGAGTTGTTTTGTGTTGCTTCGTCCATACTATTAATAGCTTTGTTTACCTGTTCAATTCCATTGGCTTGTTCATTTGATGCATAAGTAATATCGCCTATTAATTCAGCAACCTGTTTAATACTAGATATAATTGATTCTAATGTCCGCCCTGATTGATTAACCAAAGTGCTTCCTTCTTCTACTTTATCCACACTGTCTTCAATGAGCTCTTTAATTTCTTTAGCCGCTGTAGCACTTCGACCCGCTAAATTACGAACTTCTGTAGCGACCACAGCAAAACCTCTACCTTGCTCTCCTGCACGTGCCGCTTCGACTGCAGCATTAAGTGCAAGCAGATTCGTTTGAAATGCAATTTCATCAATGACTCCAATAATATCTGCAATCTTAGCACTGGCATCATTAATTTTTGACATTGCTGTCATGGTGTCATTCATCACGGAATCACTATTACTTGCTAACTCACTGGCTTCAATTGCAAACTCATTAGCTTTTCTCGAATTATCGGCATTATTTTTTACTGAACTCGTCATTTCTTCCATACTAGCCGAAGTTTCTTCAATATTTGCCGCTTGCGCTTCAGTACGGTGACTAAGATTCATTGTTCCATTAGAAATCTCATCAGCCGCTGAACTCACTAAATTACTTGAATTTCTGATTTCACCAACAATTTCTGTTAACTTATCAACTGTGCTGTTAGCATCATTTTTTAATTTACCAAAAGCACCTTTATATTCTGATTCAATTTTCTCATTCAAATCACCATGAGATATAGCACTCAACACTCGAATAGTGTCATTGATAACGGCTTCAGACACACCGATTAGTTCGTTAATCCCCAAACTTAATCGACGAGTAAATCCATTTTTATTTTCCAATGTGATGCGCTGACTCAAATCACCATGCAGTGCAGATTCAACTAAAGCTTGAACTTCATTTTCCACAGCAATTTCTACAGTCATATCTTTCCACTCTATGACAGTGCCAATACGCTCGTTAAATTCATCAATAATAGGATTTAATGTCATCCTAATCGAATGATCTCCAATCAAGAAGTCGCTTACACTTGAACTTGATAAAACATTAAACTCAGCACGTTGCTTCCCAGGTTCTTTAAAGAAAACATCGATATCTGAGCCAATTAAGCTTTTTGCATTAAAATGAGGTAGTTCGCGTTTGAATGCAGACTCTAATTTTGAAAATAATGATATCGCTCGCTGATTTACATAAATAATTTCTAAATCAACATTGGTAACAACAACACTTGATGAAACATTATCTAATGCTTGCTTTGCACGCTCCATTCTTCTTGTCTTCGCTCTATCTTCTTCAATAGAATCTCTTAATGTCTTTTGCATTTTTATCATCCCAGCATAGACACCCACTGCTTTAGCATCCTTATGTGCATCTGCAGCTGCACTCTCAAAACGCCCATTGACAATGTCATCGGCTATATCGAGAAGCTCACTAGGGTCGCCCCCTAATTGTTTTGAAACACCACGCATTACGAAAAATGCCAAAACAGATACTAAAACTATCAAACCCAGCGCAAGTTGCATCAACTTGGTTTTAAGTGACGCCATGGCTATAAACGCTTCATCTTTATTAATAGAGGCTTGTATCACCCAATCATAAGTATTCAAATTTAATGGTGCATAAGCAGATAAAACACTTTGGCCATTTTCGTCAATATATTCGTTAACACCGCTTTCACCAGAAAATGCTTTTCGCACTAAATCATTATCGACTTTCGTTGTTAACAAGGTAGAGCTTTCAATCAGCCTTGATTGATTACGCATTAATTTATCGCCACCTAGCAGTGTTATTTGTCCAGTGTCGCCCAGACCATCAATCGTATTTGTCACTGAATTAATATTATCGACCGGCATTTGGAAAATTAAGACACCTAACAGGTTTTCTCCATCATAAATTGGTGAGGCCATAAATGATGCAGGTGCATTATATGAAGGTATATAAGGTGAGTAATCTTCTGCAACAACCACATTACTCTCATTAATTTTCATTGCTGCTTTGAACGCTTTAGCTATACCGCTGCTACTATAGGGCCCATCAATAAGACTAGTCGCATAATCTAATTCTTTAAATACTGAATAAACAATATACCCATTATCTGGTTCAACTAAAAATACATCGTAATAACCAAATTTATGTTGGAATTCTTTAAAAGTAGAATGATATTTTTCATGTGCATTATCATATATGGGTGAATTATTAGAGTTATTCAGTTTATCTTTTTCGCCCAAGTTAAATTCTGAATTTGAAATATAATTGTATTGATGAAATATAGCGTATTCAGAAGTTGGGATGACGCTTGTGTAATCGACACTTTCGCCATTAACGACCTGATAATTTTTAGCAAATTGCTCTTTATAATATGATTCAACTGATTCTTTATAATTATTTAAAGAATCACCTAAGAATTTATCTGTATCCGCAAAAAAAGAATAATTGAAAGCGTTAATCGCTTCCTTTGTCATCACATTATTTGACAATGTAGTTAGCTGATTTTCAATATTTGAAAAATAGTCTTCAATTTGTTGAGCCTTATTCAAACGCATTGATTCTAATTGACTATAGGTAGAACTTTTCAATGAATTAGACATTGTATTCAAAACAACGATACCAGCTATCAATAATGGCAAGATGCCAACCACTAACATTGACATCGTAATTTTTGTACTAAGCTTCATATTTTTCATGGGATTATATAATTATAGTTATAAATACATTTCGTACACTTAACGGCCAAAATCAGAAATTCTTTAAAACTGGTTCGACAGTAATTCTTCTCAATTCTTACCTTTTATCCATATAACCATCATTATGCTTGTACAAATTATGTACATTATATTTTTTATTAAAGTAAACGTCAGAGTAGCCGTAATGTAATAGGAACTTAATTACGCACTAGAACAGATCATATTTATGGAGAAATAGTCTATGGAAAAGAAAATTACTAGCTTATTAGGATGCGCTGCCGTGGCATCATCTATAATTTTAACGCCAACCACATCAATGGCTGATGATGCAATTGTGACTGGAAATGCAGGAATATTATCTGACTATATCTTCCGCGGTATCTTCCAAGACTCTGGTGTTGGTAATGGCGGATTGGATATTGAATATGCCGGCTTCTATGCAGGCACTTGGATAGCTGATGTGGGTACCGGCATTGAGTATGACTTA
>JBGCFN010000013.1:0-15965 GCA_045106935.1 Gammaproteobacteria bacterium | reverse complement strand
TTAAAGGTTCAGCTGAGCCTGGTACACAAGGCACACCGGCTTCTTGCATCGCGTTCTTTGCAGAAATTTTATCGCCCATGCGGCGAATGGTGTCGGCTGTTGGGCCAATGAATACGAAGCCGCTTGATTCAACACGTTCTGCAAAGTCATCGTTTTCAGATAAAAATCCATAGCCTGGGTGTATGGCAGATGCATCTGTTAATTCTGCAGCATTGATAATCGCGGGGATGTTTAGATAACTTTCTGTCGAAGGTGGTGGGCCAATACAAACAGACTCATCTGCAAGCTTGACGTGTTTTAATTCGCGGTCAACAGTGGAATGCACTGCAACGGTTTTAATTCCAAGTTCGCGACATGCGCGCAATATGCGTAAGGCAATTTCACCGCGATTGGCGATAACAACTTTTTCTAACATGATTCAGTGATTCTTCTTAATGTGATGCGTTGCAACAGGGAAAGCATCGAGTTATCCAATTAATTCTAATGACAAGTTGTCGTTAACGTTCTTATTCAATGACAAAAAGAGGTTGGCCAAATTCAACTGGTTGACCATTCTCAGCAAGCACTGCTTTAACAGTGCCTGACTTGTCGCTTTCAATTTGATTCAGCATTTTCATGGCTTCAATAATACAAAGCACTTCACCTTCTTTTACTTGTTTGCCGACTTCAGTAAAAGGAGTCGCGCCTGGGGATGAAGCTTCATAAAAAGTACCTACCATGGGTGATGTGACTTGATGACCACTGACCACTGATGGCGATTCTGCGCTCGCACTTTCCACGGCGGCAGGAGCAGCAGCTGGTAATGGTGCAGGCGCGGCAGCATATTGCATAGGCATCGCTGGTGCGTTGGCGCTGTGACGACTAATGCGTACAGACTCTTCGCCTTCTTTAATTTCTATCTCGGCAATGCCAGATTCCTCTAGCAACTCAATAAGTTTTTTTACTTTTCGTATATCCATGTGCTTAGTTCTTTTATTTAGTTAACTGGTTGTGCGCAGCGCTGATAGCAAGCTGGTATCCGTGAATACCCATGCCTGAAATAATTCCCACTGCAATATCTGATAAGAAAGACACTTGTCGAAACTCTTCACGCGCAAACACATTGGAAATATGAATTTCTATGAAAGGAATTGCGACACCTAAAAAAGCATCCCTTAAGGCAATGCTTGTGTGTGTAAATGCGCCAGGGTTAATGACAATGAATTCTATATTGTCTTGTTTTGCTGCATGCAGTTGATTAATCAACTCGTGTTCAGCATTACTCTGGCAATGAATGAGTTCATGCCCAAGAGATTTCGCATGAGCAGACGCTGACTCAACGACCATGTCTAATGTGTCATGGCCATATACTTCAGGTTCTCTGGACCCCAATAAATTTAAATTGGGACCATTTAAAAGTAGGATCTTGCTCATGAAAAAGAATGAATGCTTGGTTTAATTAGTATTTTAATTCAGGCGAGCATTGTGCCGCAAAAGCACCAAGCTGTCTATTATTATGCAAGATAGGCGAAATTAGCAGCAAAATACAAGATGATTGCTACAAGATTGGAAATTACCAGTGGGATTTATGGGTGCTCGCTAGCTGTTTACTCAGCTTACTGGAAGATTGTGTTTAGAAAATCGTATTTAGATGATTAGCCAGCTGATCTGCGGTGACACTACCGGTGAGCTTGCTACTTCTGAGTTCATTTCCCTGTGCATCCCAAAAATACAATGCGGGCGGTGCTGGCATCTTTAGATGGCTGGCCAAGGCTTTGTCTGTGGCATCTTGCACGGTGATGTCAGCCTGTAACAGGACGACACCTTGAAGTGCTGCGACAACCGCAGGATCAGGAAAGACTTTCTTTTCCATAGTTTTGCAGTAGGCACACCAGTCTGCATAGAAATCTAGCATGACGGGTTTCCCTGCAGCTTTGGCTGACGCCAATTCTCTATCTAAATCCTCAATAGATTTAATCCGCGTAAAGGCTTCATGATGTGAAGAGCTTTGCTGGTGGCCGGCGCTGATGACACCGGTTAAAGGTTTAAGCGTATCTTTGCCGCCACTGGCTAAGCCGATAAGGAACATCGCACCATAAATCAATAAAACAACGCCAAGCCCTTTCCATAATTTACGCCAGCCGCTGCTGGCTTCTGGTAGAGATTGTAAAGCACCTAGGTAGATAGCCACGATAATTAACAAACTTCCCCACATCAACATAATGACTTCAGTAGAGATATAGGTTGGGCTGAGGCGTTCTAAGAAACTAATTGCTAGGGCAATCATAATGACGCCGCCTGTCGCTTTGACGAGATCCATCCAAGTACCGGCTTTGGGTAATAATGCACCACCGCCAGAACCCATAATAAGTAGTGGTAAGCCCATACCTGTGCCGAATACCCATAGATATAAGAATCCCGCGAGTGGGTTTTGAGACTGTGCTGCAAAGGCAAGTACGGCCAGTAACACGGGTCCGCCACATGGGCCCACGATTAATGCAGAAAGCACACCCATTAGGCCCACGCCAAATAAGGAGCCACCTTTTTGTTGATTACTTTTTTCGTTTAATTTGCTCTGGAGTGCGCTTGGCACTTGAATCTCATAGAAACCAAACATAGACATGGCCAAGCCGATAAACAGCAACGCCGATGGAATTAATATCCATGGGGTTTGTAGACTGCCTTGGATGCCCAGTGCTTCACCAATCACCGCCATGATCGCGCCAAGAATACCAAACGTAATGGCGATCCCTTGGGTATAACTTAGGGATAAGCTAAATGCTTTGAACGTCGTGATTTTCTCACCTTGCCCCATAATGAGAGACGTCAATATGGGAATCATTGGGTACATGCAGGCAGTAAAGGCCACCAGAATACCGAATCCTAAACTAAGTAATATGGCCACCAGAGGGTTCGCGTTTTGAAGGTCAGCCAAAATACTGTCTTCTTCATTTGAAGGTTCATTCGTCTGGGCAGACTCAGTGGCGTTGTCTATTGATTGGTTAGCGTGCCCTGGCAATGCGACGGTGAAAGTCTTTTTCACTGGTGGATAACAGAGCCCGGCGTGCGCGCAGCCTTGATAACCAACAATTAACTCAACTGAGCTGGCGTTGGTAGTAATGGGGACACTGAGATCTAAGCTATGTTCATATATCTCAACATCGCCGAAAAATTCGTCGTACTGATTTTTGCCATCAGGCAAATTTAATTCGCCAATCGATACATTGGCATTATCACTGCTGACACTTATACGCTTTCTATATAAGTAATAACCATCCGCAACATTCCAAAATAACTTAATTTCATTGGCTGATTTACCTGTGGCGGTTAGCTGAAATGCTTCATCAACAGTCAGAAATTCTTCATCTTCACTGTTGTCACCAAACGGGCTTCCTGCGGCAAACGATAAACTCGATAGGCTGACTAGTAAGGCTAGTAAACAAGCCCAGAGTGCTTGGTTGATTAACTGGTTTCTTTGGTGACCCATGATAAATACTCTTGTGTGCTATGTGTGACGGGTAAAGCAATTAATTCCGGGGTGTCGTAAGGATGTTGCTGCTTAATAAACTTACTTAACTGTATATACCGGGTTTCGGTGGTTTTCATTACTACTAGACACTCTTGGTCTTCACACAGTTCATTCTTCCAACGATAAATAGACGTGATTCCAGGCACTATGTTGCAACAGGCGGCCAGTTGTTTCTCAATTATCTGACGGGCGAGCAATTTTCCCTTATCGATGTCCGTGATTGTGGTCATGACTAACAGCATTGTCTGATCATTTATTGTAGGCATGTCTTTTTAGAAATTATTTTTCCTGGGTCATTGTAAAGTGGCCAGGTCGTCACTATATAGGGGTAATGGTTATAAACACTAGTCAACGCTAAATGCGAGGGTTTCCTATTGTCGCGGCATTTTTTATTGGTGTCCCGCTGATCGAAATCTATTTATTCATAAAACTGGGTGGGCTGATCGGTGCGCTGCCAACGGTTTTGTTGATTATAGTGACCGCATTGATCGGTGTGTCACTGTTGCGTGCACAGGGTTTCAGCACCATGGCTAAATTTCAGCAAGAAGTCAGCACGGGTCAATTGCCCGCTACGACCATGTTGGAAGGGGTGGCGCTAATTTTTGGCGGTGCCTTATTGCTCACGCCAGGATTTCTCACCGATACGATTGGCTTCCTGTGTCTAATTCCTTTCACTCGGCAAACTATTATTGCCTGGGTAATCAAGAACATGACGGTGAGCTCAAGTGGTTTTACTAATACTAGCCAGACCAGACCTCGCGATCCCAATGTGATCGAAGGTGAGTTTATCGAAAACGATAAAAAGTCAGATGATCAGGATAGATAGCGATTTGTGCCTTGACAACGCTAGGCCGAACCGTATCATTGGCACTCATTCGAATAGAGTGCTAACAAATATAGCAACTCTATGAATTTACAAAGAATTTTAAGTTTATTAATTGTCAGGAGAAAGTCGGCATGAATTTACGTCCTTTACACGACCGTGTAGTAGTTAAACGAATGGAAGAAGAACGCACCAGTCCTGGTGGGATTGTCATTCCTGATTCAGCAACAGAAAAACCCATTAAAGGTGAAGTCCTTGCTGTAGGAAACGGCAAAGCAAACGATAGCGGCAAAGTGCAAGCACTTGACGTCAAAGTCGGCGATACCGTGCTGTTCGGAAAATATTCTGGAACAGAAGTGAAAGTAGACGGTGACGATTTATTAGTGATGCGTGAAGACGACATCATGGCTGTCATTGAAGGCTAATAGTCTAATCAGAATTATTTGAATTAAATAAAATTTAAGCGAAGGTAAACGTTATGAGTGCAAAAGAAGTAATTTTTGGAGATGACGCCAGAGCCCGTATGGTCAATGGTGTGAACATCTTAGCTAACGCAGTAAAAGCAACATTAGGACCAAAAGGTCGCAACGTTGTATTAGACAAATCATTTGGGGCGCCTACCGTCACAAAAGATGGCGTATCAGTAGCTAAAGAAATTGAATTAGAAGATAAGCTTGAGAACATGGGCGCACAGATGGTGAAAGAAGTAGCTTCACAAACATCTGATGTGGCTGGTGACGGAACCACAACAGCCACAGTGCTTGCACAGTCAATTGTGCGTGAAGGTATGAAGGCAGTAGCTGCTGGCATGAACCCAATGGATCTTAAGCGTGGTATTGATAAAGCAGTCACCACTGCAGTAGAAGCATTAAAAACAGCATCAGTACCTTGTTCAGATAACAAGTCTATTGCGCAAGTTGGCAGCATCTCTGCTAACTCTGATACCTCAATTGGTGACATCATCGCTGAGTCTATGGACAAAGTCGGTAAAGAAGGTGTAATTACTGTTGAAGAAGGTAATGCATTAGAGAATGAGTTAGACGTAGTTGAAGGTATGCAATTCGATCGTGGCTATCTTTCTCCTTACTTTGTCAATAACCAAGACAGCATGACATGTGATATGGATGACCCGTTCATCTTGTTACATGACAAGAAAGTATCAAACATTCGTGATCTTCTTCCATTATTAGAAGGCGTTGCAAAAGCAGGTCGCCCTTTAATGATCATTGCAGAAGATGTTGAAGGCGAAGCACTAGCAACATTAGTAGTGAACACTATTCGCGGTATCGTTAAAGTCGCTGCTGTTAAAGCACCAGGCTTTGGTGATCGTCGTAAAGCAATGTTAGAAGACATCGCCATTCTTACTGGCGGTACAGTAATTGCTGAAGAAGTTGGTTTGTCTCTAGAGAAAGCAACACTAGAAGATCTAGGTACAGCTAAGCGTATACAGATCACTAAAGAAAATACAACGATCGTTGATGGTGCAGGTCAAGCTGATGCAATCAAAGCACGCGTAGATCAAATTCGTGCACAGATTGAAGAAGCAACGTCAGACTACGACAAAGAAAAACTTCAAGAGCGCATGGCTAAGTTAGCTGGCGGTGTTGCAGTGATTAAAGTTGGTGCTGCTACAGAAGTTGAAATGAAAGAAAAGAAAGCCCGTGTTGAAGATGCGTTACACGCAACACGCGCAGCAGTAGAAGAAGGCGTTGTGCCTGGTGGCGGTGTTGCACTTATCCGTGCACGTAAAGCACTTGCTGACTTAACTGGTGACAACGACGACCAAACTGCAGGCGTGAACATTGCACGTCGTGCAATGGAAGAGCCACTACGTCAAATCACTACTAACGCAGGTGACGAAGCATCAGTTGTGCTTGCTAAAGTTGATGAAGGTGACGGTAACTTCGGTTACAACGCAGCTTCAGGTGAGTACGGCGACATGATTGAAATGGGTATTCTTGATCCAACTAAGGTTACTCGTTCTGCACTTCAAAACGCAGGATCAATTGCTGGTCTTATGATTACAACTCAAGCCATGGTAGCTGAGCTACCTCAGAATGATGCACCAGCGATGGGCGCACCAGACATGGGTGGCATGGGTGGAATGGGCGGCATGATGTAACGCATCAAGCTTCCCAAGCTTTAAACAAAAAGCCTCGCATTGCGAGGCTTTTTTTATGCCCGACTAATTTACTGAAAGTTTGAGTTTGTGCGGGTGTTATGAATAAGTGCTTTTGAGTTACTCAAGGCGCACTATAAGCATCTCGTTACATCTCAACAGCAAGTGCTTGTTGTGAGTGAGAGAGCTTGAAGAGCAGGTAAAGAAAAAGTATGGGAGAAGTTTAGTAAAGTTCTACGATCTTGTCGTCAACAAAGGTATAGCGCGGTTGTTTGTACCAGCCGTAGATTAATGATTTTCGTGGCTCTTTGTGAATTTTAGTTTTGAAGATTTTTAGTTTGCCGTCCACAGGGCTCATCCAAAAGTCTAAGTCATAGAGTTTCTTTTTGTTGCCGACGACATGAAAGTCAGTGCAAGCGAAATAAGTGCGGCCATCAATAACGCGTACGGGGTCGTGAATTTTTACAAATTTTAAAGATAAGGTTTCACCGGTTTTATCATCTTCTATGGTAAATACACCATTCTTATCGACGCTGTTAGCTATGTGATCAGTCATGGCATTTTTAATATCATGCACATAATATTTTTTCACGGGTGGGTTGTCAGTCGTATTCGCCTCATTAGCAAATGATGAAACTCCCCAAAATAGAAATAAGATAAAAACTATCTTTGTATTAATTTGAATGAGGAGTTGCATATAGTTACCTTTAAATCAAAGTTAGATTAGTTTTCTGCGGCTTCGCCTGCGTGCTCTGCTTCTTTGCCTGCATGTTCGGCGGCTTTACCTGCGTGCTCTGCTTCTTTGCCTGCATGTTCGGCGGCTTTACCTGCGTGCTCTGCTTCTTTACCCGCATGTTCGGCGGCTTTACCTGCGTGCTCTGCTTCTTTGCCTGCATGCTCAGCTTTCTTGCCAGCATGGTCGCCTGCGAATAAAGATAAAGGTAAGAGTAATAATGCTAGTGCAAAAATTTTCATATGAATTCCCCTCTTTGGTTTAAGAGTTAACGTTAAGAGTTGTTAGATGATTGGTTGCCCAAGTGTAAATTACGTGTGGTAAAAGGTTCTGTAATCCAGGCTATCACTGAAAATGCTTGTGAGCGATTTTCAGGTAAACCTATAGAGTCCTTTGTTAATGTGGTGCTTCCTCCTAATGCTGGTTTTTGGTATGAAATAAAAATCCTATCCCAAATGCTAAAAATGGTTGAAAAGTTTGCATCACCAAAGTTTCTATCTACTGCATGGTGTGAGGCATGAAAGCGTGGTGTGACAATAATCGGTGACAGCATTTTTTCGAGTTTGTTTGGAAAGTCGAAGTTGCTATGATGAAACTGAGCGCTAAGACTAACTAGGGCTTCAAATACAAACCAAGCAATCACCGTTGGGCCCCATATAACAATCCATGTGGCTTTGATTAAGGATGAGATTATCAGTTCGCCCGGGTGAAAGCGAAGAGCAGTGGATACATCCATATGTGTATCGGCATGGTGAGCTTTATGGAAGCGCCATAAAAAACCAATGCGATGATTGGCGCGATGCCAAAAGTAATCAAATGCATCTAATACAATCAAAGAAATAATAATTTCAGAAATGCCATGTAAACCTAACCAACGTGATAAACCCCAGCCTTCTTCTTCGACATAAACAATCCACAACAACATGGGGACGTAAATAAACATGCGGATAAGCACAGTATTAAATGTGGCGACGCCAGCATGGAACGCAAATCTTTTCACGCGCAGCTTATCCCAGCTTCTTTTTGCAAAAAGTGACTCAAGAATTGCAAAGATTAACAGGCCGCCGATAAACACAATGAGGCGTCCCGTATCAAGGTTGAGCTCCATAAGTAGTCTCTGATAGCTTTAATTATTAACACTTTTAGCAGATTATGATGTTTCTAGTCTAGTTATAAGCAACGAACTTACTGTTCGAACCTTAAACAAGTAATGAACAAGTGATTATTCTGCTCTGCCTGAAAGTAAATAACTCAAGTAAAAATAAGTGCTTGCGTGAAATAATTTGATTAATTAAGTTAAACTACTCCTATGCGAATAGATCCTAAATCCCATGTCATCGTCGGTGCTGAATTCATCGAATCACCGAATTACGATGAGCGTCCTGATGATATAGACATTGATTTACTTGTTGTGCATAACATTAGTCTGCCGCCCAATGAGTTTGGCGGTAGTTATGTTAAAGATTTGTTCCAAAATAAACTCGACCCAAGCGTTCATCCTTATTTTGAAGAAATTAAAGGCATGGAAGTGTCGAGTCATTTATTTATTGAGCGTTCGGGAAAATTAATTCAATTCGTGCCGTTTAATAAGCGTGCGTGGCACGCAGGGAAATCATGTTTTGAAGGGCGAGAAACCTGTAATGATTTCTCTATTGGTATTGAGTTAGAGGGTGCTGATGAAATTGAATATACGCAAAAACAATACGCGGTGCTTAATTCTGTGATTCAAAGTTTACGGATGGCGTACTCATCGTTACATAAAGGTAACATCGCCGGACATAGTGATATTGCCCCAGGACGTAAGACAGATCCTGGCCCTGCATTTGATTGGAATAAAGTGATTGTCTAATAGTTAGAGGTAGTTTTGACTATTCTGCGTTAACAAGCCATTCTTCATCGTTAGTCATGATATTCATTAAAAAACGAATGTTGGGGTGTGAGTTGGGTTGCTGTTCTTCTTCTTGGGCGTAATCGCCAAATAAAGCAATACCGGTGCGAGCGACACTTCTGTTAATTTGCGAGTGATTGGTTTGCGCGATGGAATACAGAATTTTCACTGAGGCTTGTTTGCCGGGAATATTTTCTAAGCTGAATGACTGATCAGTGTCTCGGTTAATAAAAGTGATGTTCTTTAAGTGACTAGTGTCAGCTAAATCATCAAAGCCGGCGCCAAATGTTTTTTCGTTACTCATGTAATGCTATCCATTGATCGTTAGTAAACCCTTCGCAAGGTTTGAATTGTGTTTTATAACTCATTTTATCGCAGTCATTGATCCAATACCCTAAATATAAAAACTCTAAGCCACGTAGGTTTAATAACTCTATTTGTTTAAGAATAGAGAATGTGCCGAGGCTAAGATGAGAATAGTCAGGCGCATAAAATGTGTACACGGCTGACCAGCCTTGAATCAAAGGGTCACATATCGCGACACACACAAGTTGCTCAGAAGGTAAACGAAATTCAATTGAGAATGTTTTCGACCATGGGCTGAATAAAAAATCTTCAAAGGTAGCGGAAACTTCCTTCATGCTCTCAGATTCAGGATGCCTATGATTAATATAGGTTTCATATAGGGATAAGTATTGTGAGTAATCAGGATTAATGACCACATCGATGCTAAGGTTGCTGTTTTTTGCCAACACGCGACGTTGGCCACGATTTGGGCGAAAATCACTCACGGGAATACGTAATGAAACACATTGACTGCAGTTAAGGCAGTTAGGGCGATGTATACGGTTGCCCGCACGTCTAAACCCAATATTAATTAATTCACTGTAAAGGCTGCTAGATAAGACTGCGCTGGGCTCAGTCGTATGATGTTGCGCACTATTGATGGGAATATAAGGGCAACTATAGGGCACGCTTTGATATAATCTAAGCTTAAACATCAGCTTAGTGTAACAAAGCCATCATTAATTAATCATCTGCTAACAATAATCATCCGTCTTATCATGCGTCAATCGATTGAAAAAAATCTAAATTTAATTAATCAAACGAATATGGAGTCTACGCTTCGTATCGGTAAGGTTGGCATAGAAAAAGAATCTTTACGCACTGATAAAAAAGGCATGATTGCAAATACTGATCATCCATTAGCGCTAGGGTCAGCTTTGATGCATCCCTTTATCACCACGGATTATTCAGAGGCGTTACTAGAATTTGTTACACCTCCGCAAGAGACGGCAGAGCAAGCGATTGAATTTTTGAGTCAAATACATCGCTTTGTATATCCTAATATTGGCAAAGAGTGTTTATGGCCAGCCAGCATGCCATGTAAATTGAATGGCGAGGACAGTATTCGAATTGCAGAATATGGCTCTAGCAATCTGGGGAAAATGAAAAATGTATACCGTCGAGGATTAGGCTATCGCTACGGTAAAGTGATGCAAGTAATTTCAGGTATTCATGTCAATTTATCGATGCCAGAAGAATTTTGGCCAAGTTGGCAACATTCACTCAAAGATAAAAACTCCCCACAAGACTTCGTTAATGAGCAGTATTTCAAGCTCATTCGAAATTTACAGCGCGTCGGATGGTTGGTGCCTTATTTGTTTGGCGCATCACCCGCGGTAGACAAAAGCTTTAGCCATCAAGGGGTGAAAGATTTGCAGCGCTGGGATGAAAATACTCTCTATGCACAACATGCCACTTCTTTGCGTCTGGGCGATATTGGGTACACTAATCACCGTGAAAATGAAATTGGGATTAAAGCGTGCTATGACAATTTGTCGGAATACGTCACCTGTTTAACGCGAGCAATTGAAAAGCCCTATGCACCTTATGAGGACATCGGTGTGCAAGTGGACGGTGAGTATCGGCAATTAAATGCCAATATCTTGCAAATAGAAAATGAGTACTACAGCACTGTGCGACCTAAGCAAGTTGCACGCAGAAATGAAAAGCCAACTCATGCGTTACTGGACAGAGGTGTGCAGTATGTAGAAATACGTTCATTAGATTTAAATCCATTTTCACCATTTGGTGTGAGCATAGAGCAACTCAGGTTTATCGAAGTGTTGTTTGTATATTGTCTATTAGGTGATGAAAGCATCATTGACCGTAAAGAGCGTGAAGAAATTGATATTAATGCTTATGAAGTTTCTCACCATGGCCGCAATCCTGATCTGCATTTGCGAAAAAAAGGTAAAAGTATTTCGTTAAAGGAGTGGTGCAAAGATATATTTACTGGCTTATCGCATATAGCCGAGTGTATGGATAAAAATACAGGCAACCAATTATTCTCACAAGCCGTTAGCCAATTTTATATATCTGTAGAGTCAGTAGAAGAAACGTTCTCGGCAAGAATACTCAGTGCGATGCGTGATAATAATCTATCGTATTATCAATATATCGAGACATTAGGTAAGCAGTACTGTCAATTTTATGCGGGCAGTGAAAAATGTAAACAAACTTCAAATGAAATTTCAAAGGCAGTAGAGATTAGTTTGCGCGAACAAAAGCAATTGGAAGATAGTGATACTAAGCATTTTCCAGAATTTTTAGCTGATTATTTTGCGATACAGTATGATCGTTAGGTGCGCCTTAATTTTCAGTTTGATCTGCGCTTCAGGCTTGCAAGCTGAGGATGTGTACAAAGTGATTGATGAGAATGGGCGTAGTCAGTTCACTCAGTTTCCACCCTATAAAGGTGCGGAGAAATTGAAACTTAAAGGAAACAATAATGACTCGGCTGATAATCAGCAGGATAACAGTCAGACTCTGCAAGAGAGGCAGCAGAGATATTCTGATTATTTGCAATCAGAAAGATTAGAGCGCAAAGAAAAACGAATACAAGCAAAACAAGAGAAGGCGGCATTAATATCTAAATGTAATACTGTCAGAGCTGACTTGTATGATATGAATCAAGGTGGCATTTTGTATTATGATCTAGACGAAAATGGTAAGCGCGTATATATCGATGAAAGCCGTGTAGAAGCGAAAAAAAATAGATTGCGTACTTTTCTAGATAAACAATGTTAGCTAAAAAATGAATCTATATTAGGAGGGCAATAATTATGTTAAACCTAAAAAAATGGTTAATCATTATTGGGATTGTATTTTCACAAACTGCATGCACAGCGGAATTAGGTGAAGTCGATGCGCAGGGGCTTGAAAAATTAATGGCTTCAGGTGTCACGGTGATAGATGTAAGAACGCCAGGCGAGTGGAAACAAACGGGCATAGTGAAAGGCAGTATTCCGATTATGTTTTTTGATGAGAAACGTAATGCGCATGCACAGGAGTGGATGCAACAAGCATCTAAGCATATAAAGCCGGGAGATCAGGTAGCGATTATTTGCCGTTCAGGTCGGCGCAGTGCTGCAGTTGGCGAATTTCTAATTAAAGAACATGGTTTTCAACATGTATATAACGTCCAGGGTGGAATTTTAGGTTGGGTCGCCAAGGGTAATAAAACTGTGGCCGCCAATTAAGAGAGCGATAACATGTTTAAAGCAATTGATCATCCATACTTAGTACCATTTGATGGTTCTTTTAAAGTAAACAATACCATCACGAGTATTGATGAGAAGCAACTTGATGATAAAGAATATAAAAAGAAGTTAAAAAAACAAACCGAGAAAATACATGATCTGCAACGAATTATGTATGCTCATGACAGTCATTCAATACTGCTTGTCTTTCAAGCGATGGATGCCGCCGGAAAAGACAGCACTATTCGCCATGTGTTAACTGGAGTCAATCCTGCCGGGTGCCAAGTGCATTCATTTAAAAAACCTTCTGACCAAGAGCTAGACCATGATTACTTGTGGCGTACAACAAAGAGTCTGCCTGAACGTGGCCGTATTGGCATTTTCAATCGAAGTTATTATGAAGAAGTGCTGGTGGTGCGTGTGCACCCTGAAATTCTAAACTTCCAAAAATTACCAGACAAACCCAATGAAAAAGACATCTGGAATCAGCGCTATGAATCTATACGTAACTTTGAAGAACATTTGGCGCATAATGGCACGGTAGTGATCAAGTTCTGGTTAAATGTTTCTAAAGAAGAGCAATGTAATCGATTTCTAAGTCGTATTGATGAACCTGAAAAGAATTGGAAATTTTCAGAATCTGATATAAAAGAACGCGGACATTGGGATGACTATATGAAAGCGTATGAAATAGCGCTTAGCGAAACTTCTCGTTCATATGCTCCTTGGTACTCAATACCTGCTGACAACAAACCGTATATGCGCTACACCGTTGCAAAAATTATTGCTGAAACCATGGATTCGCTGAATATGCACTACCCGCGTGTGGATGATGAAGCTAAAAAACGCTTCGCCCATTTGCGCGACATGTTAATCAACGACAAATAGCCGTTGACTCAAAAACAGTATAAAAATAAAGTGAACTCATAACGCAATGAATTAGTCATACATGGCGTATACATTTTAATGTTTATATTCTACTCAACTAAATAAATCTAATTAAATGAGGGGTCTACATGACAAAGTTAGCAGAGATTGAAGGTATTGGAGAAGTTTATTCTAAGAAGTTGGAAGAAGGCGGAATCTCTTCAATTGAACAATTATTAGAAGCAGGAGCAGAGAAAAAAGGCCGCCAAGACATCGCATCAAAATGTGATATTAGTGAAAAATTAGTCTTGAATTGGGTCAACCGTGCTGACCTTGCACGCATTAAAGGTGTAAGCACACAGTATGCAGATCTACTTGAATGCGCAGGTGTAGATACTGTGCCTGAACTCGCACAACGTAACGCCGCTAACTTGCATGAAAAAATGGCGAGTGTGAACGAAGAGAAAAATCTAGTGAGACAAGTGCCTTCAGCCTCACAAGTGGAAGATTGGGTCACTCAAGCTAAAGCACTGCCACGTGCAATCAATTACTAGGTAATTCCTAGATAGCTAACCGGCCTAGCACGGAATGTCTAGGCCGGTTTTTTATGGCTAAAACTATTCAGTTATTTCTCTTCTTCAGGATCAGAAGTCATTACCATAATATTATCTATACGGTACCAATAGTGGTTGCCTGTTTCCTTCCAAATTTGGACCCAACAGTCTTCAATTTCTAATATTTTATAGCGATACATCTTTGATTCATTTTTAAAGTGAATCCAATAAATTTCATCATCATCAATGCCGGGAGGCATCTCACAATTTTCATCTGCATAAGCGAATGTAGAAAAAAAGCTCAGCAAGAAAGCGATAAGTAGTCCGTAAATTAATTTATTCATAGGTACCCTTGTGAAATTTGTTTTAAATATACATAGGCTGAGTGGATTAACCTGCCTGGTATAATAACATACTGACTAAGCATGAAGATGCGCATACTTATGTGCGTCACTGGATATTTAAAAAATTCAGTGATGTCTAATCAAGAGAAAATAAATTATTAAAAATTAAGGTAACGCACCACAAACAATTGGTTAACCATATATTGTCTGCGATACATGGGATCTAAGAGGGGTGGCTTATACTTATACAATCATTTTTATTTCTTTGTTTTGCGACCAACAAAAAATAAACCTAACAGAGTAGAGCCTAGTAACCAAACAGCCGCCGGCAATGGTACAGGTGTGCCGTAAAAACGAATCTCAGATAAGCCGGCTCTGCCACCAAAACTTTTAAGTGCGCCATCCAGGTCGGCTAGACGAACAAATCGCCCTTTCAGTTGAAGGAATGACAGATTATAAAGTTCATCTCCTCCTAACTCAGTCGGTATATCTGATTCTGAATTTCCGTTAAAGCGATAATTTGCGCCAAAATAACCAATCTGTCCCGGTGCATGCAGAATAGACAAGGTTGGAATTATCGATACACCAGAGAAATCAGCATTTTGAGCATTGGAACCAACACTGGAGACGAGTAACTTAAATGATTCTGGTCCGAAATCACTATTACCAAAGCCATCATTAAAATTCCATATATGGATAAAGTCGATATTGTAAACAGCGCCCAAATCAAACGTGATATCGGCAGACTCAGTCAAAGTGTTCCAGTTATTTCCATTGGGTTGCGTGGTGGTGGAAACAATCTTATCTCCTACCAAGCCAACACCTGAGCCATTGACGAGATTGTCTTCATCTCTGTTTGTTTCAGGGACGCTAGAGCCCACTACATTAAGGTCGCCAGTCCCTATAGATATCAATGCAGATTGAGCCGGTAGAGAAAAACATGCCAATATGATTGTCACTAAAAACAATTTGAATAAAAGAAAACGACCTTTACATATAAGCATATATGACTTCCCTTAATATTTTATAAGACTAAATGTGGTTGTTAGTTCATAAGTTATACGGCTAAGTGACCACTATTTTTATATTAGAAATATAGTAAACAAAACAACCTTGTAAGTATATAGGTGAAACATGAGTGAATTAAGAGGATGCTTGCTATAACTATCATGGGTAAAGAACTGAATTTGTAGCAATTGAATAGCAGCTCTGTACGTATGGAGTGACTGATACTAATGGTAAGGTGATTAAATATTAGCTGGTTTTATTTTTTAGGTTGAATTGCAATAAGCTAGGGATAAGCACTAATGTGAAGAATGTACTAACTATCATTCCGCCAACAATCACGGCGGCGAGTCCTCGATAAAGTTCTGCGCCAGCACCTGCGAATACTACTAAAGGCAGCATGCCAAACACAGTCGTTGATGTGCTCATTAGGATAGGTCGAATACGTGTACGTACAGCATTTTTTATAGCATCAGTGCGATCAAGTCCTTCGCGCTCTGAGTTGCGTGCTTGGTAGACAAGTAAAATAGCATTGTTGACGACCAGACCAAGTAAAATAATAAATCCAATTAAAGTCAG
>JBGCFN010000012.1:0-50905 GCA_045106935.1 Gammaproteobacteria bacterium | reverse complement strand
CCGTTTAATAATTTAAAGTTTTTTTGTGCGTCAATTGCTGCTTGATTAAACACTGGGTGTTGGTACTTGATTGTCCGTATTATTTTCTTTTGATCAATGTAATCGGTCAAATTTAGTGTTACGAAGAAATTTTTATGAGTTTGTAAATTCTGCAATCGGTTCATGTAATAAGTGACTTTGGCATTATTAGATATATCCGTTGGTAACAAATAATTCCAAGACGACCATGAGTTTTTGTTGGCTGGCATGAGATTTTCGTCTGTGTGAAGGACAGCTTCATTGTCTTGATATTGTATATTGCTTAAGGTTTGTTGCTCATTTTCAGAGGGATTAGCAAGCAAGGCCAATGCTTGGTCGCTATGGCAAGCAAATATTACGTGATCAAATATTTCTTTAGGTTTGAATTGATGATGAATGATGATTTTAGAATTTTTCCGTTCAACTCTAGATATTTGAGCGTTTAACTGTATTTTTTTCGAAAACGTTTGAGTGAGTGCTCTTACATACTGTCGCGAGCCGCCACTAATAGTTTTCCATTGGGGTCTATTTTTGACATTGAGTAAACCATGGTTGTTGAAGAACATTAAGAAGCTATGTGCTGGGTAATTGTTAATATCTTCAGTTGATGAGGACCAAATAGCAGCCCCCATGGGTAATATGTAATAATTGATGAAAGTTTGGCTGAACTTATGATGGTTTAAGAATTCACCTAATGTCAGTTGACAGTTATTATCTGAGATTAAAATTTTAGCTAATTTATTGAAGCGTAAAAAATCAAATAATATTTGATATGATTTGGCGCGATACCAATTATTTTTGTTGAGCGCTAAACCTTGAATGCCTTTGCCACACCATTCAAATTTGCTGCGCTGACATTTCACTGAAAAGCTCATTTCAGAGTCGTCTGTTTTTACTTTTAGTCTATTTAGTAAGTTTTCGAAATTTGGATAAGTCCAGTTGTTGAGGACGATAAAGCCAGTATCAATGGCAATTTTGCGATCATCATCTTGAACATTAATTGTGTTTGAATGGCCGCCTGCATAGCTGTTCTTCTCGAATACACTGATATCATGTTTTTGGTGTAACTTGTAAGCGGCGGTTAAACCAGAAATACCACCACCGATAATTGCTATTTTCATGATTTTTGTATTGTCTTGTTAAGTAGTCTGAATTGAATAAAGTCAGGTAGTAACGAAATGGCTTTTAATGCATAACTAAATCGCTTAGGAAAATGAATTTCATGTGAGTTTTTGGTCATGCCTTTGAGTATTTCTAGTGATGCATATTCAGCGCTAACTAAACATGGCATAGGGAAATCATTTTTGTCTGTGAGTTCGGTTTTTACAAATCCAGGACATATTGTTGATACATTGATGTTGTGAGGTGACAGACTGACTTTTAGTGCTCGAAATAAATTGCGTATTGCTGCTTTTGTAGCGCCATAGGCTTCTGAGCGAGGAAGTCCTAAGTATGCCGCTGTACTGCTCATACCAACCAAATGTGCATAACTGGATTTTTTCAATAAAGGTAGTGATGCTTCTATGCCATAAATCATGCTCATGTAGTTACTATCAATTAAACGTTGAAATAAGGCGCTATCAAAGTCATTAATATCAACATATTCACAAGTGCCCGCATTTAAAATTGCGATATCCAGGTAACCATGCTTGTTTTTTATGGTGTCACAAATAGACTCATTCGTTTGCTTGCTTGTCAGGTCGCCTGGGGCAATATGAATATTGCTTTGGTTGTGACAAAGTTGTTTGGTTTTCTCAAGACTGTCTTGAGATCGAGATGTGATATATATATCGCAGTTCAACTGAGAGAGAGTTACTGTTAGCGCTCGACCAATTCCTGAAGAAGCCCCAGTGATCCAAATAACTTTCTTGCTGAAATGTTTTGATATTTTTTTAGAAAGCATTGCGCACTGTCCTCACTGCCGAGCCTAAGATTGGAATTCTTTCGTAAATTAATGCGCCAAGGTCATAGTAATCTCGGTGATAACACACTTTGTTGTCTTGAAATCGGATAAATGAAGCGCCTGGTAAGGTAATTTCTTTATTGTTGGCTAATCTTTTGTGTCTTAACGTCATTTCCCATTCAATGGAGTGTTGTCTATCATGAGGTATGTAATTGTTGATCGTGAAATGACAGTGGTTCACGCTTTTGTAAAGATTGTCGAAGTAACGGGTTAGTTCTTCTAGACCGGTGATGCCTTTGACTGGATCGATGAATTCAATTTCATTGGTGTAAACCTTCTCGAGAACGTCGCTAATATTGGTGCTTGATAGTGAGTTCATGTTATCTACGAAATCTGTAATTAAAGTGTTATCCATTTGTTTGGTCCTGCTTGATAATAAATACGAGTACTTCTCCTACGTTGATACCAAATTTTTTGATTTGAGCTTCGCTAACGAGTGCATTGCTGTCTATTTGATAGATCCAATCATCCAATTGAACTTCAAGTCTGCCGTCCTCAGTGTCTATTAAGAGTTGATAAGTCCAGTTAAAAGCGAACCCAGCATGCTGACCAATTGCTTCGCCAACAACGTCATTTGCTCGCCCAATACTTGTGTCTCTATCAACTTGTTCTAACTGCCAGATGCGCTCTTGAGTTCTGCCATCTGAATACTTGAATAATTCATATAATGTTCCTTTTGTATCATGCCATTCGCCGTTAAGATCAACGCTGAATCGTTGTGTAACCTTACCTTGCCAGTTTTTGACTAAACCCCAACCTTTTAGCTCACCGCTGAAGAATGTTTGCAAATCAAATTCGGGCTGTGATTCTTCATAATCTTTTATTGATGTACTGCATGCTAGTAAAGAAAAACACAATACGGCAACTAATATTAAAACTAGTAGATTATTGAATTTCACCGAGCAGCTCCTTTCTATGTTTTTGATACTTCGCATTCTCGCTTAACCAGATGTCTAAAAATGCTGATGCAAATCTTGGGTCGTCGACGCTGCCCAATATTTCGGTTCCAGAGTAGAACTGATTGTCTCCATCCTCGTTGGAGATAAATACTAAGAGGTCATTCTTTTGTATGTCAGGCCATATCTCTTCTAGGGATCTCAACCATGCATCTATTGGGTACTGTTGTGCAAATCCAAGTCTCTTCCATTCTTTATGTGTACTGGACAGAAGTCGATTGGCATTAATGTTGCGCGCATAGACAATTGATAATGCAGTCACTGTGTTAGGATTTTCTGCTGATTTATTTTTGCTGAGCTTCCAAAGTGAAGCGTCGTAAATATGCAGGCCTAATTTTTTAAATTTTGCCTCGCCTTGTTTTTCATACAACGGCCATTCGTTTGTCACTATTTCAGGCAACTGAATGTTAATTTCAGCATGGATGTTGCTAGCAAAAGCGAGTAGGAGCGTTAAAATAACAAAATTAAAATATCTCATTGCTTGGTTGCCTGTTTGTTCACGACATTATGCTGGCATAATCGAGTTAATTGCTGAATTAACTGAAGATTAAAAAAATTTAATGTTGAATAAATAGGGGTTTATTAGCGTATTAAGTATCATGGCAGCTAACTAAATGGACTGCCGAATTGTGATCGGTTGATTGAGTATTATGCGTATTTTATGTGTTGAGGATGACCAAGAACTTTTAGACTATCTTTTTAAAGGGTTGACGGAAGACGGTCACGTGGTGGATGTCTCAAAAAATGGTAAAGACGGATTATTTCTCGCAACGACAGAACAATATGATGTGATGTTAATTGATCGAATGTTGCCTGAGGTGGATGGATTAACGATAACAAAAACGTTACGAGGGGCGGGTAACGCAACCCCCATTCTTATTTTTAGTGCTTTGGGTGAGGTTGACGATCGAGTTAAAGGATTGCGGGCTGGTGGTGATGACTATCTCGTTAAGCCATTTGCATTTTCTGAGTTGAGTGCAAGAATTGAAGCGCTTTATCGTAGAAGCCAGCAAGCGAGTGAGTCAGAAACAATACTTCATGCGCGTGATGTTGAACTTAACCTGCTAAAACGTGAAGCATGCCGTGGTAGTAAAGAAATTCCATTGCAAGCGACTGAATTTAGATTGTTGGAGTATCTGTTAAGAAATAAAGGGCAAGTAGTTACAAGAACTATGTTGCTAGAATATGTCTGGGACTATCACTTTGATCCGCAGACAAATGTCATAGATGTTCATGTCAGTCGTCTCAGGCAGAAAATTGATAAGGATGATCCGCAATATCTGATAAAAACTAAACGTGGGTCTGGGTATATCATTGAAAGTAATTAGAGAATATAAAAAAAGTTCTAGTTTTAAAGCGGCAAACTTCTTTTTGTTGCTATTGTTGTTTTCTGCAGTGTCTTTAAGTGTGGCGTTATATTTTTACTCTCAGCCAAATAGTGATGAGTTAAAAAACATTATTATTCTGCTCGTTGTGGCAGGGATACTTCCTTTGTTCTTGCTAGTCATGGCGAGTTATTTGATCAGCATATTTGTTGTGTCCAGAATTAATCGCATTGCTGAAACAGCCGATGAAATTATTTCTACGGGTGATTTAACAAAACGTTTGAAAGTGGATTCTCGCTGGGATGATTTAAGTTTCCTGTCAACTGTGCTCAATAACATGCTTGATAAAATTGAAAAGCTAATGTCGGGTGTGCAGCATATTACTGATACTGTGGCGCATGATTTAAGGACACCATTAGCACGGTTAAGGAATAAGCTAGATCATCGAGATGACGAGAAATTAGTTGGTGAAGTCGATGGCTTATTGAAAACATTTAACTCTTTGTTGAGTCTTTCAAGTATTGAGTCAGGAAGGCAGCAATTAAAATTTGAAGCATTTGATTTGCAAGCATTGATTAAGGATGCCGTTGATTTCTACGAGCCGCTCGCTTTTGAGAAAGGGCAGTTGATAAGCATGAAAACGGTAGAGAGTGTCTATACAGGCGATCGTGATCTTATGTTTCAAGTGATGGCTAATTTGCTCGATAATGCGATCAAGTTCACTCCCAAAGACGGTAAAATTAATGTTGAAATGGTACAGGACGGGCATCGATGTAAAGTACATATTGATGATAATGGCCTAGGAATTCCCGTAGAATCTATCAGCAAAGTATTTGAGCGATTTTATCGTGATGACCCGCAGCATTCTCGTGAAGGTGCAGGTTTAGGCCTCAGTCTAGTGAGTGCAATTTTGAAGCTGCACAATGCGAATATTGGCCTGGTCAATAAGAGCAATGGTTTGCGTGTCACGTTAACTCTATAATTTTTTAAGGATGATTTGAATTGAATAGTAATCCTCACATTGTTTTCTATGATGACACCTGTCCTTTGTGTAATCGAGAAATTGAGCACTATAAACGAGTGAAGACAGTGCATAGTATTGATTGGGTGGGTATAGAGTCATCATGGGAGCATGTTCAACAATATGGTTACAGTAAGGAAACCTTGTTGAGGAGAATACATGCAGTGCATAGTGACGGCTCCACGGTTTCGGGGGCTGCCGTATTTGCGTTGATATGGAGTTCCTTGGAATATTATCGAGTCCTTGGTTTTGTTGTGACTAAGTTTCGATTAGTTTCAATGCTGGACTTCTTTTATAAATATTTTGCTGAGTGGCGTTTTAAGAAAAATAAGGTGTGTAATATCAGATAATGATAGTCTCTTAAGTGAGTAAGCTGAGGTTGTGCGCTAATTTTTTCTTACAATTCTAGAAAATCGCTTGTCTGTAGAGAAAAATAATTCAAACTCGCCATGTACGCCGTCATGCGTTAGGAATTGTCTGAGCACATTAGCAGGGAACTGGACTGTTCGGCCGTCTTTTGCTGTGCAAATAACATTACGTGCTTCTCCGCGATATAACCGCGCAAATTCTTCTGTGCTTATTGCTAAATTAACCGTAATTGAACCCATAAAATTGTTTGAGAATATTTTGGATAATAAAGAAAAAATTTCAGAGCAAAGAAAAGATTATAAAGTAGGTAAGTTGATTATGTCAGAGCTTAATGAAAACCCGGTAGAGCAATTTAAATTATGGCTGGATGAAGCGATAAACACTGATATGCCAGAGCCTACGGCAATGAATTTAGCAACTTATTCACAGCAATTGGGATTATCCTCACGCATGGTGTTGCTGAAAGGCGTAGATGAACGCGGGTTTATTTTCTATACCAATTACGATAGTCGTAAGGCGCAAGATATTGCTAACTGTTCTGAGGTGGCTTTGTGTTTTTGGTGGGGTGCATTAGAACGCCAAGTGCGAATTGAAGGGACTGTAGAAAAAGTCAGTGATGAAGAAAGTGATGACTACTTTCACTCGCGTCCTCGAGGTAGTCAAATTGGTGCTATCGCTTCAAAGCAAAGTTCAGTCATGGAAACTTATAAAGAATTGCGCGAACAAGTCGTGACTGTTGAAGAAAAGTATAAAGATGCCGTTGTGATTCCTCGGCCGGGTTTTTGGGGTGGATATCGAGTGAAACCGTCAGCGATAGAATTTTGGCAGGGTCGGCCCAGTCGTTTACATGACCGTTTGAAATATAACAGGGGAGCTAACGGAGACTGGTCTATAGAAAGACTGTCTCCGTAAATAGACTAACTATAAAGAATGTGCCACTCAGGTGCAGGCTTAACTTTGTGTGGCCAAAATGTCTTTTCTGAGTCAGCTGCGATCAATTCTTCGCACTTCTTACAGGCTTCGCCGTAGGTCATTTGCTCGTCGAACTTGCCTGTTTGAAAGTCGTACTTATGCTTCCAGGCGATAATGTAGCCTGTGTCTTCATCACGTTTGATGAGGTTTTCATTCGTCATTGAGGTTCCCTTTCGTTCCTTGGACTTCTGCGAATTATAGTTATATTAGTGTTCGCTAAAAAAGATGGGTCATTTTAGACATCTAACCGCTCTTGTCTAGTATAAATTTCTCAAATGGCGCGTCCTGTCCGAATTAGTGAGAATTGATAAAATATATATAAAACAATGACTTGTTGGCTTGTCTGAAATTAAGCTGAATTTTTTTCCAACAATTAGATGAAAAAAAAAGCTATTTGCGCAGCTTTAGTACAAATGCGTACATCAATGCCACCTCTTTGAGGCTGTCAAATCGCCCTGAGGCGCCGGCGTGTCCGGCATCCATATTTGTTTTCAGTAGGACAACATGACTGCCAAGGTTGAATTCACGTAGCTTGGCAGCCCATTTGGCGGGCTCCCAGTAAGTCACTCTAGGGTCAGTCAGTCCGGCAGTAATCAACAGGTGAGGGTACTGTTGAGCGAGCACATTGTCATAGGGTGAGTAACTTTTTATGTAAGTGTAGTCATCATCATTAGTGATAGGATTCCCCCACTCTGGCCACTCGGGTGGAGTTAAGGGCAAAGTGTCATCACACATGGTATTTAGCACATCCACAAAAGGCACATCGGCGATCGCGCCATGAAAGAGATCTGGTTGTAAATTAATAACAGCACCAATCAGCATGCCTCCTGCTGAGCCACCATGAATAGTGATATTTCCAGTCGCCGTATAGTTTGTCTCGACTAAATGTTCTCCCGCCGCAATGAAATCAGTAAACGTGTTTTTCTTGTTTTTTAATTTGCCATCGGTGTACCAGTCGTAACCCAGTTCCATTCCACCTCGTATGTGAGCAATCGCATAGATATAACCTCGGTTAACTAAACTGAATCTAGTGGTTGAAAAGCTGGCTGGCATGCTGCTGCCATAAGCGCCGTAACCGTAGAGTAATAATGGTGCGCTTCCATCGATGGGGGTGTCGTGTTTGTAAAGGATTGAGATGGGAATACGAGTGCCATCTTGAGCGCGCGCAAAAATGCGCTTTGTCACGTAATCAGTCGAACAGTGTCCAGAAGGGACTTCTTGTTGTTTGCGTAACGTGCGTGTGCGATCTTGCATGTTGAAATCAAACACTTGGCTAGGTGTGGTCATTGAAGTGTAAGAGAAACGCAGATTATGAGTATTGAATTCTAGCCCAGGGTCTAAACCTAGTTCATAGGCTTCTTCTTCAAATTCAATCGCGTATTCATTGTCACTGGACTCGTGCTGAGTAATGATGATTTTAGGTAAACCTTGATAGCGCTCATATCTGACTAAAAAATCTTGGAACATATATATGCCTTTTAATAATGTTCCCTTATCTGGCACATAATAATCATTCCAGTGTTCACGCTGTGTTTTTTCAATGGGTGCACGCATAATTTTGTAGTCTGTGCATCCATCTGCATTGGTGGTGATATACCAATGATTGCTGTGGTCAGTAATTGAGTATTCAATATTACTGTGGCGCGCCTGGAATAACGTTGCTGCCTGTTTTGGATTGTGTGCGTCTAAATAGTGAAGCTCAGTTGTTGTATGATCGTGAACTGAAATCAAAATGAAACGATTTGATTCGGTACGATCCAAGCCAACAAAAAACCCCGCATCTTTTTCTTCATAAACCAATTCATCTTCTTGAGGTGAAGTATTTAATTGGTGGCGAAATACTTTATCAGGGCGGTGATTGGCATCTAGAGTGGTGTAGAACAGTGTATTGCTATCCATTGCCCATACAAAGTTACCTTGAATATCTTCGATAGTTTCAGTTAAGTACTTTCCACTGTCTAAATCTAGGATATAAAGTGTATAAAACTCTGAGCCTTTGGTGTCTATGCAATAAGCGAGATAGCGATGATTGGGGCTATGCTCACATTCGCCTATGTCGAAGTAATCATATTGTTTGGAAAGTGCATCAGCATCTAGCAAGATTTCTTCTTCACCAGCTTGTTGGTAACGGCAATATAATGAGTGCTCGGCACCAATATTGTAACGATCATAATAATGGTATGAGCCGTCTTTGCAGGGAACTGATGAATCATCTTCTTTGATGCGGGCTTTCATTTCATCAAATAATGCGGCTTGTAATTGCTCAGTGTCTTGCATCCAATCTTTAGTGAATGCATTCTCTTGTTCTAGATAATCACGAATATCTTGGCGTAATAATGAAGGGTCACGCATTACTTGCTGCCAATCTGGGTCACGTAGCCATGCGTATTGGTCGTTTCTAGTATCTCCGTGTAGGGTAATCTCGTGTGGAATTTTTTGTGCAGTAGGCGCTTTCATTTGATTTATATAATTATGTTATGAGTGTTGCTAAATCACCGCTAATTGTCAGCAGCCAAACTGGGCCGCATAAGAATCTGCATAAGTTAGTGCAGAGATATCAAAATTCTGAGTATCAGGATTCTATACCTAAGCATGCTGTCAATGCATTTCAAATTGCTGATGATTTTGTATCATCACATAAAGTGATATTAGACAGTGGCTGTGGCGTTGGTGAGAGCAGCTATCGCTTAGCCAAGAATTTCCCTGAATATAAAGTTATCGCAATCGATAAATCGATCGAGAGACTGCGGCGAGGCCATGTTCATGGCGAGCAACCCGCAAATTTATTGTTTGTCCAATGTGATTGTGTGCCCCTATGGCGATTAATGCATGAGGCTAAATGGAATGTGTCGCGGCATTATTTGTTTTATCCCAACCCGTGGCCAAAACCCGGGCATTTGCAGCGACGATGGCATGGACATCCCATTTTCCCAAGTATGCTGTCTTTGGGTGGTGTGTTGACCATGCGGACTAATTGGCAAGTCTATGCAGAAGAATTTTTTCAAGCATTAAAGCTGAGCCAAATAGACGAGGTGGAGTCACATTTATTAAACGTGCCCATTGAGTCTACCTACACGCCATTTGAGAGAAAATATATTCAAAGTCACCATACTCTCTATGAAGTCATTGCTAATCTTTAGATGCCATTATTTGTAATGATGAGACATAACGTTAACCTTCTGCTTCTAATTCAGTGTGCCACTGAGCCCGAATAACATTATGAGTGGCTATGCTGGCGCCTTTGGGGCCACTATGACTGATGGTTGAGGCTTGTGGGCCGAGTGCATATTGATAGAACTGGATGGCTGCAGCGGAAAATTGTGGGCAGGTGAAAGGGAGTTCGCTGCGTACCTCAAACTCACCATCTTCTTTAATTAATTCGATGTCCGCCATTAAATGCGAATGGAATTTCTGTTTATATTCCACATCAAATAGCACTCTGGCAATTTCTTTATGCGCATTGTTAGTATCAACGACGTCTGGAAATAATCCATGGAAAACAAATTTTGCTTTGCTCATTGTATATTGCCTCTCAAGACCGCATATTATTAAGACATTAAACTCTCATGAAAGTGCAAACAATGGAATACACGTTAGACACTGATGTCGCTAAATTTGAGATACATCAAGAACCTCATGGATTGTGGGATTTGTGGGTGGATGGCATGCCTACATTGACGTTTGAATCTCCTGAAGATGCAGCGCTATCCGTCTATAATAAAAATACTGGCTACGTGGTATGGGATCAGTTAGAGGAACATGATGCACCTGAAAAAATTGATGGTTGGACAAAACACGAGTAGACAAGATTATGGGTCGATACCGTCCACCTGCGCCACCTAAATCAAAATACATCACGGCTGCTGGGAAAGATCGCCTGCAAAAAGAGCATGATTATTTGTGGACGGTAAAACGTCCCAAAGTGACGCGTTCAGTCCAGGAAGCCGCTGCCCAAGGTGATCGCTCAGAAAATGCAGAATATATTTATGGCAAAAAGCAACTGCGTGAGATTGATTACCGCGTGCGTTATTTGCAAAAACGCTTGGGCGATATCACCGTGGTGGATAGTGCCCCGTCGGATACAGAATGTGTGTTTTTTGGGGCTTGGGTGACCCTTGAAGATGAGCAGGGAGGGCAGGCTGAATATCGAATTGTGGGTCCTGATGAATTTGATGACTCCCCTGAATATATCAGTATGGATTCCCCGCTTGCTCAGGCAATCATGAAAAAGCGTATTGGTGATGAGGTTTCTGTAAGTTTACCTAATGGAACCCAGGTCTACTGTATAATGTCTATAAAATATGCATAGTAGAGAGCGTTAAAAATGAAACCGAATCTCATAGTATTATCGTTAATTGTATTGAGCTTGGCTGCAGTTAAGGCTCAAGCGCAGCAGCTTTATAAGTGGGTTGATGGGCAAGGTGTCACGCACTATTCAGAATCTTTGCCTAGCCAGCATGTTGATCATGTGGCATTCGAATTTACTGAAGATTACCAAGTGCCTAATACGCAAGATGATTACTATTCCATTCAAAACCAACTAAAGCGCTTGCAAGAGAGGCGTTCTCAGCGTCGCGCAGAGAAACAGCAGGCCGCCAAAGTAAAAGAGAGTGCCCGACAGGCGCCGGAAGTGATTTATGTCCAGGCATCTGAACCAGAACGCCGTTATTTTGCACCTGCGTATTTCCCTAAGCATTACTTGCATCGCTACAATAATCATTATGCTAAGCGCTACCCAACACCTAAGCATCAAAAGCAATTGATAGACAAACCTCGATCAGGCATTGCACATAAAGCGAAGGCCTCAAAGTCGGGTGCTGCATTTTCAGCTGCTCGCTAACAGTTCAAATTAAAATAATCACGACATCAATCAATAGTGGGTTTAGTTCGCCCACTGTTTTTGCTAATGTACTCGGCCTCTCATTTCTACAACTATACTAGTCAGGGTACGCTGCATGAGCCAGGTTGTTTTACATCTCGGTGAACAATACATAGAAGAAGATCTCGAATATTATTTTTCGGGTGAACGCGACAAGAACAATCAAGTGCGCCCAGATAAGTCCATCTACAGTATGACTCCTTTTAGTGAGCATATTGAAATGGACTTTTCAGATGGAAAAGTAGGTAATTTCTTTTACCCTATCTTGCCGGAAGCCTTGGACCGTATTTATATTGGCATTAGTGTGTCTATGTTTGCTAATCATTGGGGAGCTTCTTTTATTCTTGAGCTACTTAAGCACCTTAAACCTGGCGGTTCAATTATTGTGCCGGTGTACCCGGAAGGGCAGGCAGCTGAAAAAGATTTTTGGTCGCGTAGCTTTCTAGAGAATTTGTTTTTGAGTCGTGAACGTTGGACTGGTTTTAGTAATATTACTGCCGAGAATGACGGTGTCATGTCAATTCGTGTCGGTAGAAAATGGCCAACTCCAATGCCGAGTAGTATTGAGTGGTTTTTTAAAGAACGTAGCAATTTGTTGTTAGCAAATTTGCAATCATCAAATACCATGGGTGATATTAAACAACATATCAAACACGCTTTTATCCCACTATGTGAAACGATATGGAGCGAATATGCTGCCAGTGCCGTGACAGAAAGGATAATTAGCCAGTATCTAGGCAAAAAGCAGCCTAGCAAGATGTTACATGTTGGCTCTGATTACGGCATGTTGGCTAATGACGTCATTTTGTCTCCACTAGTCAATGTGCAAAGTGCGCATAGTTGGCATATCGGTGAGCGAGATAACGAATTAGCGAAGAGTATTTCAAATTATTTTTCTGCTCATACTGAAGACAAGCACAGAATGAGTTATGCCAATATGGCCGATGTTTCCTTTGATGAGTCGTATAATGTTGTTGTTGTTAGTGGCTTGTATACAAAGTTAGGTGCTGAACAATACCAGCAACTACTTCACGATGCCTGGGCACATCTAGATGCTAAGGGTGTATTAATGGTGCACGAGGATATGACGGAAAATCATACTGAAACGGCTAATTTGGATGCGATGGTGTCAGCGATTGGGTCAGTCAGCTATCACTCGGTTATCGCCGCACGGGATATTCAGCCTAGCGTTGAAATTAGCCAATACTCATTGGCTGTAGAAGAAAACTTGCGTCAGGAAAAATTAACTAAGCAGAATGTATTTAGGGTGGTAGAAAAATCTTAGCTAGTTGAGCTTGATGCCACATACTAGCTGGAAATTTCTAAATCACATTAGATTGTATTGAGATAACTCCGCCCAACCATTAACTTTACGACGATCTTGGCCAGAGCGACGTGGTGCTTTATTGAGTTCATAACGGACCAATTCACGGCGATCGCTGGCGTCTATACGACGTTCCGCTAAGCGGCGTTCTCTGCCTATGTATGGGTTACTCATTTCACTTATTCCTCTTTCGACTGCTTTGCTGTTTTCTTGTAGCTGATCAATTGCGTCATTATCCATTAAATGCATGCCGGTATCCATCCTCATTATTTCAGTATTGATTGTTAGCATCTCTGTATCCATTAAAATCGACTCCTCAACCCCGCAATAGTATGCTAATAACTTGTGGGGTAATTCACTAAATCATCTAACTGGGCACTAGTTTAGAGTGGGTCCACCGTTAAATGTTTGAAGGAATGCGCAATTTTTAACTAAACAAGGGCGTATAAACTAACTTAATTGTCATAACTAGATGAAATCATCATTCATGAATTGGTCAGCGTTTAGCATTACCAGCGCCATACTTACCTTTACTGCATTCGCACTTATTGCAACAAATGCAGATGCTGCGGGGTTATACAAACAACGTGAGCAATATTTGCAGGCGCGTCATGCACTAGCGGTGGGCGATGCAAAGGAGTTTGAATTTCTGGCAGGACAATTAACAGATTATCCTCTCTATCCTTATCTTCAGTATGAAGAATTACGTCGTCGCATTTCTAATGCGCCGGAAAAAGATATTCGCTCTTTCCTGGATAACTATTCTTATATCCCGGCCTCTAGAAGAATAAGGCAAGCTTGGTTGGATGCGCTTATGAAGCGTGGGCAGCATACTAAGTTTCAGCAATATTACGAACCAGGCAATAAAGCTGCTCATAATTGCTTTGATTTGCAAGCACGGATGAAACAAGGGGAGGCGCCAGACGCAGTAGAGGAAATTAAAGCGTTTTGGCTGGTTGGAAAATCTCAGCCAGCACAATGTGACCCATTGTTTTCATGGTTTGAAAAAAAAGGGTATATGAATGACGAGTTAATCTGGCAGCGTATTGATCTGGCCATGGCAAAACGCGACCTTAAGCTGGCGAAATATCTTGCCAGTAAATTGTCAACGCAGCAGGTTCATTGGTTTGCGTTATTAAATAGTATTCATCGTAATCCTCACAAGATTCTAACGGACCCTGATCTAAAGAAAGACCACCCGCTAGCAAGAAAAGTCATTGTGTATGGTGCACGTCGTTGGGCAAGACGGGATGTGTCAGCCGCAGTTCAGGCTTGGCATCAACTCCGTGAGCAATACAAATTTAGTCAACAACAGCTTGTTCATACAGATACCGATATGGCATTAACCGCGGCGTTAAGACATCACCCGCTTGCCGCTCAACTGATGAGTCAGTTACCTGCAGATATCGAAGATGTGGAAGTCCAACAATGGCGAGCGCGAGCGGCGATGCGTGCTAATGATTGGCCAGCAGTACTAAGAAGTATTGTGTTGATGGATGTAGACACTAAGCAACAGTTGAAATGGAAATACTGGCGAGCACGCGCGCTTGAAGAGATCGGCGTGCATGCTGATGCAAAATTTATATATCAGAAAATTGCGCATGAGAGAGATTATTACGGCTTCTTAGCGGCAGATCGTGTGCAACAGCCTTATGAGATGAACGATCAGCCATTACAGTTTACAGATTTTGAGATTGGAAGAGTATTGGAATACCCGCCGTTAATACGTGCTCGTGAATTATTAGAAGCAGGACAAACGGGGCATGCCTACAATGAATGGAAATATCTTACTGCCGGTTTCGATAAGAAAAAGCTACAGATTGCGGCGTATATCGCGCATCAGTGGGATTGGTATCACACAGCAATATTTACAGTGGCCAGAGCGAAACACTATGACGACTTACAGTTACGCTTTCCTCAGCCCTATGATGATATCGTCACTAAGAACGCAAAAAGATTTTCTTTAACGCCTGAATATGTATACGGCGTGATGCGACAAGAAAGTGCAATGAATAGTATTGCCAGGTCTCATGCGGGTGCCAGAGGATTAATGCAGCTAATGCCAGCGACTGCAAAAGAGGTGGCTGGTCAGCTAAAAATGAAGTCACCTAACCGTACTGCGTTATTGCAACCAAAAGTGAATGTGCAATTAGGGAGTAAGTATCTGCGTTCAATGTTGGACCGATATGATAATCAGCAGGTCCTCGCGACCGCGTCTTACAATGCAGGTCCCCACCGAGTAAAGCGATGGTTGCCGCCAAACGACAAAATGTCTGCGGATGTTTGGGTGGATACCATTCCTTATGATGAAACGCGTAAATATGTGCGTCGCGTGATGGCTTATTCCACGGTGTATGAATGGAAGATGGCGCAAAAAACAACGCGCTTACAAACACGCATGCCACCTGTTCCTGCTAAATAACGACTGACAAGGTCTTTTGCCTTCGCAAGCTCAATCTGTTTTAGATTTCTGGTTTGGCTCACTCGAGAGTGAGGCCGACTTTCCCCATGACAAGGCGCCAATGTGGTTTGTGAATGGCGCTGACTATGATGAAAGTATACGTTCCCAATTTCTAACGCTACATCATCAGGCATCGAAAGGAGAATTAGATGATTGGTGTCAATCATCTCGTAGTTTGCTTGCTTTGGTCATATTGCTCGATCAGTTTTCTCGACATATATACCGAGGGAGCCGAGACAGCTTTACTCAAGACGAGAAAGCGATATCGATTGTGCAGCAGGGGATTAAAGATCAGTTGGATGTAGAATTGTATTATGTTCAGCGGAAGTTTTTATATATGCCATTAATGCATGCTGAAGATATTATTATCCAAGAGCTAAGTGTTGAAATGTTTTCTCGGTTGCATAAGGAAGTCCCATCAGAATTGAAGCCTTTGTATGCAAAGACCTTAAGTTTTGCTCAGAGTCATCACTTTGTGATTTCAAAATTTGGGCGTTTCCCTGAGCTCAATCAAATACTAGGTCGCAAAAGTACATCAGATGAGAATGATTTTTTGGAGACTGGTAAATATCGATTTTTATAGACGTTGACCAAGGAAAAGCAGGTCACCTATGTAATTGTTGTTGGATTTGATGCAAGCAAAATTGATCTATCCATTTGCTGGATAAATCAGGTTCTAAGAAGCCGCAGTGACCTCCATGTTCAGTAATTGTAATGTTTAAATGCGGATGTGTGTAAAGCTTGTGATGGTCTTGCCAAGGGATAATGGGGTCATCTTTAGCCAGTACGACATGGGCGGGTGATTGCAGTGTACTGAGTCGTTCACCGGCAATTGAATAGCCATGTAAATAACTATTTAAATCTTTAAACCCTGCATATTGTGTCGCAAGTACGTCGGTGGCTTGTCTTAGTGTGGTGCATTGGTCAAAAGTTTTCTTTGAGTAAAGCTGGGGAAATGCTTCTGCTTTTTGGTAGAAAGCAGTTTTCCAACGCTGCATAAAATAATTTCGGTACACAAGTAGAGATGTCTCTAGTGCCTCTAAGGTATGATCAGGGTCTATCACCGGGCAAAAAGAAATTGTTTGTTTTAGTGTCAGCTGTTCCGGAGTAGTGTAAGCATTCACACGCAACGCAAAGTTTGCGCCCAGAGAAAAGCCAATAATTGACAATGCTTGCTTGAAATCATTTTGGATGTAAGTGCAAGCGTTAATTACTTCCTGGATACGACAAGAGTGAAATATTTTTTCGTTAAGATGGTGTGAATTTCCGTGGTCACGAAAATTTAGTCTGACCACAGTGAAACCTTGTTTAAATAGAAAATCACCTAAGGTGATTAAATAGAGTGAGTCAGAACAACCTAGCCAGCCATGGAGTAGAACGACGACGGGTGAGTCAGAGTTATTTTGACGATTAATCAGCGCAGATAGACGAATTCCATCTCCTGCAGGAATAATTATTTGCGTAGCTTGTTTGCGAAAAGATTTACTTTTGCGGTGCGCAACTAATTTTCTTGCCGGTGAGCCCGCGACGATGCTATTGGCGTGGCCGTTACGGAATATGCCTTTCCCAAGATATGGCTGCATCATTAACTGCAATCACAGCAATCTGATTATTGTGCCTTGTTTAGCGCCTGTTTTAGATCAGCCATAATGTCGTCAATATGCTCTATACCAATTGATAAGCGAACCAGGTCTTCACTGACACCGGCTGTTTTCATTTCTTCTGGAGACAGTTGTCTATGTGTCGTGCTGGCAGGGTGGCATGCTAATGATTTTGCATCCCCAATATTAACTAAACGTACAATCAAATTGAGTGCATCAATAAACTTGGCGCCGGCGGCAGCACCCCCTTTAATGCCAAAGCTTAAAATTGCGGATGCGCGTCCGCCCATGTATTTGTCAGCTAATGGTTTGTCTAAATGATTTTCTAAGCCTGCGTAGCGAACCCAGCTGACTTGGTCATGGTCTTGCAAAAATTTCGCTACTGTTATCGCATTTTCACAATGCCTATCCATACGTACAGCAAGTGTTTCTATCCCTTGTAGTATCTGGAAACTATTAAACGGTGAAATTGCTGAACCCATATTGCGCAACGGGACTACCCGCACACGACCTATAAAGGCTGCATCCCCCATTGCTTCAGTGTAGACCACGCCATGATATGAAGGATCAGGTTCATTAAGCATAGGGAAGCGTTTAGCGTGTTTTGCCCAAGGAAACTTTCCAGAGTCAACCACAATGCCTCCAATGGTTGTGCCATGCCCGCCCATATATTTTGTTAACGCATGTACAACAATATCTGCACCATGTTCAAAAGGCCGGCATAGATAAGGTGAAGGTACGGTATTATCGACAATCAACGGAACGCCATGCCGGTGTGCCATCTCAGCCACCGCACTAATATCTAAAACATTGCCTGCAGGGTTACCAATCGTTTCGGCAAACACAGCTTTGGTATTGTCATCAATCAACGCTTCCATACCAGCAACATCATGTTGATCTGCAAAACGCACCTCGATACCTAAGCGTGGTAATGTATGTGCAAATAGATTATATGTGCCGCCATAGAGTGATGAAGCAGAGACAATATTATCGCCTTGTTGAGCGATGGCAAAAATGGCATACGTGATGGCCGACATGCCCGAGGCTAATGCTAGTGCGCCCACACCACCTTCCATTTCAGCAACCCGCTTCTCTAATACTGATGAAGTCGGGTTCATAATGCGCGTATAAATATTGCCTTCGACTTTCAAATCAAATAGATCTGCGCCGTGCTGAGTATCATCAAACGAATATGAAGTTGTTTGATAAATAGGGACTGCGACAGCCTTAGTGGTTGGTTCCGGCGTATAGCCGCCATGGATGGCAATAGTTTCAATTTTCATAAGTTTACTTCGTGGTGTAATAATAATGCTTTAGTGTCTTGCGTGTTCTTGAGCTAAATTTTAACAGTCTTTGCCGTTCGCGGGTTAGCTATTCATAGCTGCGTGCGAAGTTGCCATGTTGGTTGGTGTTGATCATTGATGATTTTGTGCTGTATCAACCAGTGGCTGGCATCATCGCTGTCGGCATAGAACCAGCGTGCCGCTGATCCAAGGCGAAAGTGATATCCCCAGGAATTCATGTCATGCATATGAATGGCTTTATTGAAGTTAGGAATATGGTCTGAGAGAACGAGCTGAAGGAAACAACAGGCATTCTCAATCAGCGCCGACCCACCCGCATCGTGAGTATGCTCATTGCGCTGGTCCGGTGGCATACAGATAAAATGGCAAGCCTCATGCAGCAAAGAATGGATTGGCGTATCTTCTCTAACATAGAGGGTTGCTTGAAAGCGTCCAGCTTCTGGCGCCCCCCAAAAGCTATAGGGGATCTCCTCATTGATATCCACTTTTTCTAAATTTAATTGATAACGGTCAAAAAGTGGACGCAAAGCAGGGACTTGGATGTTTTTTAAACTATGCATTTCTACGTTTGGTCGGCCTTGGAGCGAGTAATCGTCAAATTGACCGATATCAAATAGTGTAGCGAAATGTAGTGAAGTGGCATACGACTTTGTTCATTTGAGGTATACTAGCGCCCGCCCAAAGGGCACCAATTGTATGGATATTTAAATAGGAAAGATCACTGATGATTTCACATGTACGACGAATTACTTTATTCAGCTTATTGTTAATCAGTTCCCACTCATTTGCTGCAGGCGATGTAGCACGTGGAGAAGTAAGAGGGGAAACCTGCCTGGGCTGTCATGGTGTAGCCAGTTACACCAATGTTTACCCCACTTATAAGGTGCCAAAGTTAGGTGGCCAACATCCTGAGTATTTAGCGGCAGCGCTTAAAGGCTACCGTTCAGGTGAGCGTTCTCATGGAACAATGCGTGCGCAAACGGCGAATTTAAGCGACCAAGATATCGAAGATATTGCAGCTTACTTAGCTTCGCTTAAATAATAACCACCTATCATTATAGATTTAGAATTAAAAGGAAATTAGATGAAACGCTTGATTCTTATATTAGTAGTGCAAGTTGTGTTTACAGCAAGCGCTATCGCCGGTGGTAACATTGCTGCTGGAAAAGAAAAGTCACAAACATGTGTGGCTTGTCATGGTGAAGCAGGAATGAGTGCAGTGGCCACATTCCCAAATATTGCAGGCCAATATGAAGACTACCTTTATGTTGCACTGACAAGCTATAAGTCAGGATCACGAAATAATGCCATTATGAGTGGAATTGTTGCCGCGCTGAATGAGCAAGATATGAAGGATTTAGCAGCTTACTATGCCAGTCTAGATGGCTTAGAAAGTTTGGATCTTCCTGCCGGAAAATAAGCACTACCCGCACTCAGTGATTCCTCGCTGAGTGCGTTATTTTGAGCAATTCGCTTCTCGTTAAGATTTATTCTGTTCCCACTCTTCTGGGGTAAACGCTTTTATTGTTAATGCATGTAGCTCGCCGCTGGCGATTTGAGCATTCACTGTCTTGTAGACTAACTGGTGCTCCTTTAGCATGCTTAAGCCTTCAAAGGCGGTACTAATGACAGTAGCTTCGTATTTGCCACCATCACCTGTGACGATTGCTTCTGCATCGGCGATGCCGTCTTCAATAAGTTTTTTTATTTCTGATGTTTCCATATCGCTTAATATTGAATGGTTTTTGTTACAAAGTATTTAAGCAAGTGTAGCGCACTGAATGAATAATTTTGCTATCTCTGACTGGGAGTAAGCGTGAATTTATTCTGTGTCAGACTTAATGATAGATGCTAATTCATCACCTATCTGTGATTTTCTCCAACCTGCCGCTACTTTACTTTGTTTCCCAAGCACTAGGTTTGTCAGCGATTTTCGATTGGCTAATAGAGAAGCGGAAGTATTGATCTTTTCAGCACGATGACGCGTAAATTCCATTAATTTCTTAATTAAAGCTCTTTGCTCTTTGCTCAGTCTATTGTCTTCGGGCGTTTGTAAATTATCGGCGGCTTCATTGGGGATAGGTTTTTGCAAAATTTCGCAAATACTAGTTGAATGACGCATTGATTTAGGGGCGTGTTGTTTAAGGCATTGCGAGATCGATTCACCATGAGTGGTGTTAAGCAAGCATGTTTCAAGTATGGCGGGATCTGGCAATATCCAGCGTCTAGGTAGATTTTTCGATTGAGCTGTCTGTTCTCGCCAATGGGCAATTTGACGCACATAGTAAAATTGCTTTGCGTTGAGCTTGCCAATCCCTTTGACTAGCTTCCAGGCGTTTTCTGGGGGGACAAAATAATTAGATGAGTGCAGTAAAGTTTCACATTCTTCCTCTAACCATAATGCTCTATTTTCTATGCCTAGATCTGATTCCAATTTCTTGTATAAAGGGCCAAGATGGATCACATCATCTAAAGCATAATCAATTTGTGCAGCGGATAAAGGTCGCTTCTTCCAGTCTGTGCGGCTTTCGGTTTTAGCTAAATGCACAGAGGATTTTTGGGCAACTAACTCTGCGTAACTGATCTGTTCATCTAATCCTAAAATACTGGCAGCAACTTGGGTGTCAAATAGAGGTTGTGGAATAAATTGATATTCGGCATACAGGACTTCTAAATCTTGGCGACAAGAATGAAAAATTTTTATCTGCGATTCTTGTCGAAGTAATGCAAGCAGCGGGTCAATATTATCCAAGCTGAGGACATCAACACAGGCACTGGTCTTGTCGGTTGCAATTTGGATTAAACAGAGAATCGGATAATAAGTCGATTCACGCATGAATTCGGTGTCAATGGCAAGCCAGGGAGAAGACGCAATCTGATCTACAAATAATTCTAGGTCAGGGGTGGTTGTGATGACATTGGGATGCATGTTAATAAATAACTTGGTTGAGTGATGATGGAGCAATTTTTAGTGTGTAATTATATAAGGCTTATACTGCTACTTTGGCTCACGGGCAGTACAGTATTAACGCAAGTGTCTGCCGAGTGGCAATCACTATACTATCGAGACCACCCTTTTGTAGGAAAAATTTACTCTCTTGAGGATGGCGCATGGATTTCAGCTCGGCAATTGCAACTGAATATCCAACATGAGCAATTTATTTTATTAGGTGAGACGCATTCCAATCCAGATCATCACAGCGGGCAAGCTGATATAATAAGAACATGGCTGACTGCCGCACGTCCCTCAGGATTGGTGCTTGAAATGCTCGCTTATCAGAACTGGAAGCCGTCAACGCAGATTGAATACACATTAGAAGCATTGCAACAAACACTTGAGCAAGTGTCTGGAAGATGGGATTGGGAAATATATAAACCCATATTGAAAATTCATATTGAACATCAGCTGCTCATGATGGGTGCCAATCTGACGAAAGAAGAGCTCAGTCAATATACCGCGGGCAATGTCTGCCAAATAACTCGCGAAGGAAAATCAATAGGGGTTTGTGATGTCCTTGAAGAAGCTCAACAAGCGACAATCAAGCAGCTAATATTTGATGCACATTGCGGTTATCTTCCGCTCGAACACACAGACTCCTTAATGCGCACTCAAGTGGCTAAAGATGCGTCATTTGCATTATCAGTCTCAAATATGGGTCAAACTCACCAAGTGGCTCTAATTGCAGGGGCTGTTCATGTTCGCAAAGATATCGGTGTGCCTGTACACTTGCAGCGCCTAGGTAAAAAATCTGTCAGCATTGCTTTTGTCAATGTAGATCCTGATAAATTGACAGTAGATGAATATATTGGGCCTGACGAGTTAGGTCGTCAATTTGATTACCTCTATTTTACGCCTAGCGAGCGCAATCAAGACCCCTGTGTCGAATTTGCCGAGCAATTGAAAAAAATGAAAACGTTAACTAAATAGTCACACAGTCATGCAAGATAAAATTACAACTGATCGCGTTAAAAGCCTACAAAAACATTTGGAACAAGAGAACCCATTGTTGGTGTCTGTTGTTGATGAGTTTGTTGAATTAGACAAGGTTGGTTTAGGGCTGGGTGTGCTGAATGCGCGTGATTCTTATACGACTGAAATTTCCTGGTGGCCTTTGATCTCAATATTGGGAACCTTCTCTGCGGGAAAATCGAGTTTCATTAATCAGTACGTCGGTGACACGATTCAGAAAACCGGTAACCAGGCAGTTGATGATAAATTCACAGTGCTTTGTTTTAGTAGTGATAATTCAGTTCGTGTATTGCCAGGCATTGCCTTAGATGCCGACCCACGTTTTCCATTTTACCAAATGAGTGAAGCGATCGATAAAGTGGCTGAAGGGGAAGGGTCAAGAATCGATACTTATTTGCAATTGAAAACCTGTCCAACGGATGTGATGCGCGGGAAGATCCTAATTGATTCGCCGGGATTCGATGCGGACTCACAGCGTGACTCTACATTACGAATTACAGACCATATTATTAATTTATCTGATTTGGTATTGGTGTTCTTTGATGCACGCCATCCAGAACCCGGTGCAATGAGAGATACATTAGAGCATTTAGTTGCCGGCACAGTGCGCCGAAAAGATGCTAATAAAATCATGTTCATATTGAATCAGATTGATACGACGGCTGCCGAAGATAATTTAGAAGATGTTGTGGCCGCATGGCAGCGTGCGATTGCTCAGGGTGGCTTAGTGAGTGGAAGTTTCCATACACTGTACAACGAAGAAGCGGCAGTTAAAATTGATGATGCTGGTTTAGAGCAGAGATATAAAAAGAAACGCGATGCTGATCTACATGAAATCACCAAACGTATTGCGCAGGTAAGTGTCGAGCGAGCCTACCGTATTATTGGTGCGCTAGAGAATTTTTCAAATCGTATTGAGAAAGAAATAGTTCCTGAACTGCAAACTGCAGTGAGTGTGTGGAGAAGACGAGTCTTGATTGCCGATGCAATTGTATTGATTCCGTTATTTGTTTTCTTCTTGTCTTATACGATTTCTAATGATTTTTGGCAGGGATTTAGTTTTTCTATCCCTGGTATGTCGGAAGGTAGTTATGGTGGGATTCTGTCTAATTTGTCCTTAGCTGCTGTGATTGCGATATTTGTACTAATTCATTTTGTACTAAGAGGTGCAATTGCAAAATGGTATGCCCGCGGTTTGGCTGAAGATGGCTATTATGGAAACTTACGTGCGGCATTTCTTAAGAATACGCGTTGGTTTAAAAGCCTATTGTTTAAACGTTTAACTGGCTGGGATCAGAAAGCGATAGATAAAGTTAGTGAGCTACGTGATTCTGCTGATGGATTCGTCCAGAATCTTAATGATCAATATACAAATCCATCGGGTAAATCATAAGTCGATATGGTTGCGGCATATCAGATGTGGAGTTGTTCGATCACGCATTAGTTTGTTTTTACTATGGGCAAACTAGCAGAGTTCTTTGCTGAATTTCTTTCCATGTGCACCCCTGCTGGTGTGCATAGTCAACTAGCTGTTTTATTTGGCCTGGTTGTGTGGGAAGTGCGGTGTGTGTCATGTGGTTGTGTGCCACAGATTGACCAGACTTTTTTGCATTGACTGCTATGTTTGATTTGGTTAGTCCAGTTCTTGATACTTCAGTAAATTCAATTGAATCCTCGTATGCGTGATCAAGGTCACTACATGTTTGTTTATACTGTCCATGTGATATATATGCTTCGCATTCTGCGATTGTCGTTCCCGAAGCCAGCATTAGTAACATTCCAAATAACACTGTTTTCATAAATAATTCCTTAATTTTGAGGTATGCCAATTCCAATCAATGTTTTATTTTTGCTGCAATCTTGATGAAGTTGTCTATATTGATTGGTTTTAATTAGAGTGATTTTATAGATTATTATTGACTGTTAATTCAATCAGGATCACGTAATTCAAGTATATTGTAGTTAATATTTAGCAAATAAGAGACGCATCACGATTTTCATTGAGCTAAATGATGAATTAAAACAATATTAGCCTTCAAGTTATCTAAACTAATACAGTACGAAAAAATTGATGAAATATTCGAGTGCAACAAATAGTTCGCTAGGGTTTGTTTTGGCTGCATTTGGCACATTATTATTTTCGTTGAAATCAATTTTCATAAAATTTTTATATGCGCAAAATCTTGATGCGGATGATGTGTTGGTAATGCGTATGGCGATGTCATTGCCTATTTATTTAGTTGTATTAATTTGGATATTATTTGCAAAGGCTTCTCGTCCAGGTCTGGAGTTGCCCATCATCATGAAAATTTTCATGCTTGGATTTTTGGGTTACTACCTGGCATCTTTATTGGATCTGATGAGTTTGGAGCTCATCAGTGCTCAACTAGAACGATTGGGATTGTTTACATATCCGTTCATGGTGGCAGTGCTTGGCTACTTCTTCTTTAATGAGAAAATAACGCAACGCATTATATTCTCATTGATCATTACCTATATGGGTTTGTATGTGGTTATGGGTCACGAGCTGAGATTAACAGGTGAAGGAGTCATCGAGGGGACTTTGTTAGTACTGGGGTCAGCGTTAAGTTTTGCTTTTTATGTATTGTTTAGTAAACGCTATATTAAGCGATTGGGTTCTCAGCTATTTACTTGTATCGCGATGATCTCATCGTGTGTATTTGGTTTATTGCATGGTGTGGTCATGCTTGAGCCGGCAGACTTTTCGATTAGCCAAGCAGCGTGGTTTTGGTTAGTCATGTTAGTCGTATTAAGTACCGTGATTCCAAGTTTCATGATGGTAGAAGCATTAGATCGTATAGGTGCCACACAAATGGGAATCGTAGGAATGTTGGGGCCGATATTCACGATTGCGTTAGCAATATATTTGCTGGGAGAACCATTTAGTATGTGGTTGGTTCTAGGGGTGGCGCTGATGATGGTAGGTGTTGCAAACTTGGTCAGAAGTGAAAATAAACCACCGTCATAGCACGGAATGTTTGAAAAGAGATAGTCGATAATTTAGTGAACTTAAGCCGGCCCTTTTTTGAATAAGTAGATACTGCATGTACGTTCTTTTCTTTGATGATCCCGTATCAAAGAAAAACCTCTCTCTTTTAAAAATGGCTCAATTTCATCTTTTGATGCGACTTCGTAAGGTAGCCCGCCATACCAATCGATGATGTCATGATATTTATGCATCCCTCTAACGACTTTTTCATTCCATGTAAAAGGATTCTTACCTTTTTTTAGTCTTTTCCACATAATTTTGAGAATGAGTTTGGATATAAAAAGTTTCTTTTGTGAAGAAGAGAAATTATTGTATCTTTGTTTGGAGGCTAGATCTTTTTGGTAGCCGGGACCTTTTTGGTATATGGATATCCAGAATAATCCATCAGGTTTGACGAGCATAGATGCATTTTCTATTGCCTTCCACATATCACCAGTATGGTGGAGAACTCCCCATGAATAGACGACATCAAATCGTTCGTGAGAAGATAGAGTATCATTGTCCAAGATGGATGCTATTGAAACGTTCCAGTTAGAAGGGGATCCTGCTTGGGTTCTTAATGAGTTGGTTGCTTCTACCGAATTTGGATCGACGTCTACAGAGATTAATTCTTTTGCACCATTTCCATGAAAGCAGAAAGAATGCAGGCCAGATCCACAGCCTATATCAATAATATTTTTATCTTTAATATCATTGATAGAGAGCCAATTTAAAATATCTTCATTGGCGCTAGAAATATCACTATCGTCAATAGTTTTTAAATAGTTTTTCCAATTTTCACCGAATGAAAAAGTAATGTTCTCAGAGTTCATAATTGTGGATTAGTGTTTGTGATGAGGGCTGTGCCTAGTATATCAAAGAGATAATGTTAGGAATGTTCAATCTAGATCTGAAGTTCTTCTGACGGCGCGCATGACGATGTAAATCCATGGCCAGGCAATCGCGCTGGTTAATGCAGGTGACCAATAGGTCCATGATTCAGGGTCTTGGCCTAATACGCCGTACACCCATAGTGAAACGCTCATATGAGGAAGCAAAATCATGGCAATAAATAATGCTTGTTGATGTAGAGGGTAGACGCGAACCCGTTGATAAAATCGAATACTGATGAAGGCAGTGAGTGCAAAGCCTAATGCGTGCTGTGCTAACAGTGCGCCTCGCAATACGTCTACTATTAATCCAATTCCCCACGCAGAGCCAACACCAATCCACCTTGGTGTTGTCATACTCCAATAAATTACGAGCAGTAGAATCCATTCTGGGCGAAAAGGTTCTGCCCATACAGGGATAGGCATAATGGTAAGTAGTGTGGCGACAATGAAAGAGCCTATCAATACATAATATGTTCGTGTCGTCCTACGCATACTATGGCGATGCTTGTTCGTTGTTAGATTCAGGATTGCTAATGGCATCCTGACTTTGATTGTTTTCTATTACATCAGTACGCTCATCTTCAAGTGGGTTTGTCCAAAGCAATAGTACTTCGCGAATGGTATCCAAGTTTGCTAGTGGGCGAGCTTCAACATGTAGAAATGGGTCGCCAGGTCGATTGTTAATTGTGGTGACTTCTGCAATTGGATAGTTTGGCGGGTAGCGACCATCGAGTCCGGAGGTGTGTAATAGATCGCCAATCCGAATATCAGCGGATAAAGATACATTTTTCAATTCAACACGATCAGTTTTTCCGCTGCCAACAAGCAATGCACGCAAATTGGTGCGGTTACACTCCGCGAGTAACGCATGGTTGGGATCTGAAATAAGTAGGGCAGTTGAATGCATGGGATGAACTTCAGTGACTTGTCCGATTATGCCTTTTGCCGCAATCAACGGTTGGCCTTCAAATACACCTTGTCGTGTGCCTTTGTTGATAGTGATTAACTGCTTAAATGGATGCAAATCGACTGCTAATATTTCAGCAATTAAAACTTGTTCATTTGAAGTTTGAATAGGTGAACCAAGGAGTTGTCTTAAACGCGCATTCTCTTGCTCTAACAGTGCTAGGCGTTGCAGTTTTGCCTGGTTGAAAAGTGCTTGTTCGCGTAATTTCTCATTGTTAGCGATTAAGTCCGTTCGGGCAGCAAGATTTTCATCAATGATCTCACTAATGGCAGAAGGTAAATGAGCTAAATACTGAAGCGGGTAAGTAATGGTTGCCAATGAAGAACGAACAACCTGTAAATGCTGATAACGATGATCCACTGTCATAATGACAACAGAAACAATGACCAAAATGAGCAGTTTGGATGATGCGGATGCGTCAAATGTAAAGAGAGGTTTTATAGTGATCCTCCTGACATCGAATATGGATGGCTGACTGCTTAGTCTCCAGTCAGTAAATCGCTGCCAAATTCGTCAAGCATTTCAAGTACTTTGCCACCGCCTCGCGCAACGGACGTCAATGGGTCGTCAGCAACAATAACGGGAATACCTGTTTCTTCCATAATTAAGCGATCAAGATCTCGTAGCAATGCGCCGCCCCCGGTGAGTACGATACCGCGCTCTGCAACATCAGCCCCTAATTCTGGTGGAGTTTGTTCAAGCGCTGTTTTTACTGCGCTAACAATGCCATAAAGAGGTTCTTGCAGTGCTTCAAGTATTTCATTGCTGTTGAGAGAGAAACTTTTAGGAACGCCTTCGGATAGATTTCTACCTTTGACCTCAATTTCCAACATATCTTTACCGGGGTAGGCTGTACCGATTTCTTGTTTGACGCGTTCCGCCGTCGCTTCACCAATCAATACGCCATAATTTCGGCGAACATAACTGATAATGGCATCGTCGAATTTATCGCCACCAATACGTACAGAGGCCGAATAGACAATTCCATTAAGAGATAACACGGCCACTTCTGAGGTACCGCCACCAATATCTAAAATCATTGAACCTCGTGCTTCGTCAATAGGGAGTCCTGCCCCAATAGCTGCCGCAATCGGTTCTTCAATTAAGTACGTTTTTCGAGCGCCTGCACCATCTGCGGATTCACGTATTGCACGCCTTTCTACTTGAGTCGCACCGCACGGCACGCAAACAAGTACACGGGGGCTGGGCCGTAACAGCATATTCTTATGCACAGCACGAATAAAATGCTGCAACATGCGTTCTGTGGTGGTGAAATCTGCGATTACACCATCTTTCATGGGGCGAATTGCTTCAATATTGGTCGGTGTGCGTCCCAGCATTCGTTTGGCGCCAGAGCCAACCGCTTCTATTGAGCGGGTGCCGGTATTGGGGTCATTGCGAATCGCGACAACCGAAGGTTCGTTAAGCACAATGCCTTTGTCTCGCACATAAATCAGTGTATTTGCTGTGCCGAGATCAATTGAAAGGTCGTTAGAAAATAATCCTAGAATTCGTCCAAACATGTGGGGGAATGTCTTTAATAATCATTGGAATAGAAACGGTACTCTAACAGCGGGTATGGGTTTGGGCAAGACGTTATATATGGTACCTTTCTGTTTCTATCGAGGAGCAAATAATGGCACTTTCAACGGAAGATGTTCGCGATATTGCCAAATTGGCAAAATTGCAGATTAATGAAGATGAGCTTGATCACTACAAGCAAGAGCTTTCTCGCATATTGGAATTTGTCGAGCAGATGAACCAAGCTAATGTGGAGAATATTGAGCCTATGGCGCACCCACAAGACATGATGCAATCATTACGCGTGGATGAAATCGCAGAAACCAATCAACGAGAAAAATTTCAGCAAATTGCGCCTGCGACACAAGATGGATTATATCTTGTGCCTAAAGTGATCGAATGAATTCGCATTATTAGAAATCCACAACCTACCTTTTATTTATGCATAAGTTAACCGTCGCACAACAAGCGAAAGCGCTCGCTGCTAAAGAGTTTAGTAGTGAGGAATTAGTCAGCCACTATATTCAACGAATTGAGTCGCATGACGAACAGTTAAATTCATTCGTGACATTTACACCTGAGCAAGCAATAGAAAATGCTAAGCAAGCGGATGCGCGTGGTGCGCAAGGTGGACTATTGAATGGGATACCCATTGCGTTAAAAGATATCTTTTGTACGGACGGAATAAAAACTTCTTGCGGGTCACGGATGTTGGATAATTTTGTTGCGCCTTACAATGCAACCGTGGTGACAAAGCTGAATGAAGCGGGTTCAGTATCATTAGGTAAAACGAATATGGATGAATTCGCTATGGGTTCATCATCGGAATCAAGTTATTACGGCGTCGTAAAAAATCCTTGGGATATCGACCGTGTACCTGGGGGTTCGTCAGGAGGCTCTGCGGCTGCGGTGGCAGCGCGATTATCGCCAGTGAGTATGGGCACAGATACGGGAGGTTCTATTCGCCAACCTGCTGCACTATGTGGCATTACCGGATTAAAACCGACTTATGGACGTGTTTCGCGTTACGGCATGATTGCGTATGCATCAAGCTTAGACCAAGGTGGGCCATTTGGCATTACATCTGAAGATTGTGCATACATGTTGCAGGCGATCGCTGGGCATGACGCGCGTGATTCAACCAGTGTTGATCAAGCCGTGCCTGACTATATCGCAGGCTTAAACGAATCAGTTAAAGGTTTACGCATCGGCTTGCCGGAAGAATTTTTCCAAGAAGGGTTGGATGCAGGCATTGCTGAAAAGATTAAACAAGCATGCGATGTGCTTAAGAGCTTGGGGTGTGAAATCAAGCCTATTTCTTTACCCAATGCAAAGTTAGCCATTGCAGCTTACTACGTGATTGCACCGGCTGAATGTTCATCAAACTTATCACGCTTTGATGGCGTACGTTACGGATATCGTTGCGAGAACCCTAAAGGCTTAGAAGACATGTATGCGCGCTCACGCAGCGAAGGCTTGGGCGAAGAAGTGAAGCGACGCATTATGGTGGGTGCTTATGCATTGTCTGCTGGTTATTACGATGCTTATTATCTTAAAGCGCAAAAAATTCGTCGACTCATCAGTGAAGATTACAAAAAAGCCTTCTCTGAAGTGGATGCTGTCTTAAGTCCCACCACGCCGACCACTGCATTTAAAGTGAATGAGAAGTCAGATGATCCTATCACCATGTATCTATCTGATATTTACACGATTGGGGTGAATTTAGCTGGCTTGCCTGGTATGTCATTGCCAGTGGGGTTTCAGCAGGGATTGCCAGTGGGTATGCAGTTAGTGAGTAATTACTTTGAAGAGCAAACATTATTAAATCTTGGACATCAGTATCAGCAGCAGACAGATCACCATCTGCAAATACCAAAAGAATTTGAATAATAGGATTTGACGAGGATATCAATATGGAATGGGAAGTCGTCATTGGGTTGGAAATACATACCCAACTAAACACCAAAACAAAAATATTTTCTGCGGCAGCGACTGCTTACGGTGCTGAGCCTAATACGCAAGCCTGTGCAGTTGACTTAGGTTTGCCGGGAGTGTTGCCTGTATTAAATAAAGATGCCGTTGCGAAAGCCGCGATGTTTGGTTTAGCTGTGGATGCGACGATTAACGATGGTTCGGTGTTTGATCGTAAAAATTACTTCTACCCAGATTTGCCCAAAGGCTATCAAATAAGTCAGCTAGCCATTCCCATTGTTGAACACGGGAAACTAGATATCGCTTTAGAAGACGGTTCAATAAAAACAGTCGGCATCACGCGCGCGCACTTAGAGGAAGACGCAGGTAAATCTTTGCACGAAGATTTTGATGGCATGACAGGTATTGATTTAAACCGTGCCGGCACACCTTTAATTGAAATTGTTTCTGAGCCTGAGATGAGTTCTGCCAAAGAGGCAGTGGCGTACATGAAGAAAATTCATTCTATTGTGCAATACCTAGGCATCTGTGATGGCAACATGCAAGAAGGGTCATTCCGTTGTGACGCCAATGTGTCTGTGCGCCGAAAAGGTGAGAAAGAGCTGGGTACGCGAACCGAAACAAAAAATTTAAATTCATTTAGATTTGTAGAGCGTGCGATTAACTATGAAATAGAACGCCAAATTGATGTGATTGAAAGCGGAGGTAAAGTCGTGCAAGAAACACGCTTATATGATGCCGATGATGATTCAACGCGTACCATGCGTAGTAAAGAAGAAGCGAATGATTATCGCTATTTCCCAGATCCTGATTTGTTACCAGTCAAACTTGAACCTGATTTGTTGGCGCAATTACAAGAAAATTTACCTGAGTTACCAGATGTAAAACAAAAACGTTTTTCTGATGATTACGGATTAAATAATGAGGATGCAGAGCAATTAAGTGCCTCGCGAGAAATGGCAGACTATTTTGAACAAGTGGTGGGTCATGCTGAAGGCCAAGCTAAAATGGCAGCCAACTGGGTGTTGGGAGAGTTGTCAGGTGCGTTAAACATTAATAACCTGGATATCAATCAAAGCCCTGTGAATGCAAAGAGACTTGCGCAATTGATTTCTCGTATTGCTGACAACACGATTTCAGGCAAAATTGCTAAAGAAGTATTTCATGATATGTGGAATAGCGATAAAACGCCTGATCAGGTTATTGAAGAAAAAGGCTTGCAGCAAATCTCTGATGTCGGTGAGCTTGAAGCTATTGTCGATCAAGTGATTGCTGATAATTCGAAACAGGTTGAGCAATACTTGTCTGGTAAGGATAAGGTATTTGGTTTCTTTGTGGGGAATGTTATGAAGTTAACTAAAGGCAAAGCCAATCCCGCGCAAGTTAACGAGTTGCTTAAAAAGAAACTAGTTTAAAAAAACGTCATGTTTTCTTCCGGCAAAGGAAGAACGCAGCTGTCATTTAATGTTGTATCTATATAACGCGACGCCATGAATGTATTGATCATATACGCACACCCCAATCCGTTGAGTTTTAATCAGTCAATATTGAAAGTAATCAACTCTGCTTTTAAAAAGAAAGGTGCAAATGTGCGCCTTAAAGATCTGTATGCCGAGCGATTTGATCCAGTGTTGGGAGAGGCTCAATTATCTTTGCAGGCCGAAGGTAAGTTGCCAGATGATATTAAGCGCGAGCAAGAACAAGTCGCTTGGGCAGATACGCTTGTTGTTATTTACCCGCTATGGTGGTTTGACCGTCCAGCTATATTGAAAGGCTGGTTTGATCGTGTGTTTACCAATGGGTTTGCGTTTAACTTTGATGAAAATGGTGTGCAAGGGTTGCTTAAGGGAAAGCGAGCCATGGTCGTGGTAACTGCAGGTGGTACCAAAGAAGACTTTGGAAAGAATGCTGATCAGCTGACAAAAAGCACCACAGAAGGCACCTTAGCGTTTTGTGGTGTCACAGATATTGTCGATCGCGTATTTTACTCTGTACCCTTGGTTGAAGATGAGGCGCGTATAAGAATGCTGGAAGACTTAGAGCAGTTGGTGAAAGCATTTTAGTGGCCGTAAGTTGTTATTTGGCGTTATTCCGGTTGAGCAAGAATTTTGCCTTCCGTTTCCCAGGCTTCCATCAATTCATGTAAAGCAATTGGTATGGCGTTCTCAGGATGTTGTTCGCAATAATTATTTAACCATATAAATATTTCTTCAGGCGTGGTCGCGCCAGAGACATCATACACATCGTTATCGGCATAATTTACACCAGATACAAATCCACTTGCCCAAGATTGATATAAGCGAATATTTTGCACGGCTTGCTGAAAGCCAACATTCTTAGGGAGAATATCGTGATTTAAGTCTTTGCAGATTGCACCACCCCAGCCTTGTGCGCTAAAAGGAGTGATCTCGTTTGATTCGTTAGTGGGTTCTTTCATAGTAGCGCAACCGCTAACAAGTGAACCGAGTAAAACGGTAAATACAAAGTATAATTTTCTCATGCGTTTAATTATTGCATACATCTGTGATTTCTGTTCAGTCAACACATTAATTAATCGGGATTAACGCATAGCCTTTCTGTTGATAGCCAATCAATGATACAAATGTATTGCCGACGGGTTTAACTTCAGAAATGATTGTACTGTTATCAATGCCAAGTATGCGCGAGGCAATTGAGCATGACTCCATTTTCACGCCAGGTTTTTTACTCATGTCTTGAATTAAAACGAGTAATTCTTCAAGTGCTACCTCTTCATCAAGTGCTAATTCTAGCGGTTGAGATGATAAAAGTTTTAATACACGCCCATGAAAAGTAAATACCATGTCGGGTGTAACATTTTGCTTGACTAAATCTTCGTAGGTTTCATCGATCACCTTCATTACAAATAGGAGGCGACTAGGGTTGCTTAAGGTGACATCCCAAATCACTTTGCCAGTATTTATACCTTCTAAGGCATCGGCATCACTGGGTCTGTCTGCATGTGCATGGCTAGTAAGCGCTAGGACTAATAGAATGTGGGCGAGGCTAGTAATAATTATGTGTTGGGCTTTCATCGTCGAACCTTTGTGTATTGATGGAAGAATAGTGAGATTATTACATAGATGCATCGTTACGTAGGATTAGCATGCGTATTGTTTCTTGAATTGGCTAAGAAACAATGGCGTAAATGGTCGTCTCTGTGTCTCAGGAATATGAGATAATGAGTATTGAATAACCCTTATTTTCTGAGGTTAGGATGGAATCTATAAAGCATCGTTTATTGAGTTGTTGTGTTTTATTTATGTTGCTGTTTGCCGTGGTCAGTCAGGCTGATAACAATGATCACTATGCCGGATCTCATACGGAGATACTGTCAGACAGTGAGAAAATGGTATTAGATGCGGTTGTACTACGGCCAATAGGCTTGGTTACAACAGTGGCGGGTGCAGCTATTTATACCGTGTCATTGCCTTTCAGTTTGTTGGGAGGGAATGAGGCCGCAGCGCGTGAAAATCTTGTCAAGGAGCCAGCACGGTATACATTCAAGCGTCCTTTGGGTGAGCTTGAATATTAGTGACTTAATTGCTTAGGTTTTTATGATTGCAATGGCTTACTTAAAAAGCTCACGCAATAAATCTAACACTATTTTACGTTTTCGCTTTGATAGTCGGTAAAAAAGATCAGCGACCTCTTTTGTCTCTTCATCTTGCGTAGATAATATATAAGCCGTCGTAGTGGGTTCTGCTATTTGGTGGTTATTTTCCATCTCGCCTTTACCCGTCAGTAACCACTCCAGGCGCACATTTAAGACGTTGGCTAATTCGGTTAAATGCTCAGTACTTGGGAGGGCTTTGCCTCGTTCCCAATGGCCGCATGCGCCACGAGAGACATTGATCCGTTCGGCAAGCAATTCTTGGGACAAACCACGCGATTTTCTCGCCAGTACAATTCTTTCAGAGATGTTGGACATCTCTCAAGGATAGTATTGATATCATTGGAGATGTACGACAGTTTTACTTTCAAACTATATGATAATATAGTTATCTTTAGTTATGAAATATACACTTACATTCTTCGGTTTTCTCATAAGTATGGCATTACTTATCAGCAGTGACTTGGCGCAAGCCTATATGGCGACATTTGTGCGCCTTCAATGTGAACAGTTCACGACACCACAATTATCAGTAAAATTAACATCAACGAGATTGAGTGACGAGCAAGCCTATGTGTTTGATCAATATGCACGTATATCGAAAATTCGCCTAAAAAATATCGGAGGTCATCGCATAAATAAATGTTACGCGTTTCGATTCCCTGAAGGGTTATCTGTCTCCGTATCAGCAGATGGAGAAACCTGTGTGATTGGCGGTGTCCCTACATTGCCGCAAGTCCTTAGAGAGGCGTATGTGGTGGCAGCTAACCAGAAGGGACGTTCTTTGGCGGTGGTGCCCATGGCTGTGAATGCCATCGTCTTAAGAGAATAGTGCGCGCAATAAATCTCTAACCATTACTCTGGGAATAATAAATGCTTTTGTTCGTAATGTTCTCTTTCCCTTTCGATAAGAAGATTAGCTAAAAAGTAATACCATTTTTCCCAAGCAATTAACGTTTTATCATCCATTTTGTCAGCGAGTAATTCTCTCATCGCCGACATTAAGGCATCCGCTAACATTGGGTAGTGCTTTTCTTCTACGCCAGCAGCGACATGACTGCGACTAATGCCAACACGAAAACTAAGTAAAGCCTCTGGTTCGTCTAAACTCAACATATGTGCCATCAAAGCAGCGGCAAATATATTAGGTTGCTGTGAGCGAAAATTTTTAAATAGTAATTTCGTTTCGGGATATTTTTCAAATAATATCTCATACATACGGTTGGTGACTTCAACTTGTTTGTCCCAAAGAATATGTTCAGTGTCTTTTAAAATTTTTCTGGTTTCTTGGCTGACATTTTCCATGATTCACCTCGATCGTTAAATTTTAGATGACTACTGTTTGCTTGAATTCCACGTGTAAGTTCGTCGAGCTTATTTGTTTAACACATCATTTCTAGTCGACTCGGTGATATCTAACACTTCGTTGATTAATGGTTGTGCAACTTTCAATTCTTTTAAAGTATTGTCTATGTGGTTTTTGACGGCATCAAAATGACTGTCATTTAAACCTTGCTGGACTAGTCGTTCGTGCGCAACACGCATCGATTCACCCTGAAAAGGAGTATCTGCGCCAAAAGCATAAGATAAGAAGGATTTCATTTTGCGCATTTGCTTGGACATATCGACACCTTCAAAAAAACCATTGATGTGGTCATCTGAAATGACTTTGCCGTAAAAAATATCAACGGCCGCATCAACAGCCCCGCTGCCACCAAGACGATTAAATAGACTGTCTGACATGATTATTCTCCTTAAAGATGTATATATAATGTATGTTATATAAAATGTATATAATATATATCTTATTGTCAAGAGATGAATCACCATGCGGTTAACGAAATACAGCGATTTTGCGTTGAGGACATTAATTTATATGGCCAGTGCAGGGCGGCGCTGTACGATAGATGAAATCGCGCAAAGCTACTCAATTCCAAAAAATCACTTAGTCAAAGTGGTGAACCAGTTAGCCACACTCGGTTTCATTCATTCCATTCGAGGGAAAGGTGGTGGTATTGAATTGGCTTATGAGCCGACGTTAATTAATTTGGGCGAGGTAATACGAGCGACCGAGCAAAGTTTTGATTTGGTGGAATGTTTTTCTTCAGGGAATGAATGTGTGTTAACACCGAGCTGTCAACTTGCGAATATATTTTCTCAAGCACTCGATCAATTTATGGCGGTACTTGACGACTATACCTTGGCAGATATTTCTACCCCGAAGATTAAAGTATTACTGAACTTGAACTAATTGAGGTTGGTTGTCCCGTCTACATGCATGTCTTTATTCACGCTAATGTAAGGGAGTTTTAGTGAATCTAACCAGGATTTGCCCCCTTGCTCACCTTTTAACATGGCAACAGTTGAACAGCTTCCAGCTATCAAGCACTCGCTAGCGATGACACTCACCGCGCTAAACCCTTCAATAGGCCAGCCAGTTTTCGGATTGATAATATGTGCGTAACGTTTTCCTTCTACCGTCATGAAACGCTCATAATCACCACTACTGGCAATGGCGCCTTGTCCTAATGTCGTTGTTGCAATGGCATTGGCAGGATCTCTTGGATGTCTTATGCCTATTTGCCAAGGTTTGTTGTCTGGGTGAGGGCCAAGAATTTTCAGATCGCCACCTAAATCAACTAAACCTGCATTAATGCCATAACTACGCAAGGTATTTGCTGCCGCATCTACGGCATATTCTTTAACGTAGCCACCAAAATCGATTTCCATGCCTTTTTTCTTTAGTACAATATGAGGACGTTGCCATTCGACATATTCCCATCCGACCAGCTCTAACACTTCATCGATTTGGGATTGGCTAGGTAACTGGTTGGATTTGAAGTTCCATGCACGTCTTAATACACCAGAGGTGATATCAAATAAGCCTTCACTTTGTTTGTAAACTGCCTGTGCATAATCTAGTAACAAAGCCGTCTCACTATCGACTTTCGTCCCTGATAAATTACCGGAAGATTTATTAATTGTGCTGGTGACACTGTCTGTGCGATAGCGTGAATATTTTTTTTCTAGCCGAGAAACTTCAGCATGTGCTTTTTTGCATGCGTGCTCAGCCGTGTCTTTGTCTGAAGTGTAGAGTTGAAATTCGCACGGACTGCCCATCGCGCGAAATGGAAAATTATAAATTTCCATGATTATTTAAATGAGTAGTCCACTCCAAATGTGAATAAAGTAAAATCAACTAAACCTGGGTTTTCAACATCGACACTTTGTAGCGAATAGGATTTATCACTAATGTATCTTTCGGCAGATACGCCGATTGTCCAATTATTAATTGTTTCTGCAAGTTTTACACGAAATGATAAAGCGCCATACGGTGACAAGCGATAATCACTTGAATAATAACCATCTGATCGAGCAGCTTGATAAAATGGCTCGTAAAAATCAGCCTGTGTTTGACTGTAGTAACGCATGGAGTATTCAAAGCTCCAGCCGCTTTCAGTATGCTTTAAAAATCCAACGTCTAACGTATGTGAACGAATATTCCAGTCATCATAATAGAAACGATAATTTGCATGTAATGCCGCACTTAAAGTTTCTGACCATCGTCTTAGTTGAGCTGACCATATATATTGCGTGCGATCATCAGGACGATTGTCTCGCAATCCTGGAACGGCTGAGTTAAATACGAGTTTATAAGGGTCAGATAAGTAGCCTGACAGATGACCAACCGTAAAGGTTGATTGAATAACTGTGTTTTTATTAATCACTTGACCAACGCCAACAAAGGCACTGATATTTTCTTTGTCGTCTTTGTCTATGCGTCCTGGATCAACTGCAGGATCCGAGGTGGGTTTTACTTCGTCAAACGAAGCGGAAATACCGCCGCGTAAGGTGGTTGACTTGTTGTCTAATTCACGTGCTACGGAGACGCCACCAAAGATAGCTGTGTAATCTTTTTCAGTGGAAAAACCAACGCTTGGGCTGATGGTGTATTTACCCTTATAAATATCTAATGATGCACTGGCGTCAAAACGTTCGTCATCAATCGTCGCGCCACTCATAACTTGAACAGGATTGCCTTCTGCATCTGGTTGAACGAACCATGCAGATGCGCCACTCATTTTTTCGTATGCGCTATTTACTGTTAGCTGCATCGTATCGTTGAGCGGATAAATAACACTGACTTGGCCAATCTCGATGTCATAGCGTTCTTGGTCGCCTAACCCTGAGAAATTGCTGCTGCTGAGGCGATCTTCTTCGTATTTAGATACGCGTGCGCTAATGCTGGGTGCGCTATCGGGAGCGCCAGCGGCTTCTACAACTTTATTGTAAGCAGGTAATGCGAATGCAGCTGAATATAATGCCGCAACAGTTGGGCTTAACGCTTGTTTTTTATTATCAGACATTAGTGTTTGAATGTTGAATTTTATGGGTTAGTTGCAACCGCAACCGCCACCTGCAGAACCATAACCACCTGCAGCTGCTTCTTTAGCAAAGTAGATATGTTCACCTAGTGTTGCCGCGAGTGGATCCGGTGACCAAGCCATTTCTTTTTTAGATAATGTGCCACGTTCCCAAGGTTTGACAGCGGTACAGCCAGATGAGACAAAGGCTGCGAGTATAAGAAAAACAATCGTTAGTTTTGTGCTCATAGTAATTTTTCAATTTCAGTTTTGATTTTACTAACGTCACCTGACTGGTAACCACTATGCACATAACGAATTACGCCTGACTTGTCGATAACGTATGAAGTTGGCATGGCATTAACGCCGAAAGATTCTGGTATTTGCCCTGATTGATCGGCGAGAATTTTATAAGTAACATTGATTTTGTTGATGAAGTCAGTCGCATCTTGAGGATTTTCATCAAGGTTGATCGCAATCACGACAACATCATCTCTTCCTGAGAATGATGTTTGTAGGTTTTCAAATTCGGGTAATGACTTAAGGCAAGGGGGGCACCATGATGCCCAAAAATCAACAAAGACAACTTTGCCTGCAAGATCAGCCTTACTGATTGTTTCTGAGCCATCTAATGAACGTGCGCGGAAAGAAGGTGCGTCGTCACCGACACTTGCAGAGTATGCAAATTGTGTAGCAAATGTGCATATAAACGAAAGAACAGATACTTGAATAAGTTTAAGCATTATGAAAAACCCTCTCTGGATAGATTGACTGGCCTAATGATTATTGAGCTTTAATTGTGATAGTGCTCACAATAATTGAGTTGCTGTTTAAGGTCGTAGCCCACTAAGACGAACCGCTGTAATTATTTGATTATCTGCGGACTTATGTATCTGACTAGAATAAGGGTGATTTGATGCAGCCGTTTATCGGTGATTGATGACCGTTAATCTGTGCTTGATTAACGTAAGTTAGGCTGAGTTACTTGTCCGTAGTATCTGCATGCAGATGTGCACTAAGAGGGGTGGATTATAAGTCTAACCAGAGTTTAAGGGGCTTACGCATGCCCGCAATTTTACAGCCTTGTTGGCCGTAACCATAAGGGAATAAGGCGTAGATGTATTTGCGAGTCGCCTGACTTTTGCCAATTTCTTCGCGTAAGCCTTTTAGAATGGTACGCAGTTCAGGAACCACACCTGAGTCTGAATATAGCTGACGAATCATATGGATAACGCGCCAATGATCTTCGTTCAATTCTAATTCAGAATGTTTAGCAGTTAATAACGCAAAGTTTTCATCCCAATCTTCTGGGTCAAGTAAGAATCCATCTTCGTCTGTTTGAATGTCCATTTACTTCGATACTGTTCCCTGTGTAACACGTTCATGTTGCTGCAAGTCTTGTGATGTCTGAATGTTATTGTAGAGATATTTTTCAAACTGTAAACGCACCTCGTTAGCTTGCTCAAAGCCATGCTCAGTAATGAGTGTTCCATTGGAAGATAAATAATCAGGGGCATGCTTAATTATATGGAATAAATCACTTAAGCCATGGTTGTCTGAAAACAGTGCGGATTCAGGCTCATATTTTTCAACGCTGAAATCAATGTTGTCGTCATCATATGCGATGTAAGGCGGGTTGCTGATTATTAAATCGAACTGGTTAAATTCCACTGAGTTAAACCAATGACTAGCGATAACAGTAATGTTATTGATATTCAGTGATGCAGCATTGAATTTGGCTGTGTCAATACAAAGCTCAGAATTATCGCAAGCAACAATATGCGCATTTGGTTGTTCTTTGGCTAACGCTAATGCAATGCAACCGCTACCAGTGCCTAAGTCTAAAATGTTGCTGCAATTATTTTTAGAAATTATTTTAAGTGCTGCTTCAACTAAAGTCTCAGTATCTGGGCGAGGAATGAGTACGCCAGGAGTTACTTTTAAAGGCAATGACCAAAATTCTTTTTCTTGTTGTATATAGGCAATAGGTTCGCCTTCAAGGCGACGAGATAAATAGTTTTGGTACCATTCAAAAGCCGCATCGCTTAACGCGTCTTCCGAGTGAGCAATCAAATATTCTTTTGGCTGATCAATTGTGTAAGCAAGAAGAAGAGATGCTTCTTGTTGAGGATTATCAGCTTGGTGATTTAATGTTTCTCGCCCATGTTGAATCGCTTGTTTAATAGTAGTCACGAGAGTTTTACGAATGATTAGTCATTCAAGGAAGCAAGTTGTTCGGCTTGATGTTCATTGATTAAGGGATCAATGATTTCACTTAGGCTGCCTTGCATTAACTCATCAAGTTTATATAACGTGAGATTAATTCGGTGGTCAGTCACGCGTCCTTGTGGGAAGTTATACGTGCGTATGCGTTCAGAGCGATCGCCACTGCCAACTAGGCTTTTTCTTGTCGCCGCTTGTTCTGCGAACTGCTTGGACTGTTCAGCATCAAGTAAGCGTGCTTTTAATAATGACATCGCGCGTGCTTTATTCTTATGTTGTGAACGTTCATCTTGGCATTCAACCACTACGCCGGTAGGTAAGTGGGTTAAGCGAATGGCAGAGTCTGTTTTGTTTACGTGCTGTCCACCGGCGCCCGAGGCGCGAAAGGTGTCGACACGCAAATCGGAAGGATTAACTTCAACGTCTTCGATTTCATCGGCTTCGGCTAAAATTGCCACTGTGGCTGCCGAGGTATGTACGCGTCCTTGAGACTCCGTTTCTGGTACCCGTTGCACTCGGTGTGCACCAGATTCAAATTTAAGTAAGGAGTAAGCACCTTGTCCAACAATGCGAGCCACCACTTCTTTGTAACCACCATGGTCACCTTCATTGGTGTTGACTACCTCAACCGTCCAACGCTTTTGTTCTGCATAGCGTGAGTACATGCGAAATAAATCCCCCGCAAAGATAGCCGCTTCATCACCGCCGGTACCTGCGCGAATTTCAATAAATACATTGCTGTTATCAAGCGGATCTTTGGGTAATAACAATTTTTGAAGATCCAGTTCAAGTGCTTCTTGCTGAGCTTGTAATTCGCTAATTTCTTGTTGAGCCATCTCTCTAACACTGATGTCATCGTCGGAAAGCATTTCTTTTGCGCTTGATAAATCCTCAACGGTTTGAGAATAGTTACTGAATGCCGAGACAACAGGCTCCAGTTGCGCATATTCCATCGATAATTTTCGAAATTGGTTTTGATCGGAGATGACGTCAGGGTCGGCGAGTAGGCCGGCGATTTCTTGATGACGTTCTTGTAACGATTCAAGCTTAGAAACAATTGAATCTTTCATAGTGGCTAGTATTAAAAATGTAGTTGTGAGGAAGCTCGCGACTCTAGTCGCGAGGTAAGCCAAGAATTTTTTTGGCGGCCTCAAGTAATTCTTGATGATTTTCTGCGCCTGCAGATTTTAATGCTTCGGTGGGGCTGTGCAACAATTTATTGACTAATGTGTTGGCAAGAAATTGCATGGCTTCTTCAGAAGTTTTGCCTTGTTTTAACATCCGTGCTGCTTTTTCAATTGTGTCATTCTTGTGTTCTTCTGCTTGGCTGCGATAAGTGCGAATCACATCCGTGACATCTTGTCCGCGCATCCACTGGTAAAACTTGGTGACTTCGTCATCAATAATTATTTCAGCTTCTTCCGCCGCGTTAATTCTTGATTGCATGTTTTCTTGTATCACTTGCTTTAAGTCATCAACGCTATAAAGGTATATGTCTTGTAGTTGGGCGGCTTCTGGCTCAACATCACGTGGAATGGCAAGATCGATAACTAGAATAGGTTTATGTTTACGTCGTTTTAAACTTCTTTCTAGTAAGCCTTTGCCAAGTATCGGTAAGGTACTTGAAGTGGCAGTAATAACAATATCGCTTTCTGGTAATACCTCGCCAATGTAAGACAAGCTCACGCCATATCCATTAAACTTATTGGCCAGTTTCTGTGCGCGAGTAATATTTCGGTTAGCAATCGTGATTCGATTAGCGCCCACAGCACTCAAATGTTGTGCGGCGAGTTCAACTGTTTCGCCGGCACCAATAAATAATGCATTGCGTTTAGATAAATCACCAAAGATTTGTTTCGCTAGTGAGACTGCGGTGGAAGCCACGGACACAGGGTTAGTGCCAATAGATGTGTGTGTTCTAACTTTTTTGGCAACATTAAATGAATGCTGAAATAACTGATTCAATTGTTTACCAAGTGTGCCCGCACCCACGGCATGCTGATAAGCTTGTTTGAGTTGTCCTAAAATCTGCGGTTCTCCAAGCACCATAGAATCTAACCCACTTGCGACACGAAACATATGTTTGGCAGTCTCTTGATCGTTGTGGTTATACAAATACGCTTGGTTATGGTCGATATCTAAATCATGGAAATCACTTAACCATTTGACGGTAGCAATCCTTCCTGACTCGTATGAATCAACAGAACAATATAATTCAGTCCGATTACAGGTAGAAACAATCGCTGCTTCTTCTATAGTAGGCGTTCCCATCAGGGTGTTGAGTGCGTCAGGCAGTTTTGAGTCGGGAATAGCCACACGCTCACGCACCTCTAGGGGCGCAGAAGTATGGTTAACACCTATAGTTAGTAAGGACATGGCCCTATTTTAGCGCACCTTGAGGGTCACAAGGTGAATAAACAGGTGAGATTTGTACAAAAAGTGAGAAGTGGCTGCTGAAGCGCTCATGTAATGACATATGAAATAACGTAGAATTGCTAGATAACCTTTGATTTAAATATATTTTTCACACCAAAATTATGCCTCAAGACAATATCTGTAAGTATATGCTGATCGTGGTGCTTGCCACTATCATTTCTGGGTGTGCGACCAGCCCTTCTGGGCCGAAGCAGAGCGACTCTGAGGAAGCGCTTCCTCAACAAACACCGATTAGTAATGTTGATTCGGCGAGGTATGACGAGACCAGTGAGTTAATGTATGAAGTCATCACTGGCGAGTTAGCCGGCAAACTTGGTGATCTTGAAGCCTCGAAACAGTCCTATAGCCGAGCAAGTGAATTAAGTGACGATCCAAAAGTGATCGAACGTGCCATGAGGATCGCGATCTTTGCAAAAGATTGGCCACTGGCCTTGAAAATTGCGCATCGTTGGTCAGAGGTGTTGGATGGAAATATAGAAGCTCAACAAGTCTTAGGGGTGTTGTATTTGCGCCAAGGTGATGTGGACTCTTCAACAAAACACTTTAGTGCCGTCATGGATGCCGCCTCGGAATCACCGAGTCAAGGTTACAGCATCATTGCTTCCACATTAGCGCGGGTGGAAAATGTGGATGCGAGTCTAGAGTTGATGGATCGATTAGTGGCAAAAAACTTTACTAATCCATATGGGCACCTTTCATATGCCAACTTGGCCATGAAAGCGAACAAATACCAATTAGCGGTGGATCAAAGTGAACTTGCTTTAGGGTTTAAACCAGACTTGTCAGAAGCGAGAGTATTACGCGCAAGAGCACTAAGTTTGATAGGGGATCACGATTCTGCCTTTGTTGAAATGCAAACATTGGTTGATGCAGACCCGCAAAATTTTGATTTACGTTTAGGTTATGCGCGGATGCTTTTACAGGCTGAGCAATTCAATGAAGCCGGTCAACAATTTGAAGTGTTATTGGATCAAAGACCTAACGATCCTGATATAACTTACATGCTTGGGCTGACCTACGTGCAAGCAGAAGACTATGAAAAGTCGAAACAATATTTTAAAGCGTTGATCGATGATAATCGTCGCCTAGATGAGTCGAATTATTATCTTGCGCGCATTTATGAAGAATTAGGTGAACCAGAGAACGCAGTTAAATATTATCAGGATGTCGCCTATGGTGATTTGTATCTTGATGCAGCTGTGCGTTTAGCGGATTTATACGTAAAAGAAAATGGCTTAGAGGTAGCAAGAGAACATTTGAATGATGTGCGTGGCCGAGTAGATCAGCCAGAAGATGTGATTCGTTTATTCTTGGCAGAAGGGCATATCCTTCATGATGAAAAGCTCTACGACCAGGCTTATGAATTATATAGTCAAGGGCTGTTAGAATTCCCTAAGCATCCTGATTTGCTTTATGCGCGGGCTTTAACGGCAGACTATATCGATCGAATTGATTTGCTTGAGTCAGATTTACTTGTCATTTTGCAATCTGATCCTGACCATGCGAATGCCTTGAATGCGCTTGGATATACATTGGCCGATCGTGGCTTGCGTATTGATGAAGCGCAAAAATATGTTGAACGCGCGTATGAGTTAAAGCCGAATGATCCTGCGGTCATGGATAGTATGGGCTGGATTCAATTTCGCAAAGGAAACTATGCTGAAGCAGAAAGCTATTTACGCAAAGCACTGGATTTGATGGATGATGCAGAAATTATCGGCCACTTGGGTGAGTTGCTTTGGGCGCAAGGCAATTATGAGGAAGCACGAAACCTTTTAAGAGAAGCAATGGATCGGCATTCAGAAGATAGTTATATTCAAAAATTGATTAAGCAATTTTCTGAATAAATGCATTTCAAGCATTTTGCTTAATTTAACAATTTGATTAATGGTTTTAATGTCTAGCGTGTTTTGTTTTTCAATCAAGAAAACCAAGCTTAGCCTGTTATTGCTTTCCGTACTGTTTATGGCTGCGTGTGTATCTACACCGCCACCGCCTGCTGATGATGTTCAGCAGCAATGGAATGATCGTACAGACTATCTTTATGGTTTGGAAGACTGGAGCGCACAGATCGCTTTGATTGGTAACAGCGATCAGCAAAAATTTAAAACCCGCGTGGAGTGGACGCAACAAGCGGAACACTACCAAATTAAATTACGTGATTTTATTGGAAGGACGATTGCCATTATTGATGGCAGCCCTTCGGGTGTGGTGGCGAAAACCTCTAAAGGACAACGTTATCAAGGTGAGGATGCAGACGCATTAATCGAAGAGCTATTTGCTATCAACATTCCTGTGTCAGGGATGCGTTATTGGTTGCAAGGGATTCCCGTGCCAAATGAACGCATTGATCAGTTAACCTTAAAAGACCATGGTCTGGCGAGCCGCATAAGCCAGCAAGGGTGGGAGATTAGCTATCCGTATTATTTACCAAATGATCCATACAAAATGCCGAGCCAAGTTATTCTTGAATTTGAAAATATTCGCTTAAGCGCCAAAATCACTCAGTGGACACTTCAATAAGCTGGTTAGCGCCGGCTAAAATAAATTTATTTCTACACATCACCGGGCGGCGTGATGATGGTATGCATGAGCTGCAGACAGCGTTTCAGTTTGTAGATTTGTGCGATCAACTCCAATTTACTCCAAGAACAGATACACATATAAATCGCACCTCAAACATTGCAGGTGTGGCAAGTGAAGAAGATTTAAGTGTACGTGCGGCCTTGCTATTGCAAGCAGCGGCGAGTGTTAAACAAGGCATCGATATTTCTCTGACTAAAAATATTCCCATGGGAGGAGGGTTAGGGGGCGCGAGCTCGGATGCCGCAACAACCTTGATCGTGCTGAATAAATTATGGTCAGTTGATGCGAGCGAAGATGAATTGGCTGAATTAGGTCGGCAATTGGGTGCCGATGTGCCTGTATTTGTACGTGGGCAAGCTGCCTGGGCAGAAGGGGTTGGTGAGCAATTAACACCCATCAATATGGAAGAATGCTGGTATTTGATAATAAATGCCGGAATTCATGTCTCAACAGCCCAAATGTTTGCGTATTCGCAATTGACACGTAATTGTCCCCAGCTCACAATATGCCCCCCTAAACCAGGGCAGTTCGGAAATGTGTTTGAGCCAGTTGTGAGGGCTCAGCATTCGAAGATAAATTTGGTGTTTGATTGGCTTAGCGATTACAGTCAGCCATTCCTAACAGGAACTGGAGGATGTGTCGTTGCTGCTTTCGCAGATAAACAATCCGCTGTTGAGATACAATCCCGGTGTCCACAAGGGATGACAGCGTATGTCGCGCGAGCAACAAATACATCGCCATTGAAAACCCAGATACAAACTGGATAGGGTGTTACTTACGAAAGTGTAAGTACATTTGAAAATAATTGGGCCGTCGCCAAGTGGTAAGGCACGGGGTTTTGATCTCCGCATTCGTAGGTTCGAGTCCTACCGGCCCAGCCAATTTCTTCAGCATAGTGGGATTATCGTGACACAAGATAACGGAAAGTACGACGACAGTCGCTTAATGGTGTTTACCGGAAATGCCCACCCAGAATTGGCGCGCGACATTGTCGAGAAACTAAACATCCCGCTAGGTAAAGCGCTGATTGACTCATTTAGTGATGGTGAGATTCAAGTAGAGATACAAGAAAACGTACGCGGACGTGACGTTTTCGTCGTGCAGCCCACGGGCATGCCGACCAACGATAACATCATGGAATTACTGATTATGTGCGATGCGCTGAAGCGCGCGTCAGCCGATAGAATTACCGCAGTGATTCCGTATTTCGGCTATTCGCGCCAAGATCGACGAGTTCGTTCTATGCGTGTACCGATCTCAGCAAAAGTGGTGGCCAATTTAATTTCCAATATTGGTGCAGATCGTGTGCTGACAGTGGATTTACACGCAGATCAAATTCAAGGGTTTTTTGATGTGCCGGTCGATAACGTATATGCCTCACCGGTATTGTTAGGTGATATATACAAGCAGAAGTATTCAGACCTAATTGTAGTGTCACCAGACGTAGGCGGTGTTGTCCGTGCCCGTGCTGTGGCTAAGCGATTAGATGATGCGGATTTAGCGATTATCGATAAACGTCGTCCGCAGGCCAATGTTGCACAAGTGATGCATATCATTGGTGAAGTTAAAGATAAAACCTGTGTCATTGTGGATGATTTAGTTGATACCGCAGGCACGCTATGCAAAGCTGCGCAAGCCTTAAAAGAGCATGGTGCGAAAGCGGTGATTGCCTATGCCACGCATCCTGTCTTATCAGGTAATGCGATAAAGAATATTGAAAATTCAGAGCTGGATGGGTTGGTCGTCACAGATACGGTGCCGCTGCGTGAAGACGCGGCCAATTGTAGTCGAATTAGACAATTAAAAGTCTCAGGTCTGTTAGCCGAGACGATACGAAGAATTAGTTACGAAGAGTCAGTGAGTACTCTGTTTATGGATTAAAGTCGTACTGGTATTTATTGCTAGTATTACTTTTTGTTGTGCATGCACTGGTCGCAAGTGTGTGTTTTATTTTTACATTTTTAGGAGAAGTTAAATGAGCATCGATTTTAGTTTAGATGCCGAGCCACGTAGTGATTTAGGGAAAGGTGCGAGCCGCCGCCTACGTCGTACTGGCCGTGTACCTGCCATTCTTTATGGCGCGGGTGTTGAACCACAGAATATTTCTTTGGATCACAATAAAATTAGACATGATTTGGAAAACGAAGCATTTTATTCGCATATCCTGACTGTCAATTTAGAAGGCAAAAAGCAAAAAGTTATTTTGCGTGATTTACAACGTCACCCAGCTAAGCCGGTCATTCTTCATGTGGACTTTTTACGCGTGAGTGATGACCAAGAAATTAGCATTCATGTGCCGTTACACTTCATTGGCGAAGATGTATGTCATGGTGTGAAGATGGAAGGTGGTCAGATTAGCCATCAGATCACTGAGGTGGAAGTGTCTTGTTTACCTAAGAACATTCCTGAGTTTATTGAAGTGGATCTCACTGAGCTTCATATTGGTGATTCTATTCATCTTTCTGAGATGAAACTGCCTGAAGGTACTGTTCTCACTGCGTTAACGCATGGTGAAGGGCATGACCAACAAGTTGTGAACGTACATGCAACGAAAGTGGTAGAAGAAGAGCCTACAGATGCACCAGAAGCACCGGATGCGCCTGAGACTGAAGGCGACGATAAGTCAGCTGACGGCGAGTAGTGCTTTAGTCAACCTCAATTAAGTGAAGTAATAATTGTGGCGGGCATTACCCCGATTCAGTTGATTGTTGGTTTAGGTAATCCTGGCGATAAATACACCTCAACCCGGCATAATGCCGGGTTTTGGTTTTTAGACCAGCTTGCACGGCATCATCAAGCTACTTTCAAAAACGAATCGAAATTCAAAGCAGAAGTAGCCTCGTTTGAGTATGAGGGTAAGCGCGTATGGTTGATTAAACCGACTACCTTTATGAATCTCAGTGGCGAATCTCTAGGTCCTTTTGCTAAGTATTATCAAATCGCGCCTGAAAACACCTTAGTCGTTCACGATGAACTAGATTTACCAGTCGGCACATCAAGATATAAGTGGGCGGGTGGTCATGGTGGGCATAATGGCATTCGTGACATCTTTAAGCATTTTGCCAAAGACTTTTGGCGTTTGCGAGTTGGCGTCGGGCATCCAGGGAATAAAGATCAGGTACTGTCATTTGTCATGAAAGCGCCTTCCAGCAAAGAACAAAGCATGATTGATGACTCGTTAGATCGAGTGTTAGATACCTTACCAGATGTGCTAAGCGGCGATATGGAAGCGGCCATGCGCTTGCTGCATAAAAAACAAGACGAACAACCAGGCAAATAAGTAGAGCGCATTATGGGATTTAAATGTGGAATTGTGGGGTTGCCCAACGTAGGGAAATCAACGTTATTTAATGCATTAACGCGCGCAGAAATAGCCGCAGAAAATTATCCTTTTTGCACCATTGAGCCAAACGTCGGTGTGGTGCCTGTGCCAGATACACGTCTAGACCAATTAGCAGCGATTGCTAAATCAGAAAAAATAATTCCCACGGTAATGGAGTTTGTAGATATTGCAGGGTTGGTTGCTGGAGCATCTAAGGGTGAAGGTTTAGGCAATCAGTTTCTTGCAAACATACGCGAGACTGATGCCATTGCTCATGTAGTGCGGTGTTTTGAAGATGATGATGTCGTCCATGTGGATGGTAAAGTCGACCCGCTGAGTGATGTTGAAACCATTAATACAGAATTGATTCTTGCCGATTTAGAATCTGTTGAAAAAAGTATGCAGCGTGTCAGCAAGTTATCTAGATCGGGTAATAAAGATGCTCTGACACAACTCGAGCTTATGACGTCTTTGCGTGACCATCTTGGTGAGGGTTTAGCGGCAAGATTATTTAAGGCCGATGAGGAACAAGAGAAAGTGATCCATCACTTACATCTCATCACTCGCAAGCCAATGATGTACATCGCCAATGTGGATGAAGAATCACTTGAAAGTAGTGAGTTGGCCAAACGATTATCAGAATTTGCCAATCAAGAGCAGGCTCAATTTGTCATCGTGTGCGCACAGATTGAAGCCGAGATTGCTCAATTAGACGATTCTGAACGAGATGAGTTTTTACAAGATTTAGGTCTTAAAGAACCAGGGCTGAACTTGGTGATTCGTGCTGGTTATGGATTGCTCAATTTGCAGACCTTTTTCACTGCCGGGCCAAAAGAGGCACGGGCATGGACCGTTTTGCAAGGCGCAAGTGGCCCACAAGCAGCAGGCCGTATTCACACCGATTTCGAAAAAGGCTTCATCCGTGCCGAAGTGGTCGCATTTGACGACTACATTGAAGGTAACGGAGAACAGGGCGCAAAAGATGCCGGTAAATGGCGCCTAGAAGGCAAAGACTACATTATGCAGGAAGGTGATGTGGTGCATTTCCGATTTAACGTTTAACCCAAACAGCATCGATATTCTTATATAATGTACACAGCTTAGATTCATTGACAGAATTTCCGTCGTCACGTATCTTGCGCTGCTCCATTCAAAATATGGCTATGTAGCTCAGCTGGTTAGAGCACAGCATTCATAATGCTGGGGTCGGTGGTTCAAGTCCACCCATAGCCACCATATATTCAATAACTTATCTAAGTTCTTTTCTTAAACATTCGTTGCATTAATTTCATTCCTGCAAATTTTAAAATATTTTTTGTTTTTCAATTTTCTTTTTATCTTTTCTTCTTCACTAGGGTAGGTATAGGTAAGGTTTAAGCAAAAGAATAGGTTAAGTAAAGGCGTTAGTATAGGTGAAAGCCTAAGTACGAGAGTAGGTAAAAGAATAAGAAAGAGGGTGATCATCACCCATTATTTTTTAGCTAAAGAAAATAATCCGAATGTGATAAAACTGGACCCTAGCTTAACCCACTGATATTTTGAATATCAGTGTAATCGTATCTGGTTATTATTGGCACTAAACAAATGCATATTTATTGATTGGAATTGTTTGAATAAATGGAGGCGACTATATTAACGAAGCAGCTATTTTTATCGATATTGCTACATTAATAATAATTAGCCATGCCCCCATATATTTTAGTTTGATTGTGCTAAAAAGAAACTTGGTATTACAATTAATTAAATGACATCAAAACCCCAGCTTATAGATACATAAGCTTCAGTTTCTTCATCATCGCCATCAACGCTGCCGTCATTAAGATCCATTGTATGTACGAGTGCACCTGTTACTTCGAATCCTCCAATTTCCATGGTGTA
>JBGCFN010000011.1:0-21576 GCA_045106935.1 Gammaproteobacteria bacterium | reverse complement strand
ACACTGTCGCACGCGTGCAAGCATTAGGTAATGGTATTCAGGACCCTATCGTTGTATGTAATGACGAACACCGTTTCATGGCTGCTGAGCAACTTCGCCAGGAAGGTGTTGAAAATGCTGACATAGTATTAGAGCCAGTTGGGCGTAATACAGCACCTGCGATTGCCTTGGCTGCCTTGTGCGCGCAGCAACGTAGTGAAGATGCCGTTATTCTTGTATTGCCCGCTGACCACATATTAGATGAGCAGGAAAAATTCAGTCAGGCAATAGAAGCTGCAATGAGTTTGAGCGAGCAAGATCAATTGGTCACCTTCGGAATTAAACCAACTCGGCCTGAAACGGGTTATGGCTATATTAAAGCAGGTGCAGTCATCGCAGATGGGAGTGCTAATCAGGTTGAAAAATTTGTAGAGAAACCTGAGTTGTCAAAAGCTCAAGAATACTTAGATTCTGGGAATTACTCTTGGAATAGTGGAATGTTTATGTTTAAGGCGTCTACATTAATGTCTGAACTAGCAACACATGAAGCAGACATGGCGGCTAGTGTTAAGTCGGCGTACGGTTCTCAAAAAAAGGACTTGGATTTTATTCGTATAGATAAAGAGGCATTCTCATCTTGTAAGAGTGAGTCAATTGATTATGCAGTAATGGAAAATACTAGTAATGCCGTTGTGGTGCCTTTAGCAAGTGACTGGAACGATGTTGGCTCCTGGCATGCTTTATGGGAATCTTCACAACAGGATAGCAATAATAATGCGCTCACCGGTGATGTGCTATTGGAAGATTGCCATGGGTGTTATGTACATAGTTCAAATCGTTTAGTGACAGCCGTGGGAATGCAAGATGCAGTCATTGTGGAAACAGCCGATGCAGTAATGGTCGCGCCCCGAAACCAATCGCAAAATGTAAAGCAAATTGCTAATGCACTTAAAAATGCCGATAGAGATGAATCAGAAATTCATCGCAAGGTATACCGTCCCTGGGGAGATTATGAATCAATAGACAATGCAGAACGTTTTCAAGTAAAAAGAATTACAGTGAAACCAGGTGAGCAGCTTTCGCTACAAAAACATCACCATCGTGCCGAGCATTGGATAGTTGTTAATGGAACGGCCGTGGTTACCTGTGATGATAAAGAATTCCTACTATCAGAAAATCAGTCGACTTATATCCCTATCGGTGCAGTTCATCGATTGGAAAATCCTGGCAAAATTCCATTAGAGCTAATTGAAGTTCAATCTGGTACTTATTTAGGAGAGGATGACATTGAACGCTTTGATGACAGATACGGGCGTTCAGATAAATAGTCATTGCAAATAAAGAAAGCCCGCATGAGTAACAGCGGGCTTTCTGTGTAGGCTCATAGTTGAGTGTAGTCATCTGACAAACAGTTCGTGCTATTGTGGTTGAAGTTGCCTAGAAGAAATTACTTTACTCTAGACGAATCATCTTAAAGCGCACCGATCATGCTTAATCATTGTTAATAAACTTTTAACGCCTACATCGTTTATCACAATTATTAACTACAGGGCTAACACTACGCCTGCTTTGTAAATCTCACAAAATAAACTTTTCTATTGGGCTCATCTATCCTTCTAATATGTCTAGGTGATTTTTTGGCGGCCTGCTTATAAGTTATCGAGAAAATTTAAAGATTTCATTGAAGATAAATTTGTATCGATTTCTGTTTAGATTTAAACCGAGTCAAAAATTGCTTGGCTAATGAAACGCTTAATAAACATTCATTATAGTTATTCTAGCTAGTGTAACGAACTGAATATATGTGGTATTTGCTAATGTTTTTCCACTTGAGTTGGTCTTTATCTGGTCTCAAATTATAGGATGGGAATACTTGGATAAGTGAAAATACGTATGCTTAGTCATTGAATTTAGAGAGCTTTTTTGTATTGTCGATTAATTGACAATGTTAGCTAGCCACACTAAGATTCGCAAAATTCATTTCCAAGCAGTGAGATATGAACATGTGTAAGACTTCAAAATATATTTTAGTACTCATTCTGATGTTTAGCGCATCTTCTTCATTTGCATCCATCGTAGATGGAAGCGGGAGTGGTAAATTCGTAAATCCAGATTTGCAATCAAACACTTGGCTGGCAGGGACAGGCACAAATTTCTTCGAGTTTGGAAAGTCACCGCTTAATCAATACGGGCAGCCGATTTATGGCCACAGTTCATTAAGGTTCACGGGCAGAGAATTTAGGTTAGACAATGCTAATGAAAAGTTTGTCATTGGAGATTTAAAGTTTATCAACGCAACTTCATTGGTAGGGACAAGTATCGATGCAATCGATCTTATGGTGAACATTGACTTTGGTGCATTAACTGATCAAGCGATTACTTTTGGATTGGACTTGAATCAGACCATTAATACAGGCAGTAACGATGATGACACTGTCGATCTTCCAACTGCATTTACATCAATGAATACATTTTTAATTGATGGCGTTGAATATATGTTCATGGCTATGTTCGGGACTTTGGTTGATGGCGAGTTTGTAGAAACAGATTTTTTGCAAGCGCCTGAGCAAGGCATGGCGTCTACACAGTTAATCGGTATGTTCACCGCAGTGCCATTGCCGGCGGCAGTGTGGGTATTTGGTGCTGGTTTATTTGGTTTGTTAGGCTTTTCTAGAAAAAATGTATGAGGGTTAAAATCTAGTCAGACTCGCTAGATAAATTCCATAGAGTAATTAAAAGGGCCCCTGATGGGGCCCTTTTAATTTTGGCACTCGTATATCTTAATTTCATATCAGCAGCATAATTTTGCTACTATTGGGCCGCAATAGCTCAAGAATTACTAAGCTCAAAATATATCAATTATTCAATCATATGAAAGAAGAGTATCAACCTCACCAAATCGAGGCTGAGGTTCAGTCGCGATGGCAGCAATCCAACACATTTAAAGCGGTTGAAGACGAAAGTCGAGAAAAGTTTTATTGTCTTTCAATGTTCCCATACCCCAGTGGGCGTTTGCATATGGGCCATGTGCGTAATTACACCATTGGCGATGTCATCAGCCGATATCAGCGTATGCAAGGCAAAAATGTTATGCAGCCGATGGGTTGGGATGCGTTTGGCTTGCCTGCAGAGAATGCCGCATTAAAAAATCAAGTACCCCCGGCTAAATGGACATACGAAAATATTGATTACATGCGTGGTCAATTACAGCGTTTGGGGTTTGCCTATGATTGGAATAGAGAGCTAGCTACCTGTACACCCGAATATTATAAGTGGGAACAATGGTTATTTACCCGTTTATTCGAAAAAGAGTTGGTCTACAAAAAGAAATCAATTGTTAATTGGGACCCAGTTGATCAGACCGTATTGGCTAATGAACAAGTGATTGAAGGTCGCGGCTGGCGCTCAGGAGAGTTGGTTGAACGTAGAGAGATATCACAATGGTTCTTAAAAATAACTCAGTATGCAGATGAGTTATTAACATGTGTTAAGGAATTGGAAGGTTGGCCAGAGCAAGTCCAAGTAATGCAACAAAACTGGATTGGTCGTTCAGAAGGATTGCAGTTTTCATTTGACGTCGAAGGTGGGTTGCCTGCAATGGAGGTATATACCACTCGACCTGATACCTTAATGGGCGTGACCTATGTTGCTATAGCACCTGAGCATGAATTGGCCACTATTGCTGCAAAAGATAATCCGGCAGCCGCAAGCTTTATTGAAAAGTGCCAGAAACGCAAAGTGGCAGAAGCGGAAATCAATACAGCAGAAAAAGAAGGAGTAGCGACAGGATTATTTGCGTTGCATCCAATTACTGGTGACAAGCTTCCTATCTGGATAGCTAATTTTGTATTAATTGAATACGGTACCGGTGCCGTGATGAGTGTGCCTGCCCATGATCAACGTGATTGGGAATTTGCACGAAAATATGAACTATCCATTAGACAAGTAATATTCCATGCAGACGAAACGCAACAAGTCGATGTAAGTGATCAAGCATTTACAGATAAAGGCGTGCTTAAGCATTCGGGGGAATGGGATGGTTTAACTTCTGAGCAAGCATTTACCGCTATTTCAGAAAAAATTGAAGCAGATAAGCGTGGGGAACGATCAGTCAACTTTCGTTTACGGGATTGGGGTATTTCTCGGCAACGTTATTGGGGTTGTCCTATCCCTATTATTTATTGTGATGACTGTGGTGCTGTCGCTGTGCCCGAGGCTGACTTGCCGGTAAAACTCCCCGAAAATGTAGAAGTCACAGGTGCTGGTTCTCCATTAGGATCGATTACAGAATTTGCAAATGTTGCGTGTCCTAAATGCGGCCAACCTGCCAAACGTGAAACGGATACCTTTGACACATTCTTTGAGTCTAGTTGGTATTACGCACGCTATTGCAGTGTTGATAATAAAGAAAAAATGTTAGATGAGCGCGCTAATTACTGGTTGCCTGTCGATCAGTATGTCGGTGGTATTGAGCATGCAGTGTTACATTTGTTGTATGCGCGTTTCTTTCATAAGCTAATGCGTGATGAGGGATTAATAGATTCTGATGAGCCTTTTACGAACTTATTAACTCAAGGGATGGTATTGAAAGATGGAACCAAAATGTCTAAGTCGAAAGGCAATACGGTTGATCCGGAGCAGCTGATTGAAAAATTTGGCGCAGATACAGTGCGTTTATTTACTATGTTTGCTGCACCACCAGATAACTCGTTAGAGTGGATTGATACCGGCGTGGATGGTTCAGCGCGTTTTCTTAAAAAATTATGGCGGTTTATTTATCTGCATTTACAAGCGAATAATTCTGAGTCAATCGCATTAGATGTCTCTAAGTTGAATACGAAACAGAAAGAATTGCGTAATAAAATCCATAGCACGATAAAAAAAGTCAGTGATGATATCGGGCGTCGCTATACGTTTAACACCGCAATTGCGGCCAATATGGAACTGTTGAACAATTTGTCTGCTCTAAAAGAGCAAGATAAAAATGATAGTGCGGTAATTCGTGAGGGAATTGAAGCGATAGTATTGATGTTATCGCCCATTGTCCCTCATGTATGTTCTGATTTATGGAGCTCATTAGGTCATGAAAACGAAATCGAAAATCAGTCTTGGCCACAGCATGATGAACAAGCGTTAGTGCGTGATAGTCTTGAGTTAATGGTTCAGGTCAACGGTAAATTGCGAGATAAAATCACTGTCGCGGCGGATGCTGAGGATGAACTAATTAAGACAACTGCATTGAATAGTGAGAAGATACAGAATCATATTCAGCAGCAGGCTGTTAAAAAAATTATTGTCGTTAAAGGTCGGCTAGTGAATATAGTTGTCTAGGAGATAAAAAGTGAGACTTGTAAAGCTACTAATTATTGTTATTTCATTTGCATTGGTATCTGGTTGTGGATATCGACTGGCAGGTAAGGCAGATCTAGATCCAGTCTTCGAAAGTACTCACGTAGGTTATAAAGGGCGAGGTCGCGCGATGGCTGAATTGCTCGAGGAGCAATTCAAAGCAAATAAATACGAATTAACAAGTGCCGAGCAAGCAACTGCTTTGGTTGAAGTGTTATATGACAATACTGATCGAGAAATTCTTTCTGTTGATGAAGATGGAAAAGTTCGCGAGTATGAATTGATATTAAGAGTCGCTGTTGATATTAGAGATTCCGAGGGTAAAAAATTAGTGGACAGCCAAGTTGTGCGTCTCACCAGAGATTTTCTTTTTGATATTAATGATGTGCTAGGTAAAGGCAATGAAGAACGAGCGATATATCAAGAGATGCGTGCTGATGCAGCACGCTTGATTTTATATCGTTTGCAAGCGATTACGCTTGATATTGAAGAAGCAGAATAAACTTATTTTTCTTCAAGGATAACTTTGGCCATGGCTGAAGAATCAAGTTCCCCATCCCCTTGATCAAGTAACGCCTGTAAGTAATGCTCTGACAGTTCGCTGCCCGGCATTTTAATAGAATTTTCTTCAGCGCTTTTTAATGCAATGCGTAAATCTTTAGCGTGTAATTTTGTTTTAAATCCAGGTGTGTAGTTGTTATCAAGTACACGTTGACCATGAAGTTCTAATACTCGGCTATATGCAAATCCCCCTAATAATGCCTCTCTGACTTTCGCCGGGTCCACATCACAGCTGCGCGCTAATAAATAGGCTTCAGCAACGGCAACCACGGTTTGTGCAGCCACTAAATTATTACAGGCTTTGGCAACCTGTCCGGCGCCAGATGACCCGACGTGAATAATATTTTTTCCTAAACATTCAAATATAGGCATTGCACGTTCAAAGTCATTAGCATTACCGCCCACCATAATCGAAAGTGTTGCCGCAATGGCACCCACTTCGCCGCCTGAGACGGGGGCATCTAACATACTGGTTTTAGCTTGAGCAAATTGATTTGCTATATGGCGAGTTGTTTCAGGTGAGATGGTGCTCATATCAATCACCAAGGCGCCTGCTTGAATTCCGTGAATCACTCCTTGTGAGCCAGTCAGCACTTCTTCTACGTCTGGTGTATCGGAAACACACGAGATAATTACACTTGACGCCTCAGCTAATGCAGCAGGCGACTCAAAAGCTTCATAGCTATCTGTCTCTAATGCATCGACACTGGCCTGTCTACGTGCATAGACATTCACTTTGTGTCCACTCTTGGCTAAATTCTCAACCATGGCTTTACCCATAATGCCTAGGCCTATATAGCCTATTTTTTCTGCTGCTTTTTCTTTATGCATAGATCTAATATGTTGATTAATAAGCGTTAAAACACGTATATAATATACGAAAATTAACCATACCCTAATAATTCCACTTCGGATGTATTTTTGGACCTAAACGTACAACAGCTCAAGGATCATTTAGACAGAGCACTTGCGCCAGTTTACTTGGTATCTGGTGATGAGCCTTTGCAGATTGAAGAGTCACTCACTCAGATTCGCGCTAAAGCGCGTGATCAAGGCTATATAGAGAGACAAGTATTGTACGTAGAACGTAGTTTTGATTGGTCTCAGGTGACTGAGCAGAGCAGTAATATGTCTTTGTTTGGGGATAAGAAAATTTTAGAACTGCGGTTGCCCACCGGCAAGCCCGGCGTACCCGGAGGAAAAGCATTACAGCAATATTGTGAGAATCTGCCAGACGATGTGTTGTTGATTATTCAAAGTGGAAAAATAGAAAAAGCCACCTTGAGGTCAAAATGGGTGCAAGCAATTTCTCAAGCAGGTGTATTTATGCGTATTTGGCCGCTAACAGGGACCGAACTAGTGCGCTGGGTGCAAGTACGATTAAAATCAGAACAGTTAGCAGATGATAGGCAATCAGCCGAATATATTGCTTCGCGGGTGGAAGGAAATATGCTGGCGGCAGCCCAGGAAATTGAAAAAATGGCATTGCTGTCGTTAGGTGAGGACCAAAACGATGCTAATCAAGTGTGGGTATCTAGCCAAACTAAATACAATGTATTCGATCTGGTCGATACCATATTAAGTGGGCATAGAAATAAAGTGATTAAAATTCTCGGTCAGCTACAACGAGAATCTTTTGCGCCTAATCTGGTCTTATGGGGGCTCGCAGAATTAGTACGTGCGGTGATTTACACCTCGACTCAAAAACGTGGCCAGTCAAAAGGTGTGCAAAATGCATTTTATTATAATAAGCGCAACCAATTAGGTGTGCATGCTAATAAGTTTAATCGAGAACAACTGTATACTCTGCTGATGAAATGTGGACAGGTTGATCAAATGATAAAAGGTCGTGCAACGGGCGATGTCTGGCAATCGTTTACAGATGTGGCATTAAAGCTTGCGCGTTAATTAGGTAGATAACATGGCAGCAACACAACAAGATATTTCAGTAAAACAATACATGCTTGAATTGGGTGAGCAGGCAAATCTAGCTGCGCGCCAAATGTCAGCAGCTTCAACTGGCAGTAAAAATAATGCACTTAATTTCTTGGCTGATTTATTAATACAGCAGCAGAATAAGTTAATTGAAGTGAATCAGTTAGACTTGCAAGCAGGTAAAGAGCGTGGACTTGAAGCCGCATTGTTAGATCGATTGGAGTTGACGCCTGCAAGAATTCAATCAATGGCAGATGGATTAAAGCAAATTGCTGGCCTACAAGACCCTGTGGGTGAAGTATCTGATTTAGCCTCAAGGCCTTCTGGAATACAGGTAGGTAAAATGCGTGTGCCATTGGGAGTGATTGGAATCATTTATGAGTCTCGTCCTAATGTGACTGCCGATGCGGCAGGCTTATGTCTGAAATCGGGCAATGCCGTCATATTGCGTGGTGGTTCTGAAGCCATTCATTCAAATCGGGCGATTGGTGAATATATACAACAAGCTCTAGACAATGCGGGGTTGCCAAAATCCGCAGTGCAAGTAGTTGAAATGACAGATCGTGCAGCCGTGAATGAGTTATTGCATATGGATCGTTTTGTTAGCGTAATTATTCCACGAGGTGGTAAAGGACTCATAGAGCGCGTCACTGCAGAATCAACCATTCCTGTGATTAAGCATTTGGATGGAAATTGCCATGTCTATTTGGATGAAGCATTAGACGAAGAAAAAGCTATTGCTATATCCGTGAATGCAAAAACACATCGTTACGGTGTGTGTAATGCGATGGAAACATTATTAGTGCATAAAGATGTTGCTGCTAATATATTGCCAGCCTTGCAATCTGAATATGCAAGTCATCAGGTTGAGTTGCGAGGGTGCAATGAAACTAAGAAGATATTGCCAGAAATAAAAATTGCGACTGAAGAAGATTGGGGTGAGGAGTATTTGGCGCCAATCCTTGCGATTAAAATTGTGGCAAGTGTTGATGAAGCGGTAGATCACATTGAAACTTATGGGTCGCATCATACAGATGTAATCGTGACTGAAAACTACACGACAGCACAGAGATTTTTGCGTGAAGTGGATTCAAGTTCGGTGATGGTCAATGCATCTTCTCGATTTGCAGATGGGTTTGAGTATGGGTTGGGTGCTGAAATTGGTATTAGTACAGATAAATTACATGCGCGTGGACCGGTCGGCTTGGAAGGGTTAACCACACAAAAATTCATAGTCTATGGAGACGGAAATATACGTGAGTAATGCTGAAGCCAAAACGAGCACAAGAATAGGCTTGTTGGGCGGTTCTTTTGACCCTATACATTTTGGTCACATTAAGCCTGGCTTACAGTTAGCGGAAAAATTTCAGCTGCAATTGATAAAGTTAATTCCTTGTAAGATTTCACCTTTCAAAGACAATACATTCACCTCTGCGCAACATCGCTGGAATATGGTCTCCATGGTGGCAGGAAGTAGTGAATGCTTTGAAGCGGACGCTAGAGAATTAGAACGTGACAGCCCTTCATATACTTACGAAACTTTGCGTGATATTGCGAGTGAAGTTTCTAGTGATACAACACTATTTTGGATTATGGGTGAGGATGCGTTAATTGATTTCCCAAAATGGTATCAAGCAGAAAAAATAATGCAGTTATGTCATGTCTTGGTCATGCGAAGGCCAGGGTATGAAGCAACTCAAGAGGCAGAAGTCAGCGAGTGGTTGATGCCTTATATTTGTCAAGATGAAGATAAGTTGAATGAAAAACAGTGTGGTTGTATTTATATGACGGATGTTGAGTTGTTTGATATATCTTCGACAGCCATACGCGAGGTAATAAGAACAGGTGAGCAACCCAGATTTATGTTGCCTGGGGGTGTCTGGAACTACATTAAAAGAAATAACTTGTATCAAGAAAGTATTAACTGAGTTTTAAACTTCAAGAGGAGAATAGGTGGAATTAAAAAAATTACATAAGTTGATTGTCGAAGCATTAGAGGATGTTAAAGGTAATGATTTGGTCAGTGTGGATATGCGTGGAAAGATAGATATCATTGATATGATGGTCATAGCGAGTGGTACATCCGATCGCCACGTCCAAGCGCTGGCTGACAATGTTGTTCAAAAAGCTAAAAAAGCAGGTGCTACGGTTGTCGGTGTAGAGAAAGACAAGTCATGGGTATTAATAGACTTATATGACATTATTGTTCACGTTATGTTGCCTGATGCACGTGAATTTTATAATTTAGAAAAATTATGGCAATTAGAAATACCAGCTGATAAAACACAAACAGTATAAATTTATTTATGCATTTTTCATTACTCTATGTCAGTGAAAAACCGAATAAGTGGGTAGAAGAGGCATGCCAATCTTATCTCAAGAGAATGCCTGCTTCGTTTGGTTATACACAAACAAGGCTGACACCCGTCAAACGTACTAAAAATACTCATATAGAAACAGCCAAAGAACAAGAGTGGCAACTTATTCGGGAAAAAATTCCTAATCACGCCTTGCTAGTTCTTTTAGATGAACGTGGCAAGCAATTTACTTCCGTTACATTCTCTCAACAAATTGATCGTTGGCAACACAATGGACAAGACGTTGTGTTTGTTATTGCCGGTGCCGATGGCGTGATGGCCACGCATCGTAAGCAGGCCAATACATTAATGGCGTTATCGCAATTGACCTTGCCTCATGAAATGGCGAGGTTGTTTTTGACTGAACAGCTTTATCGGGGTTGGTCAATCCTTAATAATCATCCTTATCATCGTATATAAATTAGGCAGCCATGGCCTTCGGTTAACTTGCTTATTCGTGCGATAATTTAGCAAGAGAATCTAAGGATCAATATGTCGATTATTCTGGCATCAGCATCCCCGCGGCGTGCTGAATTGTTACAACAAATTGGAGTGGAGTTTGAAGTGTCGCCCAGCGATATTGATGAATCTGCTCATCCAAATGAGGCTGTAGAGGACTATGTTCAGCGCATGGCATTGTCTAAAGCCTTAGTGGTACGCCAGCAGCATTTGCCCCAAGATATCATTATTGCCGCAGATACTACCGTTGCTATCGACAATACCATTCTAGGCAAGCCTCAGGACGAAGCCCATTGTCTTGAGATGTTGGCAAGTTTGTCAGACAGAATACACAAGGTATACACGGCTGTGGTAGTGTCACAGTTAGATTTTGTCGGTAAAGCCCTGAGTACTAGCGAGGTATCATTTCGAAAAATTAATGCCGCTGAAGCTAAGAACTATTGGCTGACAGGGGAGCCTAAAGACAAAGCAGGTAGTTATGCTATCCAAGGTAAAGGCGCTGTATTTGTTAATAACATAAGCGGCAGCTATTCGGGTGTTGTAGGCTTACCACTATACGAATTAACACAACTATTGAGAGATACGGATGTCTCTATACTTTAAAGGAAGCCAGTGAGCGAAGAGATTCTAGTCAATGTGACGCCTAGAGAGACACGTGTGGCCGTCGTTGAAAACGGTGTTTTACAAGAAGTGCAAATTGAACGTGTTGCTAGGCGAGGCTTGGTCGGTGGTATTTTTAAAGGCTGTGTCAGTCGAGTAATGCCAGGTATGGATGCAGCATTTATCGATATCGGTTTAGAAAAAGCTGCTTTCATTCATGCTTCTGATGTGAATACGTTACCACATAGCTCTCAATCATCTCCGCCAGCAGATGGCGAGGTCACTCATGAAGCCATTGCTAATTTGTTGCATGAAGGCCAGCAAGTATTAGTGCAGGTAGTGAAGGATCAAATTGGGACAAAAGGGGCGCGCTTAACCACGAACATCACAGTGCCATCCAGGTATTTAGTGCTACTTCCATATTCAACTGATGTGAGATTGTCTGCGCGTCTTGAAGATGAAGATGAACGTGAGCGGTTATCAAGCCTGATGCGAGAAATGCTCGAAGCTAGCGGCAAGAAATTTGGATGTATATTGCGTACCGCGGCTGAGTCAGCTTCCGAGGAAGAGCTACGTAGAGATTTAGATTTCTTATTACGGTTGTGGAGTTCAATTGTAGAAAAAATTGGTAAGGTCAATTCTGTCGCAGAAGTTTATTCAGATTTGCCCTTAGCAGTGCGCACATTGCGCGACTTGAACACAGATGATGTTGAAAATATTTACATAGACTCACGTGAAACAGTCCTAAATGTAAAAACATTTGCAGAAAAATTGGTGCCAGAATTGGTCGATCGTGTTCAGCGATACAAGGGAGCAAGACCAATTTTTGATTTGCATGGAATTGAAGACGAGCTTGAAAAAGCGCTACAACGAAAAGTCATGCTTAAGTCAGGTGGTCATTTAGTGTTTGATCAGACAGAATCAATGACAACAGTCGACGTGAATACTGGTGGCTTTATTGGTAATCGAAATTTAGAAGAGACAATCTTCAAAACCAATTTGGAATCCGCACAAACTATTGGACGACAATTAAAGCTGCGTAACTTGGGTGGCATTATTATTATCGACTTCATAGATATGGCGGAAGAAGAGCACAAACGACAGGTGTTGCGAGCGTTAGAAAAAGCGTTGGAAAAGGATCGCGCCAAAACTCAGATTTGTGAGGTGTCACCGTTAGGGTTGGTTGAGATGACGCGTAAGCGGACTCACGAAAGTTTAGAGCATATTCTTTGTGAACCATGCTCAACATGTTCTGGAGCAGGGTCGATTAAGAGTTCGCAAACAGTGTGCTATCAATTGTTCCGCGAGATTATGCGTGTAGCACGACAATATGAAGCAAATGACCTTTTGGTGTTAGCTTCTCAGTCGGTAGTTGATCTATTGGTCGACGAGGAGTCTGATATTCTTGCTGAGCTTGAAGAATTCACTAAGAAAACTATTAAGCTGCAAGTCGAAACTTTATATACACAAGAACAGTTTGATGTTGTGTTGCTCTAGTTACTTCAGTGAAACTTAATTTGTCTTCAATAATCAGTACTGTTTCCCATGCGGTACTCTATGCTGCGACTGCGATATTGGTCATCCTGGCTATCTTAATTACTATCATTCGTGGCTACCCAGAATTAAGTGATGTGGTTGAAAGTAAAATTGAAACTCGCTTAGGTGAAATTCTAAATGCAGACGTTACGATAGAATCTTTAGATATCAGTCGACAAAAATTATTCTCTCAAATCGTTGCTGAAAACGTAAAAATTGTTGACCGAAGTAACGTTGAAAATGTTTGGAAGTTAAACAAAGCAAGATTGAGCTTGAATCTTTATAAATCTTTATTTTCTTTGTCACTGAAAGTAAAAGAAGTGAGCTTGGAAGGGTTGGATTTATCTATATTAAGAGATGAGTCAGGCGATTTTCATATAAACCAAGTATTTCTCTTGCCAAAAAGTAAAATGGAGCAGCAAGGTGGAGGTAATAATTATGGTGATATTCACTTACGCTTATTAGATTCTAATGTTCATTGGGTGGATGAGCTGACAGATACCGATTATTTGTTTGAAGAAATCGACATTTCGGTTGATCCTAAATTGCGCGGCTATGATGTTTTTTTGCAGGGTAATCTTCCTGAGGTGCTGGGTAAATCAGTAAGAGCGAATGTTAAAATCAAAGGTGATATTAAAAAACTTGCCGATGCAAATATCGAATTTTATATTAAGACTGAGCAATTTCGAGTAGCAGAAATCGCTAGACGCATTCTGGGAGAAGACGGTAAGCAAGTCCCAGTGACGCTCGATTCTGAAGTGTGGGGACAAGTATCAGACAGAGTCTTAACCGGGTTGCGTGGTGCGGTCAGTGCAAACGATATTGTTAAGAAGCCAAGTCGTGACGGTGGCAAATTATGTTTAAGCGATGAATATATCCAGCAACTATCATTGCAATTTGAATGGAATAATATTGATCGAAATTGGCAGTTTCTTGCGGATGATGTTGAGGTAACTACATCAAAGGGTAATTGGGAAGACACGCAACTTCAATTTGAACTTCAACGGCATTCTTTAAACAGTAAGACAATATTAGCGCACATTGGCGCGATGAATATTGGTGCGATTTGCAATACTTTGCATGCTTATTCGCCGCATATAGTTCGCTTTGAAGATCAATTGCAGCAGTACCGCTTAAATGCCAGTATTGAAAATCTATTTGTGCGTTTCGATTTAAAAGATAATCACCAAACATCCTTTCAGTATTCAGGGCAGTTTAATGATGTTGCCGCATGGCAGGCAAAAGGAAATCGTTCTGTTAGTGGTGTGAGCGCTTTTGTCGTCGGAGGTGATATTGGGGGCGTTGCACACTTAAATTCTGAGAATATACAGCTTGGCTTGCCTGCCATGTATCCCGAATTTGATTTTAAAATTTCAGCTAATGGAAAAATAGAGTGGGCACACCATGGTGATGTTCATGAAATCAATACAGATACATTAGCTATTTACAATGACGATCTTAGTATGACTGCTCGTATCAATGCTAAGTTGTTCGGCAAGGAATTGTATACGGATTCACAATTTCATGTGGATTCAGCTAAGGCGAATGCAGTCGGTAATTATTTCCCATTATTCTTGAAAACAAGAAACACTAAGAAGTGGCTGACTGAGGCAATTCATAAAGGTGATGTCGAAGATGCAACAGTAATTATGCGTGGCAATATGCGTGTATTTCCTTTTCATGAACAATCTGGAATATTTCAAACAGAAGTTGACGTAGATAATGGCATCTTAGAGTACAAAAAAGATTGGCCATATCTGTATGGTGTGGGCGCAAATGTGTCGATCGATAAAGATCATATTAATATTACTTCAACTCAAGCGACGACATTAGATTCTAAAGTTAAAAAAGTAGACATTAACATTGATTCTTTTCTGCGAGCAGTCATGCAGTTAAATGGCACAGTTGATGGACCGGGAAAAGATCTTCTTCAGTTCTTAGGGGATTCTGGTCTGGTGAGAAAAAGTAACTCAGTGTTAGATCAGATTTCTTTGGCAGGTGACTCACGTTTAGAGCTTGATTTTTCAAAGTCATTGTCTAAGAAGGTAATACGTCCAGTCAAAGTATCGGGCAATATTCATTTTCTTGGTAATACCTTAAATGTGAATAAAGTAGGTATCGAGTTGAATGATCTTGCTGGTGAAGTGGCATTTACAGATGAGGGAGCGAGTGGGGAAGGATTGACAGCAACTGTTTATGGTCAACCCATCATGCTTTCTATGGTTCCTGCAGGCGAGGGAGCCTCTAATTTATCATTTAGTGGGCCGTTTGATCTTGGTGTGTATTTGAAGCAGCGTTACCCACAATTTAGTCCATTCTTCTCTGGCATGGCAGAAGCGAATGGACAACTATATTTGCCTTCCTTCTTTAAGAAAAATAATCCTGACAAGTTAAAGTTAACAGTGAATAGTGAATTGGTTGGTGTAGCCTCTAAGCTGCCTGCACCTTTGGATAAAATACGGGCTGATGCATTGCCTGCATCCATTAATTTTGATCAGAAGCTAGGGAATATGTCATGGAAGATAGCTGATCTTCTGTCTTTGCAATTTTCGATCAAACCAAAGCAACCATTTGAATTAAATTTAATAACGCTAGGTGAGTCAAATCAAAATGAAATCAATCAGCAAGGCTTAGCAATCAAAGGTGAATGGGAAACAGTAGACCCAACGCTTTGGCTGGGTGCGTACAAACAATATAGTGATTCAGCTACTCAGAGCCAATCGACGTTTAAACCAACGATTGATGTTAAGTTTGATGCCTTGCAGTTTCCACAATGGCCGGCAAAAAATTTAAAGGTTAATACGACTTATAAAGATAACGAATATTTTATCAATCTTGATTCGTCCTTAGGTAAGGGCACAATTCAAATTCCTGATGATAAAAGTTTACCTGTTAAGTTAGACATGAAGACATTGATCATTAGTCAAAACAAGTCTGACAAAAAAGCATCCGTTGATGTGAAACCTCATAAGGTAAGGCCGTTCTTATTTTCTAGTGATCAGCTGATTTTTAATGATTTGAGATTGATTGATGTCGTCGTTAATACGTCTTCTTCCAATCAAGGCTTATCTTTTGATGAAATTAATTTTGCCGCGAAAGACTTAACGGTTCAGGGTAAAGGTGCGTGGACTTTTGCAGATCAGAAAGCTAAAAGTGCATTTGATTTTCAACTAGAAAGTATTGATGTGGAAGATAGCTTAGAAGATCTGGGTTTTAAAAGTAGCCTGCGCAAAGGTGAAGCAGAGGCGAGTGTTGTCCTTGAGTGGTCAGGTGGACCACATCAATTTGATTTGAGTAAGCTTTCTGGGAGTTCTAGTTTCAAGGTAAAAGATGGGTCTGTCTCTGAGCTGAATCCAGGGAATGCCGGGCGATTACTTGCATTGTTAAACCTTGGTGCTATTAGTCGGCGTCTATCACTCGACTTTAAAGATGTGACAAATAAAGGTTTTGCATTTGACACAATTAAAGGAACATTAACGCTTTTCGAAGGCGGAAGACTACATACGGATAAAATTTCCATTAAGGCATCTGCTGCGGATATAAAGATTAATGGCCAGACTAACCTGATCGATGAAACCTATGATCAAAACATTATAGTTACTCCCGCAGTAACCGGCACGCTCACAGCAGCAGGTGCTATTGTTGGTGGGCCAGTGGGTGCTGCCGCAGGACTTCTGGTAGATAGGGTGGGTAGTGCTGTTGGCTTGAATAAAGTGACCAATATTGAGTACAAAATGACCGGGACTTGGCAGGAACCGATACTTGAAAAGGTAATCAAGAAAACGAGTAATCCCGTAACACCCACCGGCCAACAATCTGGGCCATAGTTTAGGTGAATTTATAAACACCTCAAATCTATATTGCTACCTTTAGTACAGGATAACACGAAATTCGAATTGTATAGGCTAGCCTAGATTCAGCCATTCAAGCATACTTCTAAATATATAAACTTAAACTTCAGGAAAATTGAATATGAGTAAAGTTGCGGCCATTCAAATGGCTTCTGCTCCTCAGCGAGATGCTAATCTCATGGAAGCGGGACGGTTAATTCAGTTAGCAAAAGAGCAAGGTGCGGAATTAGTTGTATTGCCAGAAAATTTCCCAATTATGGGAGCGGAAGAATCAGACAAGGTTGAAATTCGAGAGCCATATCAAAATGGCCCTATTCAAAGTTTTCTAAGCGATCAAGCAAAGAAGCATGGTATTTGGATTGTTGGTGGAACAGTGCCTCTCGAATGCGATGACCCTAATAAAATTATCGCTGCATGTATTGTTTACAATGCAGAAGGTGAAGTGGTCGCTCGTTATGACAAAATTCATTTGTTTGATGTCGAGCTAGGTAATGATGAGAGTTACAAAGAATCAGAAACCATTGCTAATGGCAATGAGGTGGTCGTCGTAGACACGCCTTTTGGAAAACTAGGACTGACAATTTGTTACGACCTTCGATTCCCTGAGTTATTCCGCCAGCTAATTGATAAGGGGGCAGAAATCATTGCTATCCCATCTGCATTTACTGCCACTACAGGAAAATCTCATTGGGAAGTGTTAGTCCGTGCTCGCGCAATCGAGAATTTATGCTATGTCATTGCTGCTGATCAAGGTGGTTATCACTTAAGTGGGCGCAATACATATGGTGACAGCATGGTGGTTGACCCATGGGGCAATGTGTTAAATAGACTTTCCCAAGGCGCCGGCGTGGTCATTGCAGATATTGACTTAGAGCGTATGAAGACAACGCGTCGGACATTCCCAGTTCTGCAACATAGAACGCTAAAGTAATCGAGAACTTATGGACAATTTAGACATAGCCCGACATCATCTATTAGCACCTACTGGCTTAAGTGATGAAGATGTTAATAAAGCATTAAGCGAGGCATTAGGTGGTTCAATTGATGCCGCTGACTTATATTTCCAGTCGACTACTCGTGAATCGTGGTCACTAGATGACGGCATTGTAAAAGATGCAAGTTTCAATTTAGAACATGGTGTAGGTGTGCGTGCAATGTCAGGTGATAAAACTGGGTTTGCATACTCAGATGATATTGCCATGTCTGCTTTATTAGAATCATCGCGTGCTGCACGCAGCATTGCAAAATCTAGCGGTGCTAATGACATGCAATCTTGGCGTGTTAAAACAGGTCATACTTTGTATACGCCTGATAATCCATTATCAGTTTTAAATGAAAATGAAAAAATGGATTTATTGCGTGCGGCAGATGCCACCGCACGAGAAGCCGATCCTCGTGTGAAACAAGTAATGGTAAGCCTAGTCGGTACACATGAAGTGATATTGATTGCACACAGTGATGGAACATTAGCCGCGGATGTTCGGCCATTAGTACGGTTCAATGTCAGTGTCATTGCAGAACAAAATGGTCGTCGCGAACAAGGCTCAATGGGCGGCGGTGGTCGGTATGACTATAAAGAATTTATTGCCTCAGATGCGGCAAATCAATTTTCAAAAGAAGCGGTAAGACAAGCATTGGTGAATCTCGATGCTAAAGATGCGCCAGCGGGTAACATGACAGTTGTATTAGGTCCTGGCTGGCCAGGCGTGTTGTTGCATGAAGCGATAGGTCATGGCTTAGAAGGTGATTTTAATCGTAAAGGGACTTCTGCATTTAGTGGTCGCATCGGAGAGCGAGTAGCAAGCCCCGGCGTGACAGTGGTTGATGACGGCACATTGCCTAATCGACGAGGCTCATTGAATATTGATGATGAAGGTACACCAACGCAATGCACCACCTTAATTGAAGATGGGATTTTGAAAGGATATATGCAAGACCGTTTAAATGGTCAGCTTTCAAAAACTGCTTCAACTGGCAATGGTCGTCGCGAATCTTACGCGCATCAAACTATGCCAAGAATGACCAATACTTATATGTTGGCAGGGGAGCATGACCCTGAAGAAATTTTGGCGTCTGTAGACAAAGGTTTTTATGCGGTTAATTTTGGGGGTGGTCAAGTTGATATTACCTCTGGAAAATTTGTATTTTCTGCCTCAGAAGCCTATATGGTAGAAAATGGAAAAATTACCTATCCCGTGAAAGGGGCTACCTTGATTGGTGATGGTCCGGATGTGTTAACACGAGTGGCTATGATTGGAAACGATCTTAAATTAGATACAGGTGTCGGTACCTGTGGAAAAGAAGGCCAAAGTGTCCCGGTGGGTGTTGGTCAACCCACAATGCGTATCGATGGCATTACTATTGGCGGCACTCAAGCCTAACCACATTCTTAATCACGTCTGTTATACCAAGATATAAATTATTATGAGTTCATCTCTAGAAAATAAAAATAGTGACAAATCATTAGAGTCATTGCTTTCACAAGCAGTCGAATACGCTCGCGCCAATGGGGCTGATCAGATTGAAGTGGCTGCCAGCAATGATAAAGGTTATTCAGTGACAGCGCGTTTGGGAGAAGTTGAAACGGTTGAGCATCATAATCAGCGTTCCATGGGAGTAACTGTCTACCGTGGAAAGTCAAAAGGCTCTGCAAGCACAAACATTGTGACGCCTGAGGCAATTAATCGCACAATTGATTCTGCATTAGAGATTGCAAAGTTCACCGCCGAAGATGAGTGCTCAGGGTTGGCAGATGCTGAACTCATGGCCAAGGACTATCCTCAGTTAGATTTAGACCATCCTTGGGAAATTGAAGCAGACGAAGCCTTACAGCAAGCGATTCAATGCGAACAAGTTGCACGGGATGATAAACGCATTGTTAATTCAGAAGGTGCCAGTATCAGTAGTATTAGTACACAACTTTCATATGCAAACTCGCACGGATTTGTTGGTGAATATTTTGGTACACGGCATAGTGTAAGTTGTTCGGTGATTGCCGGTGATGACAAAGGGATGCAACGTGATTATTGGTATTCTGTTGATCGCAATGCAAATAATCTTGAAGATATTGAATCAATCGGCGCCATGGCACGTGAAAGAACAGTGCGTCGCTTAGGTGGTCGAGGATTGCAAACTTGCTCAGTCCCTATTTTGTTTGAACCAACATTAGCGCGTTCATTAGTTGGTCATTTATTCTCTGCCATTAGTGGTGGGGCATTATATCGAGAAGCATCGTTCTTATTGGATTCGCTCAATAAACAAATTTTGCCGAATTGGTTATCGATTACCGAAGATCCACACATGGTGGGTGGTTTGGGTAGCGTGCCTTTTGATAATGAAGGTGTGCGTACACAATCAAGAAATGTTGTCGAAGACGGCGTCCTGCAAGGCTATGTGCTGAGTAGTTATTCTGCTCGTAAGCTAGGTATGCAGACCACAGGAAATGCTGGGGGCGTGCATAACGTGAGAATGACAAACAGTGATAAGTCTCAGCAAGCGTTAATTAAAGAGATGGGTAAAGGTTTATTAGTCACAGAATTGATTGGTCATGGTGTGAATACCGTCACCGGTGATTATTCGCGTGGCGCTTCGGGTTTTTGGGTGGAAAATGGTGAGATTCAATATCCTGTCGAAGAAATTACGGTGGCAGGTAATCTAGCGGATATGTTTATGAATATCGCTGCGATTGGAAATGATGTTGATGGGCGCGGCAATATTCAATGTGGCTCTATTTTGGTTGAAGGGATGACGGTTGCGGGTGGCTCATAGTTTGAGTAGTGATTTTTTTACTTTCTTTATGCAGAGAGCTATCTTGAATTTTAACCATATATTCTGATTTACCTTCTTTTATTCTTTCTATTTGCAAAGGTAAGCCATGCGCTGCTGGGTCTGCCCAGATGCGATATGAAGAATCTCCCTTAATGCGTTCAATTAAAATGGTGTTGCGTTCACCATAAATGGTATTAAGTGTGACTGCGCCATAATTAATAATTTGATAATCTCTTAATTTTGCTTTAGAGATAACCGGCAGCACCATTTTTTCTGGAATACTTTTTATATTTGCCATGATCAATAGCTGAAGTGTAAATTTATCAGTGGTGTGTGCATTCAAATTAACCTCTAGCTTGCGGTCTCTATATTCCGACTGAGCTAATTCTTTGTCCCACTGATAAAACACGCGTTCACTTTTATCTGCTTTTTTTGTTTTACGAATACGCTCATAAAAAGTTGGGCGAACCTCATTGTCGATCAATTTAAGTTTAGCGGTATCTGTCACAGGGTCGCCGCCAACAAACATTGCCGCTAAACCAAGTGCAGTAGAGCTAGAGTGATAAGTCCAGTTTTCTGGATCGATCTGAGTTAAGTTAACATCAAGCTTACCCATACTCATTCCGCCGACTTTCACCGCATACTCGGCTGTGAAGGCAGGTGGCATATTGGGTGCTGTTAGCGACAGCGTAAATTCTTCTGCAGAGACAACGGTGCATAAAAATAGCAGGCACAGTGCGGGTAATGCACTTGTTGACCATTTCATTGCAGAAATTACGTGAGTTGTTCGAGTTGTAATGGTGTATCTAGAGGCTGTTCGTTGAAATACGCACAACCCTCTTTGTAATAAATTCTGTTTTCGCATAACCACTGTACACACTTAGGGTAGATGATATGTTCTTTTTCTAATACTCGTTTAGCGAGTTGTTCAGCATCGTCGTCTTCCAAGACGGGAACGCTCGCTTGTAAGATCACCGGACCGCCATCAAGTTCCGTGGTGGCGAAGTGTACGCTGCAACCATGTGATGAATCGCCATTGTCTAGTGCCCGTTGGTGGGTATGTAAACCACTGTATTTAGGTAGCAATGAGGGGTGGATGTTTAATATGCGCCCTGGATAACGTGAAATAAACGTTGATTCAAGCACACGCATAAACCCGGCAAGCACAATGGTATCCACAC
>JBGCFN010000010.1:0-69637 GCA_045106935.1 Gammaproteobacteria bacterium | reverse complement strand
ATCCTGTACCACCCGCTGCATATGGGCCTACACGATAACTTGGAATTGGAACGTACATCGTATCTTCTGCTACGACTACGCTGCTGGTGCTGACCATCGCAAATAATGCGGCTGCCAGTATCATTACTCTCGTCTTCATATTTTACTCCTGTTAACAAAAATGGAAGTGTTTAAGTGTTTACTTTCAATTGTTAATTATTATTGCATGCAGCGTAAACTACACACGTCTTATGAAACACCTACTGAAAGGAACAACAGATGTCTTGAATGGCAGTTTATTCGCAAAATGACAGGAATGCCAATACAAAATGCCTTGTATATTAGTACATTAGAGTATTATAAATTGGTGGTTCCCTATAGGAACGAAATAATCATGTGAACTTATTGGTTGGGTAATGAATTAAATTAACCTGTATTTGGCAAGGCAATCGCTTTAAGTAGAAATGTTTCTACCTTTGCCACTTCAATCGTTTGGCTATCATCGTCTGTACGCGCTTTATACTCAAGATTACCTGCTTTTAAGCCACGTTCACTGACGACGAGGCGATGAGGGATACCGATGAGTTCATGGTCATTAAACATCATTCCTGGGCGCAAATTACGATCATCAAAAAGGACTTCTATACCCTTAGCAGTCAAACGTTGATAAATTTCCTCACAATAAGCTTTGACCTTGTCCGATTTGGTTATATTAATAGGGATAAGTGAGAGCTGGAAAGGTGCTAGAGATGATGGCCAGATAATTCCTTGGTCATCATAATTTTGTTCAATAGCGGCGGCGACCACACGAGAGACACCAATGCCGTAACAGCCCATAGTCATTATTTTGTCTTTGCCCTGCTGGTCCAATACACAGGCATTCAGTTCGCGGCTATATTTGTCTCCGAGTTGGAATATATGCCCGACTTCGATGCCTCGCTTGATTTGTATATGGCCTTGACCATCAGGACTTGGATCTCCTTCTTGAATGATTCTTAAATCGGCATTTTCTAGTTTTGTAGCATCGGGCCAATTGGCATTCTTGAAATGGAAGCCCGTTTCATTTGCCCCACAAACGAAATTTTCTAATATTGCCGCAGCATGATCGACAATGACTCTGCATGGTAAATCGAGAGGGCCTATAAAGCCGGGTTTGGATGAAATGCACGACTCAATTTCAGCATCACTGGCAAGCGTGAGAGGACTAAATACACCTTCAATTTTTTCTGCTTTGATAGTATTTAATTCGTGATCACCCCGTAGTGCAAATGCAATCACACCTTGGTCTTCGGCTTTCACGATTAGCATTTTGATACACTGATTAGCGGCCACATTCAATGCAAGGCTAACTTCTTCAATAGATTTTTGTGTGGGTGTAGATACTTTTTCAATTGTAAGGACTTTGTTTGGGCTAGTATTTTCTTGGTAGGCGATCGGTGCTAACTCAGTATTTGCGGCGTAGTCGCTGCTATCTGAAAATGCAATGGCGTCTTCTCCAGATTCGGCAAGCACATGAAATTCATGTGAACGGTTACCACCAATGGAGCCCGAATCGGCATCAACTGCGCGAAATTGTAATCCTAATCGAGTGAAAATATTGGTATAAGCTTGGTGCATGCGTTGGTAAGTTTCTTCTAAGCATTCTTGAGTTTCGTGAAAAGAGTAAGCATCTTTCATAATGAACTCGCGTGCTCTCATGACTCCAAATCTTGGACGAATTTCATCACGAAATTTGGTCTGAATTTGGTAATAATTCACTGGCAGTTGCTTGTAAGATCGTAATTCACGCCGTGCAATATCAGTGATTACTTCTTCATGTGTGGGGCCATAACAAAATTCACGTTGATGACGATCATGAAAGCGGAGTAATTCTGGGCCATATTGTTCCCAGCGCTTAGACTCTTGCCACAGCTCAGCAGGTTGAACAGAGGGCATCAGTAACTCAAGTGCGCCTGCACTGTCCATTTCATTACGAATAATAGCTTCAACTTTTCGTAAAGTTCGTAAACCCAAGGGAAGCCAGCTATACATGCCTGAGGCCAGTTTGCGAATGAGTCCTGCTCGGAGCATTAGCTGATGGCTAATTATTTCAGCATCAGCCGGGACTTCTTTTAAAGTGGAGAGTGGGAAATTAGAAACGCGCATTGAGTAATCTTTAAATAATTGTTGGCGAAATGCGCGCCAGTAAATAACAGATTTAGTCGCTAAGCAAGCCCGACGATGTAATTGCTAAATGGGGTACAAGAATTGGGAAGGTTAATTACAAAATTCCTCGATATTCTGATTCGCCGATGTAATTCGCTCTTGGCGCTCTTCTTCAGTTAATTTACGGTAAAGATCGCCTTCTTTAATAGTGACTTGCCCACGGCTGGTCAATGACGTCAGGTTGGTTTTTGCTTGTGCGCAATTCTCTTGTTTAATTTGATTACTTTCTGCGAGTTGCTGCTGCTCGACTTTTTTCTTTTCTCGTACTTCTTGCGATGAATTTAGATTTTTTTGTAAATCCTTAGTTCTGGATACGCCATAGTTTGAAGAGGCAATGCTCGCATCATCCACTAACTCATAAGGGGTACCCATCGGAGGAGGTGTCTGACTGTATATTATATTGCCGGTTGAGCTCGTCCATTTATAGGCTTGAGCGCTGGCATTCGCTGCTATTAAAACTGCCGTCAAAGTCATTCCAACCACTAATACTGATTTCCACATGATAAAAACTCCAATCTCGTAATAATTAAATTGTACCAGAAGCTTTCCTGGTACAGATGAGCCGAGCGTCGATAAAATAGGCTGCAAACGACAGAGCTGACCATATCCGCGACAAGAGATCAGGCTGGAGACATTGTTCTGACGCTGAGCTGAATAAAATTCAAGCATCATGTCGTGTATAGACAGTGATATACTTAATAAAGTACAGGTAATCCACTTAAGGAATATTGTTTATGGCTGACCGCCGGCTTCAAGTTTTTTATACAGTTGCACGACTGCTGAGTTTTACTAAAGCTGCGGAAACTTTGCATATGACTCAGCCCGCGGTGACATTCCAAGTGCGCCAGCTTGAAGACCATTTTGATACGCGTTTATTTGATCGAACACATAATCGAGTCGCATTAACAGATGCTGGGCACAAGGCCTATGAATATGCGGAACAAATATTTTCTCTTTACGCCGAAATGGAAAATACAGTAAAAGAATTGACCGGTGATGTGAGCGGCGCATTAACCATGGGGGCGAGTACCACCATTGCTGAATATATGTTGCCGGCTTTACTTCGTGGATTTACGGTTGAATTCCCGGATATTAATTTAAGGCTTAAGGTCTCTAATACCGAAGGCATTGTGTCTATGGTTGAAAATAGCATGATTGACCTTGGTGTGGTCGAAGGCCCTGTGTCAAATAAGAATTTACTCGTTGAAGTGTGTCGAATCGATCAACTGGTTGTCGTTGTTCCTCCAGATCATGAAATTGCCGGCCGAGATTCTATTCCACTTGAAGAGGTCATGAACTTTCCATTTATCTGTCGTGAAGAAGGTTCTGGTACACGAGAAGTGATTATGGATCACATGGTGAAGTTAGGGTTGGACCGAAATAACTTAAATGTGTCGCTTGAGTTAGGTAGCCCTGAGTCAATTAAAGGTGCCGTTGAAGCGGGGATGGGCATTTCAATTGCATCATTAGCCACGCTTGAGAAAGAGTTGAAATTAGGCACCTTAGTCGCGGTAACCTTAGACCCGCCGATGGAAAGATCGTTTTCGTTTGTGCGTCAACGTCAAAAATTCAGATTACGCGCAATGGAGAAACTACTTGATTATGCGCGTGCTTATTGTAGTGATGCGTCCAATAATTTGGCAGTAACGAAATCCGAAGACTAGCCTAATGTTGCGTGTATCTACGCTTCTTCATACTATTATATTGATTCAAGTTGGGTTGTTAGTTTTCTATGTTTGATTATTTGCGTGCTTGGTATACCCGCCATTTTTCTGATCCTCAAGTTGTCATTTTACTGCTGTTTTTGCTTAGCGGTCTCGCTGTCATTATTTTTGCTGGCAAGCTGTTAGCTCCCTTATTAGCCAGCGTTGTCATCGCCTACTTATTGGAAGGTGCGGTGACTTTATTGCAGAAGAGTAAAAGCCCCAGAATTATTGCGCTATTCATTGTGTTTTCTATCTTTATGGCAGTGTTGCTGTTGCTGTTGTTTGTATTTATTCCAGTATTGTCGAAACAATTGACAGAATTTTTCAAAGACTTGCCAATAATGGTAAGCCAAGGTCAACAGTTACTGATGCAATTGCCGGAAAGATTTCCCAGTTTGATTAATGAAGAGCAAGTCAACGACATGATTGCATTCATTAGGGGAGAGTTAGTGAGTTTCGGGCATGCACTTATTTCAAAACCATTGGCCTCGGTAGTGGGGTTGATCACGATTCTTGTGTATTTGATTTTAATGCCATTGCTGGTGTTTTTTTTACTTAAAGACAAAGCAATTATTTTGCAGTGGTTAGAGGATTTTCTTCCTGGAGAACGTGAATTAACGAACGAAGTATGGTTTGAGGTTAATCAGAAAATCGCCAGCTATGTCCGAGGTAAGTTTATTGAGATTTTTATCGTGTTGTCGGCGAGTTATGTGACGTTCACATTTTTCGATTTAAATTACGCGATGTTATTAGCTGTGCTGGTGGGTTTGTCTGTCATTATTCCTTATGCCGGGGCAGCGGTCGTTACGCTTCCTGTTATGTTTATCGCCTATGCACAGTGGGGTCTGTCTAGTGAGTTCGCTTATGTGTTGATTGCCTATAGCGTTATTCAATTTTTTGATGGAAATATTCTTGTCCCACTACTGTTTTCCGAAGTGGTGAATTTGCACCCGGTCGCCATTATCACCGCGGTTTTATTCTTTGGTGGCATTTGGGGTATTTGGGGCGTGTTTTTTGCTATTCCGCTGGCGACTTTGATCAATGCTGTCATCAATGCTTGGCCTAAAGTGGAGGCGCAGAATCAGGTTTCTGAGCAGGGATAGCCCCTCGCACGAGTGAAATTGATGGACGCAAACCTAAATCACCGAGTCAAAGCTGTGCGAAGACCAAGATACGCTTGTAAAGGGGTAAATGGCCGATTACTATTCCCTGCTATTTTAAAGCGCATGGAGAGATGAATGTTTAAAGGCAGCATGGTTGCGATTGCCACGCCAATGCAAGAAGACGGCTCAGTCGATTTTGAATCGTTGGATAAATTGGTCGATTTTCATCTAGAAAATAACACTGATGTGATTATTCCTGCCGGCACTACAGGTGAATCCGCGACTTTAGACCATGATGAGCATTGTGCCGTGATCAAGCGAGTTGTGGATCGCGTCAATGGGCGTGTGCCTGTGATTGGTGGTACCGGAGCAAATTCTACTTGGGAAGCCATTTCACTTACGCGTTGTGCCGCCGAGGCAGGTGTAGATGCCTGTTTATTGGTGACACCCTATTATAATAAGCCGACCCAAGAAGGTTTATATCAGCATTACAAAAAAGTTGCTGAAGAAGTCGATATCCCACAGATTTTGTATAACGTGCCAGGGCGTACAGCTTGTGACATGTTGCCAGAGACGGTTGCTCGCCTTGCAAAGATTAATAATATTATCGGAGTTAAAGAGGCTTCTGGGGAATTAGATCGCGGAATAAAAATTAGAGAATTATGTGGTCCTGACTTTATGATTGTCAGTGGCGAAGATTGCCAGGCAATGGAGTCAATTTTGGCTGGAGGACAGGGAGTTATTTCGGTGACGGCAAATGTTGCACCTCGCCTTATGCATGACATGTGTCAAGCAGCGCTGGCGGGTGAGCGTGAAAAGGCTCAAGCACTCAATGCTAAAATTGAAGACCTACACCGTGATTTATTTATTGAATCGAACCCTATCCCAACAAAATGGTCTTTACATGAAATGGGATTAATTCCAGCAGGGCTACGCTTGCCGTTGACACCCCTAGATAAGCAATATCACGATGTGTTGCGTAGCGCATTGAAAAAAGCTGGCTGCCTTTAATGTTGAAAATAAACATGTATAAAAAAATTGTTAAGTTAAGTGTATTAATTGTTACGCTCTCCCTTATGCAGTCATGTGCATTTGTGAATAAGTTTGCGGGGACTAAATATGGTGAGGCAGGAAGCATTGGTGGATTAGAAGCACCGCCAGAATTAGTGACGCCTGAATGGGATGAAAGTTTAGAGATTCCGCAAACAGCGAATGACAGAGTGAGCGCATTAGAAACTTATGGTAAAGCAATCGATGCCAGTGTGGCACCTGAATTTGTCGATGTGTCACTACGTCGAGAAGGTGATTTGCGTTGGTTGGAAGCTGAAGTAGACCCCGTCAATATTTGGCCACTGTTACGTTCGTTTTGGGCGAATCAAGGCGTCCAACTAAACAGGGATACACCCACCACTGGGATTATGGAAACTGAATGGATTGAACAAATTGACTCTAGTAACAGTGGAATCACGAATGGCCGTGAAGTCGCTGCCACACGAAGTAAGTTCCGTGTACGTGTTGAACGAGAACCGAATGCGGTAACCAATATTTTTGTCAGTCAACGTAAGGCAGAATTAAAAGCGATTACAGAACAAGGCGGCGTTTGGACGATCGCGAGAAGTGACCCAGAAACGGAAGCCGAAGTGATGGTTAATTTGATGGAACACATGGGTAAGTCTCGCCAAGAAGCGATATTTGAAGTCGCCAATGCGCAAGGCCCACGCTTACATATAGACTTACAAGATATTGATGGTATCCCTGTCTTATTTGTCGGTGATCAATATAGTCGAGTATGGCGACGTACAGGTATAGCGTTAGATAGAACAGGTTTAGAGATATTCGAGCAAAGTCGAGCTAAAGGTGTTTATTTTATTGATGCGAGTAATTTGGATTTGCCTGCAGATATTGCATTGCAGAGCTCGCGTTATCAAGTGCATTTATTACCACAAAATTCACAGACATTAATTACAGTGCATTTTGCTGATGATAATGAAGGAGGTGTGGTCTCAGAACACGACGCGCGCTTAATCTTGAATCAAATCCTCAGTGCGTACCAAGTGTTTCGAACCACAGGTTAAACAAAACGCGCGTTAAGCGCGTTTGTCTTTTTCTATATAAGCGTATGCAGAATGGTTGTGAATAGACTCAAAGTTTTCTGATTCAACTGTGTACGCGTCAATACGATCATCGTTGTTAAGTTGAGTGGCAATATCACGAACTAGGTCTTCAACGAATTTAGGGTTGTCGTAAGCTCTTTCAGTAACAAATTTTTCATCTGGGCGTTTTAGTAAACCATAAAGCTCACATGATGCCTGTTGCTCAACCATCTCAATTAATTCTTCTATCCAAACGAAATCTTGAATGCGTACAGAAATTGTAATGTGCGAACGTTGGTTATGCGCACCATAATCAGAAATACTTTTTGAGCAAGGGCATAAGCTAGTCACAGGGACAAGCACAACAACATCTGTTCGTGCTTTTTGATTATTAATTTCGCCTTTAAAACATACTTGATAGTCAAGAAGGCTTTCGACCCCACTAACAGGTGCTGTTTTCTTTACAAAATATGGGAAGGTCATTTCAATATGGCCTGAATCTGCTTCAAGTCGCTCAGCCATTTTTTCCAACATATCGTTGAAAGATTTGACTGAAATTTCCCGTTCATACTCGTTAAGAATTTCGACAAAACGAGACATGTGAGTGCCTTTAAAATTGTGTGGCAAATTCACATACATATTAAATTCAGCAATAGTGTTTTGTTCTCCACCGGAGCGGTCTAGCACACGCACAGGGTGTTTAATTCCTTTGATTCCGACCTTATCAATCGGTATCTGACGCGTGTCTGCTTTATTTTGTGTGTCAGGGATCGATGTTGCGACATCTCCAGCGCTCGCGCTCATGTTTCTAACCTCTTGATAAATAAGTAGAATTTGTAGGGTATTATTTGCTAATTACCCTGATACTACGTGAGCACTTTTAGCTTCGCAATCCCTCAGCGGATATATTTCATTGATTTTGCTAGCAATCGAATGGCAGTCAAGGCCTGCATCAGCAAGTAATTCTTCGCGTGAGCCATGTTCTTGAAATTGGTCAGGAAGACCTAAATTCAACAATTTTACCGATAATTGTTGAGCCGCGATCACTTCGTTGACAGCGCTACCTGCGCCACCCATAACGACATTATCTTCTATCGTGACGACTAAGGTGTGTGTCGTGGCTATGCGAGTAATCATCTTTGTATCGATGGGCTTAATAAAACGCATATTCACTACTGTGGCATTAATTTGATTCGCGACTTCTAATGAATTGGCTAGTGTAGAACCAAAAGATAAGATCGCGATATTTTCACCTTGCCGAACTTCGTCAGCACTGCCAACTTCAATAGTTTCAAAGTTATCTAGTGTAGTACTGCCTGGGCCAGTACCACGTGGATATCGAATCGCACTGGGGCCATTAATTTCAAATCCAGTTTGAAGCATTTGTCGTGTCTCACATTCATTGGCCGGTGCCATAATAGTCATGTTGGGAATACATCTTAAAAAACTTAAGTCATAGCTTCCGGCATGCGTCTTACCATCCGGTCCAACAACGCCAGCACGGTCAATAGCGAATAACACTGGTAAGTTTTGTACAGCAACATCATGTATTAATTGATCGTAAGCGCGTTGCAAAAACGTCGAGTAAATGGCGACCACAGGTTTGTGACCTGCAATCGCTAGTCCCGCGCCGACAGTCACGGCATGTTGTTCTGCGATGGCTACATCATAGTAACGATCAGGAAATTCTTTTTGAAAACGAACTAATCCTGAACCTTCACGCATGGCAGGGGTAATGGCAACTAAGCGAGAATCTTTTTTTGCCATATCACAGATCCAATTACTAAATACTTGTGTATAAGTTTGTTTCTTTACTGTGCCAGATTTTTTTTCTACGCCTATATTAGGGTCAAATGTAGGAACTGCATGATAAGCAACAGGGTCATTCTCAGCAGGCGAATATCCTTTGCCTTTTTTAGTGATTACGTGAAGAATTTTAGGTCCTTCTATTTGTTTGATATTGCGCAGTGTTTTAACCAGTGAAACAGAATCATGTCCATCCACCGGGCCAAAATAACGAATACCCATTTCTTCAAACAATGTGCCGGGCGCAAACATTCCTTTGACATGTTCTTCTGTGCGGCGTGCTAATTCCCACATCGGCGGCATTGGTTTCAGCAAGCGTTTGCTGCCTTCACGCACTGTAGAAAAAACTTTGCCAGATAGCATGCGAGTCAAATAATTTGTCATTGCCCCAACATTCGGTGAAATAGACATTTCATTGTCGTTGAGAATAATCAGCATGTTTGCACGGATATCACCCAAATGATTCAGCGCTTCATAAGCCATGCCGGCAGTGAGTCCGCCATCACCTATAATGGGCACTGCTTGTTGCGGGCGATTATCTAACTGAAAAGATAAATTCATGCCCAAGGCGGCTCCAATAGATGTGCTGGAGTGGCCGACCGTAAAGCAGTCATACTCACTTTCTTCTGGACATGGGAATGGGCCTAAGCCACCGCGCGTGCGGATAGATTCAATTTGATGTTTACGCCCAGTGAGAATCTTATGCGGGTAACTCTGGTGGCCAACATCCCAAAGTAATTTGTCTTGTGGGGTATTGAATACATAATGTAAAGCTACAGTGAGTTCTATTACACCAAGACCTGCGGCAAAATGGCCGCCACTTTTTGAGACAGATGCGAGTAAATACTTGCGAAGATCAGCACAAGCATTGGGGACCTCGATTAAAGGTAAATCCCTTAAATCTTTGGGTAGCTCGATTTTATCGAGTGTCGGATATTCGTTAGTTTCCATACTAATGTTAAGTTATCACGCTAATTATTAATGCTGTCTACAAACAATGTGTTCGGCAAGGCTGCGTAACCATTGAGATGAATTTTTAAAATCCTCTAAGCATTCTAAGGCTTGTTTGTAAAAATCATCACAGCGTTTTTCAGATTCTTCAATCCCTAAAAGACTGACATACGTTGGTTTGTTCTGATCGCTGTCCGAACCTTGTGGTTTACCCAGTGTGTCTGTATCACTGATGACGTCTAAGATATCGTCGCGAATTTGAAAGGCAATGCCAAGATGTTCGCCAAACTTTAACAGACTTGAGCGCTGCTGTTGGGTCAGTGTAGTGCAACATGTTTGAGTCATGTCAATGCAAGCGCGAATTAAACAACCAGTCTTTTGTCGATGTATGTACTCAAGTGATTCAATAGAAATGGTTTTATCGACCGCGGCTAAGTCCATCGCTTGGCCGCCAGCCATGCCCAAGGAACCAACGGCATGTGCTAGTTGGTGACATAGTTGTGTGCGTATCTCAGCCTTAGGGCCAGGAATGGCCGGGTCAGTTAATACCGAAAATGCCAATGCCTGCATGGCGTCACCTGCAAGAATGGCTGTCGCCTCATCAAATGCGCGGTGGCATGTGGGCTTTCCACGTCTTAAATCGTCATCATCCATGGCGGGTAAATCGTCATGGATTAATGAATAGCTATGCATCAACTCGATAGAACCCGCAATACAATCAATGTCGTCTGATCTAAGGCCTAATGCTTCTCCTGTTGCGTAAACCAACGCTGGACGAATCCGTTTACCCCCATTCATTGCAGAGTAGCGAATTGCGCCATGTAAGGTCGTCGGTGCTTGGTCTTTACTGGGGAGATGATTATCGAAGAATGATTCTACACGTTGACTACATGTGGCTAAGTATTCAGTTAGCGCCGTCAAGAAAGTCTCCTACAGATTCCTCAGATTCCGTTAGCCATTCTTCATTTTGTTGGCTGAGAATAGTGATTTTTTCTTCGGCTTGTTTAAGTGCGTGTTGGCATCCGCGAGTTAATGAGATGCCTTCTTCAAATAATTTGAGCGCCTCTTCAAGCGGTTGATCGCCAGACTCGAGTTTCTCGACGACTTCTTCGAGCTTGGCTAATGATTTTTCAAAGTCTATCTTAGGGGCCGCTTTTTTACGTGGCACAAGTTTCTCCAGAATTTGCTGAGTTGGGTGTATTGTTAAACGGGCAGTGTATAGGTGCAATAATGTTGACAAATATTTAGACTTATTCTAATCTTGCGCCGTTTTTAGAACCATTCTAAATCAGAACGTTTCTCATTTAACTTAATAAAAATATATTTTAACTGGAGGTCATCCGAATGTCTCTTAAAGGTACAAAGACAGAAGAAAATTTAAAGGCTGCATTTGCGGGCGAGTCACAAGCAAATCGTCGCTATCTATATTTTGCAGCAAAAGCTGACGTGGAAGGATACAACGATGTAGCGACAGTATTCAGATCAACTGCAGAAGGTGAGACAGGCCACGCGCATGGGCACCTTGAATACTTAGAAGAATGTGGTGATCCAGCTACGGGTCTTCCGTTCGGTGGAACTGATGACAACCTTAAAACTGCTATTGCTGGTGAGACTCATGAGTACACAGACATGTACCCAGGCATGGCAAAATCAGCACGTGATGAAAACTTTGAAGAAATTGCTGATTGGTTTGAGACGCTAGCAAAAGCGGAGCGTTCTCACGCAAATCGCTTTCAAAAAGCATTAGACAACTTAGACGGTTAAGTTGTTTTTGTTGCACACTGAGCAAACTCAGTGTGCAATATTATTAATAATCATCAATATTTATTAAGAGGACAAACACGTGGCAACATCTGGTTCGCGTGAAGGAAGTTTAGAAGCACCTACTAGACACCCGATCGATTGGAATAACCCAGAATTTTATAACGAGCAATCACTCAATGAAGAATTGGAGCGAGTGTTTGACATATGTCATGGTTGTCGTCGTTGTGTAAGTTTATGTAATTCATTCCCGACTTTATTTGATTTGGTTGATGAATCTGACACTATGGAAGTTGATGGTGTGGATAAGAATGATTACACCAAAGTGGTGGATCAATGTTATCTGTGTGATCTATGTTATTTGACTAAATGTCCGTATGTCCCTCCACATGAATGGAATGTGGACTTTCCACATCTTATGTTGCGCGCTAAAGCGATTAAATTCCAAAAAGGTGATATCAAAAAGCGCGATAAAATCCTTAGTGCTACTGACACGGTAGGTAAGCTGGCGGGTATTCCAGTGGTTTCCCAAATAGTTAATTCAGTTAACGGGACGCAGGCAGGGCGTAAAACACTTGAGAAGACATTGGGCGTTCATGCCGATGCAAAAATACCGACTTATCATAGTAAAACGGCTAGAAAAATCTTATCAAAAAGTGCACTACCCATTGAGACTGCTGGAGAAAATAAAGTGGCCTTGTTTGTCACTTGTTATAACAATTTTAATGAGCCCGAAATTGCTAATGATTTAGTGAAAGTGTTTGAGCACAATAAAATTTCTATTTCCATTATGGAAAAAGAAAATTGTTGTGGGATGCCTAAGTTAGAACTAGGTGACCTTAAAGGAGTGGAGAAATTAAAGGACGCAAATATTCCTACGATGCTTAAGTGGATTGATGCCGGATGGGATATTGTTGCTCCAGTGCCTTCCTGTGTGTTGATGTTTAAGCAGGAGCTGCCTTTGATGTTTCCGGATGATGAAGGTGTTCAACGTGTTAAAGAGCATATTTTCGATCCATTTGAATATTTGTATAAGAAGCATAAGAGCGAACAGCTCGATGTTGATTTCAAGAAGCCGCTAGGGAAGGTTTTCTACCATGCATCATGTCATTTGCGCGTACAAAGAATTGGCTTAAAAACACGTGATGTATTGAAACTTGTTCCAGATACTGAGATAGAAGTGTTGGAGCGTTGTTCTGGTCATGATGGTACTTATGCGGTGAAGAAAGAATTTCATGAAATTTCAATGAAGATCTGTCGGCCTGTCGTGAGTAAGCTCCAAAAATCGGAAGCTGATTTTTATAGTAGTGATTGTCCAATGGCGGGACATCAGATTTCTAATGGAATGAAAGATGAGTCAGAAGCAACACATCCAATGACATTATTAAGAATTGCCTACGGCTTATAGAATAATTTAAAGAAGAATTAATCATGCAAAAATTAACCAAAGAAGATCTTTATTCGTTAGAAGAATATTCTGCTATGCGTGCAGAATTTCGAGCAAAAATGATCGAGCATAAAAAGCATCGTGTACTGAGATTGGGTGAGCATGCGACAGTACACTTTGAAGACCGTACGTTAATGCATTATCAGGTCCAGGAAATGTTGCGAGCTGAGAAAGTGTTCGAGGCTGAAGGCATCCAAGAAGAACTTGATGCATATAATCCACTAATCCCTGATGGGAGTAATTGGAAAGCGACTTTCATGCTTGAGTATGATGATGAGGAAATTCGTCGTAAGCGTTTAGGTGAATTGATTGGTATAGAGAAAACGGTTTGGGTTGCTGTAGATGGTTTCGAAAAAGTGTATCCAATTTGTAATGAGGATTTAGAACGAGAAACAGAAGATAAAACCTCGTCAGTTCATTTTATGCGTTTTGAGTTGAATGCTGAGATGGTAAAAGCTATTAAAGCGGGTTCAGCGATTGGTGCTGGCATTGAACATGATAAATATTCTGTCACTTTAGAGGCTGTGTCAGATGCAATGCGTGCATCTTTGGCGGAAGACCTTAGCTAGTCATTATTTTTGCGGCGGCTTAGCAGGTTTGCTGTCGTAAATTATATTTTCACTTCCGTTATATACTAAAAATGCTTTGCCTTTTGCGCGAGCAATCATGGTTACACCTAGATCTCTAGCCAGTTCTAATCCCATATGAGTCACGCCTGAGCGCGATAATAAAATAGGGATGCCCATGTGAGCTGCTTTCATGACGATCTCAGAAGTTAGTCGTCCGGTAGTGTAGAAAATCTTATCTTCCCCGCTAATTCCATCTAGCCACATGCTTCCAGAGATTGCATCAGCGGCATTATGACGGCCGACATCTTCGACAAAATTTAAGATCTCAGTGCCGAAACATAATGCGCAGCCATGTACAGCGCCCGCTTGTTTATATATTTCGTTGTAGTCAGTGATTGATTTTAGTAGCTCATACAATAAAGACTGTTTGACTTGTATCTGCGCAAGCTTGTTATCGTATAGTTTATCTAACGTGCAACTAAACACAGTGCCTTGGCCGCACCCAGTAGTGACAGTACGTTTGCTTAATTTTTCTTGCCAATCACTAATGCCATGACCATTTCTTGTGGTGACTTGGACACTTTCTTTTTCCCAATCTACGGTGACGGATTCAATGTCGCTAATGTTGTCTATTAGTCTTTGGTTGCGTAAGTAACCCAAGGCAAGTAATTCGGGATGAGTACCCAAAGTCATGAGCGTGACAATTTCTCTATCGTCTACTTTTAATGTTAACGGGGATTCGCCAGACACTTTTACATCGCGTTGTTCGCCAAATTGGTCTCTGGCCACTACCGCATGGGTTGGAGCAAGTCCTGAGTTAGACAGCGTCGGTTTATCGGGCATAATTATTTAAAACCCAGTCAATCGCTTCAGATAATCTCGAGACAGGAATGATTTCTAAACCTTCAATACTGTCTTTAGGTGCGTTAGCAGTGGGAATGATGGCATGCTTGAAACCATGTTTTGACGCTTCGCGTAATCGCTCTTGTCCATTAGGGACGGGGCGTATCTCGCCTGCGAGTCCAACTTCGCCAAAGGCGACTAATTCTCTTGGTAGAATAAAATCACGAAAGCTCGAAAGTGTGGCTAATAATATAGGTAGATCCACTGCAGGTTCTTGTACTCTCACGCCGCCAACCACGTTAATAAATACGTCATCGTTGTGTAATGAGATGCCGCCATGTCGATTCATCACAGCGAGTAACATGGACAATCTGTTTTGTTCAATTCCCTGGGCCAGTCTGCGTGGATTGCTGGAGGGGTTATCATCGACGAGTGATTGCACTTCTACCATCAGCGGTCGAGTGCCTTCACGTGTAACCATGACAATACTGCCAGCCGCAGGCGTTTGGTGATGAGATAAAAATAGTGCTGATGGGTTTTTTACACCTTTTAAACCCGTTTCCTGCATAACAAAGACACCGAGTTCATTGACGGCACCAAATCGATTTTTAGTCGCACGTAACAGGCGAAAACGATCACTACTATCACCTTCAAAATACAATACCGTATCTACCATGTGCTCCAGTACACGTGGCCCCGCTAAAGTACCTTCTTTGGTCACATGGCCGACAACAAATAATGTTGTGCTGGAGTTCTTGGCAAATTGGACTAACTGCCCCGCACACTCTCTCACTTGAGAGACTGAACCTGCCGCAGAATTTAACTGTTCACTAGCAAGGGTTTGGATTGAGTCAACAATGACTAATTTAGGTTTGGTCGCTTGCAGAGTGGATAACACTTCTTCCAGGGAAACACTGCTAAGTAAGCGAATATTGTCCTTGTTTAAATCTAGACGTTCTGCGCGCAAAGAGATCTGTTGAGCAGATTCTTCACCGCTTATATATAAAGTTTGATACTGATTTAGTGAGGCTAGCATCTGTATCAGCAGCGTTGATTTTCCAATGCCTGGGCTGCCGCCGACTAAAACAACAGAGCCATGAACAATGCCACCACCCAACACACGGTCTAGTTCACCAAGATTGGTTTGAATTCTAGGGTCTGTCACAGTATCAACTTCAGCAAGCGGGATTACTCTATTGCTCGCTTTAGGCTTTATTGATCTTACTTTGCCACTAGTTTGAATGCTGCGTGTTTCTTCAAGTGTATTCCACGCATTACATTCAGGGCATTGGCCGCTCCATTTATTGAACGCATGTCCACATGCATCACATTGATATTGTGTTGCTTTACTCATACAAATACGGCTGTCAGAAATGAAAGATAGAGTGTGTCGTTATGTGTTCAAAAAATCAATTTTCGTGTGCATGTATTTAGTCATCGTCTGCTGTGACTTTGGGTTGGATTCGTACGGTTCGTACAGAATTATTTAGCATGCGAACAATTTCTATCGGGTGACCGTCAATTAATACAGAAGTCCCTGTCTCTGGAATAGTTTCTAAATGTTCTAGGACTAAGCCATTAATGGTGCGTGGCCCATTATCATGTAGTTTCCATTTCAATGCTTTATTCACATCACGCACATGGGCGCTACCATCGATGACATAACTGCCATCTTTTTGAGGATGAATATCTGTCGTTAAAGTGGCAGGGTCATTGGTGAACTCGCCTACAATCTCTTCGAGTAAATCTTCTAAGGTGACTAAACCTTGTATGTCTCCATACTCATCAACGACGAGTCCGATACGTCTTTTCTCTCTTTGAAAATTGAGTAATTGCCTGTTTAAGCTGGTGCCTTCTGGAATGAAGTATGGTTTACGAACATTTTGTTTGAGTTCTTCCAAAGAAATTTCATTTTCTACGATACGCGAAAATATTTTACGTAAATGTAAAAATCCAACAATGTTATCGAGATTCTCATGATAGACAGGCATACGTGTAAAGGGTGCATTTGATATTTGTGATCGAATATCTTCCCAGTCTGTATCAATATCGACACCAAGTACTTCGTTACGAGGAATCATAATATCTTCAACAGTGATTGACTCTAAGTCTAAAATTCCTATTAACATATTTTGGTGGGCACGAGGGATAAGTCCACCGGCTTCTTGAACAACTGTGCGAAGTTCATCTCTGCTGAGCGAGCTGAGACCAGCATCTTTTAAGCTGACTCCGCATAGTCTTAGTAACGTATTAGCAATGGCATTAATTAATAATACGATTGGATACGTGACATATTGCAGCGGGGTATAAATATAAGAGGCAGGGAATGCGAATTTTTCAGGGTGTAATGCCGCTAAGGTTTTGGGTGTTACTTCAGCAAAAATTAATACCGCGATAATAAATAAGACGGTGGCAGAAAATACGCCTACATCACCATACAAACGATAACCAATATAGGCTGCAAGTGGTGAGGCGATTAAGTTAACAATATTATTGCCAAGTAAAATCAATCCAATTAAGCGATCTGGTTTTTCAAGCAGATTTTGTGCAAGTCGCGCACCATGGTGGCCTTTGTTAGCAAGATGGCGTAAGCGGTAACGGTTTAGCGCCATTAAAGCGGTTTCTGAGCCGGAAAAAAACGCAGAAAATAATAGCAGTACACCAAGCGCCGTAAATAGAGCGCTAATTGAATAATCGTCCAAGAGCTTGTTGTTTCCTCCAGATAGTCAAACGCTGTTCCGTTTTACGGAAACCATGCGAGTGTTGTCAAGGGTGGTAAAGATGACTTGTTTGTTTAGAGGACTAATTCTAAGACAAATTTACTGCCAAAATAAGCCAGGATTAGGAAGGTGAAACCAGATAATGACCAGCGGATGGCCGTGGTGCCTCGCCAACCAAATTGCATTCTTCCCCATAGGAGAATGACAAAAACAACCCAAGCGAGTGATGATAATAACGTCTTATGCGCAAGGTGCTGGGCAAAGATATCTTCTATATAAACAAAACCTGAGACTAGTGCGACGGTAAGAATCACAACGCCTAAGCTGATCGTTTGGAATAAGAAGGTTTCACTTTCATGTAGTGATGGAAGGGCGCGTAAAATTCCAGTGTTGGTATGGTTTCTTAGTGTCCGATCTTGAAAAAATAGAAGGATAGCTTGTACTGCAGCCAAGCCTAAAATACTAAAGGCAATAATAGATGCAATGATGTGTGTTTGCATGCCAGGGCTAAAGCTCTCTTGTGAGCCCTCTTTTGAGAATAATATATTCAGCGCAATGCAAACTAACGTAACGGGTAAAACAATCAAACCTAAGTGTTCTACATGTTTCACTAAACTAGCTAAGTACAGAATGGTACAAATGACAAAGGCTGCAATAAATAAAGAATTGTAGAAATAGAAATTTAGTCCTGATTCGGTAAATAATTGAGCGCTTGCCATAATGCCCATTGACACAATAGTAAATGTCCATGGCACAATAAATTTAAGGCGAGTCGAGTCCTTACCGCTTGCTTGGGTTTGCATGTGATGCCAAATAGCCCCAAAGGTGAGGGTGCAGAGTATTGCTGAAGTCAGTCCAATCATTATTAGGTCAGTAATAAGCCCTGAATATACATAATGTCAATCGAATTATTATTGAATCGTCAGTTTACGTGAATTATCTGAAGGAATTCAGTACATTGCGATGTATTATACATTTCGGCCGGATTGGCAGTGTTAGCATCAGCGTGCACTAAAATTGGTCATAAATAATATTATAATAGCCCTATGAAAATAAATGTTTTGGGTTGCAGTGGTGGCATCGGTAGCGGATTACGCACAACCGCGTTGCGTGTGGACGCCAGTACATTGCTCGATTGTGGTACCGGTGTGGGTGAACTACCCTTAGAAGAGTTATTTCAAATCAAGCACGTATTCATCACGCATAGCCATTTAGACCATGTGGCTGGCTTACCGTTGTTGATCGATACCATTTATGAAAAATTGATTGATGAACCATTATCTGTGTATTGTCAGGCAGAAACCTACCAAGTATTAATGGATCACATATTTAATTGGAAAATATGGCCTAATTTCTTCTGTCTCCCGAGTGAAGAAAAACCTGTAGTACGCTTTGTGCCCATGCAGCCAGAGCAAAGCATCATGATCGAAGAGAAAACATACACAATGATTGAGGTTGAGCATACAGTGCCGGCCGTTGGCTATTTTGTACAAGACGAAAATAGTAGCTTTGCTTTTAGCGGTGACACGGCTTCTGCACCTAAATTGTGGCAAACATTAAATCAGCAAAGTAATGTAGATTTGCTTATCGTAGAATGTGCATTTGCTGATGAGCGATCAGATATCGCCAATCAGGCTAAACATTTTTCACCTTCATCATTAGCAAATGAATTAAGTGCGCTATCGCATCAACCTCAAGTGTGTGTCTCTCATTTGCAGCCAGGTGAGGAAGATAAAATAATGCGTGAATTGCGCGATGCAATGCCGCAACGAAATATACGATCCATCGCCAGTGGGGATACCCTTTTCTTGTAGTTTTTAGCTAGCGCTATCCAAAAACACTTCATCTGTCAGTTAGATTTATTGAGTTTTCAATAGATCGTTTATCCTTAAGTCGCTACACTATATATTCAAATTTAATCGTACTAAGCGAGACTACATGTTTGATAATTTAACTAAACGTCTTTCCGATACAGTCGGGAAGCTACGAGGCCAAGCGCGTCTCACTGAAGACAATATTCAAGAAGCTTTGCGCGAAGTGCGCATGGCATTGCTTGAAGCAGATGTGGCTTTGCCAGTCGTTAAGGCATTTATTGAGCGTGTTCGTACTTCTGCTGTAGGTAAAGAAGTCATCGAGAATATCACCCCAGGACAGGCGTTTATTAAAGTCGTTCAAGATGAATTAGTTCACTTGATGGGAGATGCAAATGAAGGCCTACAACTCAATGCGCAACCCCCCGCGATTGTATTGGTGGCTGGCCTTCAAGGTGCAGGTAAAACGACGACAATTGCTAAGCTGGCAAAACGACTATCTGATACGGAAAAGAAAAAAGTCAGTGTGGTGAGTTGTGATGTTTATCGTCCAGCCGCTATCAAACAGCTAGAAACACTCGCGAATCAAGTAGGCGTTCATTTTTTCCCCAGCAATACAGATCAAGCACCGCTATCTATTGCTAAAGATGCAATCAATTATGCAGAAACGAATCATGTCGATATTTTATTTGTCGATACTGCTGGTCGTTTACACGTTGACAGCGAGATGATGAGTGAAATTATCGAGTTACACGGCGCGATAAATCCTGTTGAAACCTTGTTTGTTGTCGATAGCATGAGTGGCCAAGATGCGGCCTTATCTGCGCAAGCCTTTAATGATGCGCTGCCTCTCACGGGCGTGATTCTGACAAAAACTGATGGTGATGCACGTGGTGGTGCGGCGCTTTCAGTTAGGGAAATCACCGGCAAGCCGATTAAGTTTTTGGGAACAGGTGAAAAAGTAGATGGCTTAGAACCTTTCCACCCGGATCGAGTGGCCTCAAGAATCTTGGGCATGGGGGATGTGGTTTCCCTTGTAGAAGAAGCGCAGCAAAAAGTTGATCATCAAGAAGCAAGCAAACTGGCTAAAAAGCTCAAAAGTGGTAAGGGATTTAGCTTGAATGATCTGCGTTCTCAACTAGTCCAGATGCAAAATATGGGTGGGGTTAATAGTCTAATAGATAAACTCCCTGGTGCTGGGAATATGTCCGAAGCGATGAAATCACAAGCCAGTGATAAATCGGTTATTCATATGGTGGCAATGATCGACTCGATGACTAAAAAAGAGCGACGTTTCCCTGATATTATCAAGGCCACGCGTAAGCAGCGCATCGCTGCTGGCTCTGGAATGAAGGTTCAGGACGTGAATCGATTGATGAAACAATATACACAAATGCGCAAAATGATGAAAAAGTTCTCCAAGAAGGGGGGCATGAAAAATATGATGCGTGCTATGCAGGGCAAAATGCCGCCTAATATGCCGATGTAGGTAGTATAAAAGCGTAATTTTTAGCTTTAAATTTCCTGTAAATTCCGTACAATGCGCGGTTCGCCGCTATCGGATGCGGTTCGTAAACAATGAGAATAAGCAAATAATATGGTTAGTATAAGATTAGCTCGAGGTGGCGCTAAGAAACGTCCTTTCTACCACATAGTGGTCACTGACTCACGTAAGCGGCGTGATAGTGGATATATCGAGAGATTAGGTTATTTCAATCCCCGTGCGACAGGGCAAGAAGTGAGATTGCACGTTGATATGGAACGCGTAGGTTATTGGCAGGGTGTCGGCGCCAAGCCATCTGAGCGGGTTGAAACACTATTAAAAGGTGTGGACTCAGCTTCTTAATTGCTAGTTGAGTATTTAGCATGAGGAACCCTAGCCAATAATCTTGGGTCGTCTCACGCTTGAAACAAAAAGAAAAAGTTTTATTAGGCCAGATTAATGGCCTGTTTGGTGTCAAAGGTTGGATTAAGGTTTTTTCTTATACCCGACCTCGGATTAAAATCGTAGATTATCAAACTTGGTATTTGGGTGATGATTTCAAGCAAGCCAAACGAATAGAGCAAAGCCGCTCACAAAAAGGCGGTGTGATCGTCAAGTTAGAAGGAGTAGATGATCGTGATTCAGCGGTAGAATTGCTGGATCAAAAAATTTGGATAGCTGGCGAACAATTAACCCCGCTGCCCGAAAATGAATACTACTGGTATCAGCTCATTGGTTTAGATGTGTTAGATACTGAGAATAAGCAGCTAGGTTCGATAAAAGATCTCATCGAAACTGGCGCAAATGATGTCATGGTGATACGAGGCAAAGGTAAGACCGAGCATTTAATTCCATACATTCAAGGACAAGTCATCAAGTCCATCGATTTAGAAAGAAACTGTATGGTGGTAGATTGGGATCCTGATTTTTAATCACTAAATCCTGAATCAGTACGACAAATGAAAGGGGCAAGGACATGCGCATTGATGTCATCACGTTGTTCCCAGAATTAGTTGCAACAATACAAGACCACGGTGTGGTGGGACGAGCATTACGAACCAAGCTTGTCGAATTAGAATTAACCAATCCTCGAGATTTTGCTGAGGATGCGAATAATCGAGTAGATGATCGTCCCTACGGGGGTGGTCCTGGTATGGTAATGCAATATGCACCCTTGGCCAAAACGCTAGAGCATGTGAAATCAACCTCTAGGAATGATGTAAAAGTAGTTTACTTAAGTCCGCAGGGGCGGCGGTTAGATCAAGCAGCAGTGCGAAATCTTAGCCAATGCTCAGATTTGATTTTACTATGTGGTCGCTATGAAGGGGTGGATGAGCGTTTCATTGAAGCCTATGTCGATGAAGAATGGTCGATTGGCGATTATGTCATTAGTGGCGGAGAACTTGCTGCAATGGTATTGATTGATGCCATGGTGCGAACACTTCCAGGTGCGCTTGGAGATGATCAATCCGCGGAACAAGAATCATTTGAGAGCCACTTGCTAGATTGCCCTCATTACTCCAGACCGGAGGTGATTGATGGCCGTGAAGTACCAGAAGAATTGGTGAGTGGAGATCATGCAAGAATTGCTAACTGGCGATTAAAACAAGCATTGGGCCGTACTTATATTAGACGTCCTGATCTAATTGAATTGAAGGGCTTGAGCGATCAAGAGCAGCAATTATTGAACGAATACTTAGTTGAAGTGAAAGCGAAAAACGAGAGATAAATAGATGAGTAATATAATTAGTGAATTAGAAGCAGAACAAATCAAATCAGACTTCCCTGAATTTTCTGCTGGCGACTCGATAGTTGTGCAGGTGAGAGTAAAAGAAGGTGATCGTGAGCGACTACAGGCATTTGAAGGAGTCGTGATAGCAAAAAGAAATCGTGGTCTGAACTCTGCATTCACTGTGCGTAAAATTTCTCATGGTGAAGGCGTTGAACGTGTATTTCAAACTCACAGTCCACTGATAGCGTCAGTTGAAGTTAAGCGTCGTGGTGATGTAAGACGTGCAAAACTGTATTACTTGCGAGGACGCACTGGTAAGGCTGCGAGAATTAAAGAAAAGCTTAATTAATAATTAAAGTATGTGCAGACAGTAAAACAAACGCCTCATTAATATATGGGGCGTTTGTAGTTTTAGCGATTGAAAAAAATGACAATAAATTCATTCGATTATATTCTTCCTTCCCCCATAGGAAATCTAGGGCTAAATACTTCAACAGCTGCAATACAGCGCCTCGTTTATATTAAGGACAAACAATCAGCGCATGTACCAACTACTGGGTTTGCTGCAAAAGTGCATCAGCAAATCATGCAATATTTTGAATTACAGCGGACAGAGTTTGATTTACCCATAGATATTCAAGGAACAGCTTTTCAGAACAAAGTGTGGCAACAGGTTGCTAAAATACCCTATGGCGAATCGAAGACTTACGGGGAAATTGCTGCGGCGATAAATAGTGGCCCTCGAGCGGTTGGAAATGCTTGCCGGCATAACCCTATTCCAATCATTATTCCGTGTCACCGAGTTGTGAAGAAAAGTGGTTTAGGTGGGTATTGCGGAAGTATTGTGGGAAAAGAAATTCAACAAAAAGACTGGTTGTTAAGGCATGAAGTAGAGACACCAATTACAAGTGAAACATTTTTATCAGGTGAGAAGATTTAGGAGATTGTATGGCAATACATAAGATAACTTGGCAGGGAGTACTGATTCGATTGTTGGTCGCGCTTGCGTTAGTGTTTTGTACTTATAACCCTCATGGATGGTCATACTTTGATTGGGTTCAATCATACTTGAATCCTGTTGGAGAAGATAAAACGAGTTTACCGCTGCTATTGCTCGCTGGAATCATTTTGCTGATTGTATGGACGATCTATATTCGCGCGACATTGCGTTCATTAGGCATGTTTGGGTTGATACTAGCAGTGGCATTTTTTGGCGTCTTGCTATGGTTGGCAATCGACTTTATTCCTTCATTGGCAGAGGATATGACAATCTTTATTGACCTGGTGTTGGTGGTGCTGGCAGGTATTTTGGCCACAGGAATCACCTGGTCTCATATGCGCAGGAGAATTACCGGCCAAGCTGATGTGGATGATGTTGAATAATATCTAAAAGGCTATTGAATTCGAAGTGGTGAGCCACTATCTATAGAATTATCGATTTATATTTGGAGTTAAAGCAGTAATGAGTGAACAAGCACAAGCAGAAAACAATAAAGAAACCCTCAAGTTTGAGTCAGAAGTCAGTCAAATATTGCATTTGATGATTCATTCTTTGTATTCGAACAAAGAGATATTTTTACGTGAGCTGGTCTCAAATGCTTCAGATGCTTGTGACAAATTACGTTTTGAAGCTTTATCTAATGCTGATCTATTGACCGAAGATACAGATCTCAAAATTCGAATTGAATTTGATGAAGACGCTAAAACAATCACTGTGAAAGATAACGGGATTGGAATGACGCGCGAAGAAGTGATTAATAATATCGGCACCATTGCTAAGTCCGGCACGAAAGAATTCTTAGAAAATCTAACAGGTGACCAAGCAAAAGACTCTAATTTGATTGGTCAGTTTGGGGTTGGTTTTTATTCGGCTTTTATTGTTGCTGACCGTGTAGAGCTAAAAACACGCAGTGCGACAGTGGATGCTAAGCACGGTGTGCACTGGCAATCAGAAGGTACTGGAGAATATGATTTAACCGAGATCGAAAAAGCTGATCGTGGGACTGAAATAATTTTACATCTTAAAGAAGATGAAGCTGAGCTGTTATCTGGCTGGCGCTTACGTTCAATTATCACTAAATATTCTGATCACGTACCACTTTCGATTGAGATGTTAGAGGAAAAGCAGACAGATGAAGAAGGTAAGGTAGATCCAGATCAGGAAGTTAAGTGGGAAGTGATAAACAAGGCGTCTTCATTATGGACACGATCAAAGTCAGAAGTGACAGAAGACGAATATAAAGAATTTTATAAGCATGTCGGGCATGATTTTGCAGACCCTTTGGCCTGGTCTCATAATCGAGTTGAAGGTAAGACCGAGTATATTTCATTGCTTTATATTCCAAGTAAAGCGCCATTTGATCTATACGAGCCTAATCAAACACATGGATTAAAACTCTATGTTCAGCGTGTGTTTATTATGGAAGATGCAGAAAAATTGTTGCCACGATATTTGAGATTTATTCGCGGAGTGATTGATTCAAGTGATCTGCCGTTAAACGTCTCAAGAGAAATTCTTCAAGGCAATAAAGTGATTGATTCAATGCGCTCAGGCTCAGTAAAGAAAGTGCTTGGTTTATTAGAAGGGATTGCAAAGAACGAGCCTGAAAAATATCAATCTTTCTGGCAAGAATTTGGCAAAGTGATCAAAGAAGGCCCAGGAGAAGACTTTGCAAACAAAGATCAGATTGCCAAGCTTTTAAGGTTTGCATCTACTGATCAAGACAAAGATGATCAAACCGTTTCTTTAGACGATTACATTGGTCGAATGAAAGAGAGCCAAGAATCAATCTATTATATTACGGCAGATAATTTTAATGCGGCTAAAAATAGCCCGCACTTAGAAATTTTCCGCAAGAAAGGGATTGAAGTCATTTTGATGTATGACCGTGTAGATGAATGGTTGATGGGTTCGTTAACTGAGTATGAAGGCAAGACATTTGTCTCAGTAGCAAAAGGGGAGTTAGATCTAGACAAGCTCTCTGATCAAGATGAAAAGGAACAACAAAAGAAAGTCGAAGAAGAATCTGCAGATATCGTTAAGCTGATTAAAGAAAAGTTAGAAGATAAAGTCGATGACGTGCGCGTGTCGCATCGCCTAACAACTTCACCGGCTTGTATTGTCCTTAATGAGCACGATATGGCGTTGTACATGCAAAACTTGTTGAAGCAAGCGGGCCAACAAATGCCAAGCACTAAGCCAACTCTGGAAATTAATCCGTCGCATCCAATGATTTTAAAAATGAATAATGAAACGGACCTTGATCAAGTGAAAGAATGGTCGATGCTTTTATTTGAGCAAGCGATATTGGCGGAAGGCGGGCAATTAGAAAACCCCGCCGACTTTGTAGCGCGACTTAATAAAATAATGCTTGATCTGGCAGGCTAGTCATATCAACAAGCAAAATTACACGCCAGATTGGGTCAGTCTACCATTAAATGAGCTGACTGATGTTCAATGGGAGTCTCTATGTGACGGTTGTGGGAAATGCTGCATGGTTAAGTTGCAGGACGAGGAGACGGATAAAGTCCACTATACTAATGTGGCGTGTCGCTTGTTCGACGAAGGAAAATGCCAATGCAAAGATTATCAGCATCGAACCCAAGAAGTCCCCGAGTGTATTGCTTTGACACTTGAGCGTGCTCATGAGTTCGCTTGGTTGCCAAGCACCTGTGCATACCGACTGCGCTACGAATCAAAACCTTTGCCGCAGTGGCATCCTCTTGTTGCGGGAAATGCTGAGACGATGCATCAATTAAACATGTCAGTACAAAACAAAACTATTCCTCTTGAGGGTGTTGAGGTGTTAGAGCACCATCTCGTCAGTTGGAGTTGATGCATGCCGACATGAACGACCTTTATCAATACGGGTCAGCGCGAGACATGGATAATTGGCTGTTATTCGTAGGATATTTTAAAAAATTGTAATGCCCACCGCGAAAGCGCTGATCAAATACAATAAAAATAATATGCATTCTTTCTAGTAAATACAAAAAACTGGGTGATTAATTTTTGAAGTAGTCATGGTTTGTTGCCCTTTCTATTGTTAAGTGAAATAAATTTTATGCAAACAATAGCGCGGGTTTTTTTCACAAATATGACACGGTAAATAGAGCTGACCAGCGGAGTGATTGTCGTATAAAGATAATGGAAGAATTAATACGTATAGATAAATGGTTATGGGCGGCGCGTTTTCATAAGACACGTAATCTGGCCGCGCACGCGGTGGATGGTGGGCGTGTACATGTAAACGGAAAGCGTATTAAGCCTTCGTATCGAGTTAAGATTGGTGATGTTGTGTTAGTTACTCGGCCTGATTCTAAGCAAGAAGTGTTGGTGACTGCGCTTTCTAGTCAAAGGAGATCTGCCAGTGAAGCACAGGAATTGTATCAAGAGGGGGAAGATAGTATTGCGCAGCGAGAGCTTGCTACTGCGCAACGTAAGATTTTAAATCAAGGGTTGCCGCGTTCTTTCAAAAAGCCAAATAAGCATGAGCGTCAAAAAATTAGAGCAATGCTTGGTAAATCTAAGTAGCTTGTATTATTCGGCAGCTTCAACCTTTTTTGACCGAATAAATCGCAATTTGTCTGAGGCGGTCAAGCTGGTAACTTTTTCTGTAGCCTGATTGCCATTTGTTGTTGCAATTAATTCATTCTCTTCATTCTTCATAAAAGGGTTTGTACGTTGTTGTGTTGCAAATTCTGGTGCTTCTTCAGCAACGCTCTTCTCAACATTTTGTGTTGTCAGGCGAGGTGTTAATTGCATTGCGACACGTGGGTCTTGTTGCCAATGATCGTACATCTCTTCAATGATTGTATTGGAGCGGATTAAGTCTTCTAAACTTGTGGTTAATTGGCGCTTGGTTAAGGCCGCTTTCTCTTTTTCTATTTGACCTGTATTGGCTAATTCTTCAATTCTTTCAAGAATAGGGAGTGCTTTTAATATCAATTTAAGTTGCTCGCTTAAATATTGATTATGAGATGGAAGTACTTGCATCCACACGCCATATAAAAGTTCTTTCATTTTTTCCAGCGCTATGTTTTCGCCAGTCAATTCAATAGATTTCTCATTGCCTGAGTCCATGCCAATAATGGTAAGTTCTTCAGGGTTCTCAATGTGTTCTAGTGTAATGAAGCAATTGTAAAGTTGCTGAACACTTTCAAGTGTTGAAGCAATTTTCTTTGGAGTATCTTTTTTATTTTTATCGGCTAGTAGTAAGATGGAGATTGTTTCATCTTCACTATTTTTGTTATGTAGCTCATCGTGACCGATTGAAATGACCTTTTGGAAATAACCTAAGCTAGAACGTAACCTGCGAAGGTTGCTAAAAATACTTTTAAGTAATTCCGGTTGATCTGTTGAGATTAATTTTGGCCAATTCTTAGGATCATTTAAATAATGTAGATCTAGTTGTTTTAGTACTTCCTTTTCAGCATCGGAGAGCTTGCTCGTCGCGATTGAAAATTTATTTAATGCTGCTAAAAGGTCGCCAACATTAGGGACTTTCTTTCCTTGTTTGCTTAATGCAAGAATACGGACATGCAATCGTTCAAGCAGCTCGCTATCGGAAATGGCCTGTTGGATTTTATAAGTTGTATCTATTAGTTGTTTACGTCGCATAGTCATTCACTTCAAGGTTAGGCTCTGTAGAGAGCGTAGTTTCTCTGAATCTGTTGGTGACTATATTAGGGTTCTATTTAATCCTTGCCCGTGATGAACGTCATAAATTGACGAATAAACGGTAGTGTTGACATCGAAATATGCAGTCTCTGTCTCACAATGTGAACTGGGCATGCTTTGGAGCTAAAGGTTCTAAATGCTATGAGTGAATACTACACTGATATTTCGAAGTGATTGTTGTCGTGGTTAGCAATTACGAGATGATCGCAATGTACTGAAGGGTGGTGCAATAAGTGCTAAAAATTTAGCTGATAGTGAAGCGTATGACAAACTCTTTGTCGATATTTGATGGTTTTCCTAAGCTGAGGACACCAGAACCACTGAGAATAATCTCATCTCGACAAATATGTGTTGTGCGTCCGTCATCGAAATCAATGTAAGTGCCATTAAAGCTATGGTCACAGAAATAGAATTGGCTATTGCGCCATTCTAAACGCCCATGACGGCGAGAAGAAAAACGATTAAGGATCACAAGATCGCAATTTTGATCTCTGCCAATACTGCAGCGAGTTTCTTGTGCTGATAAAGAAATACGCCACTTCTGGAAAACTAGATCCATGCTTTGAGCAAGCGATGTCGATGTTTCTAAAGTGGGAATACCTGCATTGGTTAATTCATTGTCTCGTAGTATCGAGGGTAACTCTGGCGCGGTATCTGAACTATCTAGAACGTGTTTATCGCTTTCGCGACGGCCGGATGGTTGTCTTTGATCGGTGGGCGCACCTTCATCATCGCGAACATCAATCGAGAGACGTCGGTTTTTGGTCACAAGCACACCCTTGCTATCCACAAATGGATAGGTAGGTCGCTTCCCCCATTTCCGCCGTTCTGCAGGCTTTTCGCTAGATTTGAGTTGTTTTTGAGACATGAACGAAGTATGTCTTAAGCTGAAAAAAACTGCATTGGGATTAAAACAAAAAGCCGAAGAACGGTTAGATGTAGCCGATAAATTTAGCTTCGATTAGAGGCTTATGTAAATGCGTCTAATATCTAGCCAATGAAGAAGTGAATAGGATCGCTTTCAGAGTGATCTATCGGGACACCAAGGCTAATCACACCGCTACCCTTTATTAACACCTTGTCTTTGGTGACAAAAGTTTCTCCATCATCGTTTTGGATGTAAGTGCCGTTGATACTATTGTCGACAAGATAGTAAGCACCCTCTTCAAAGTATAAACGTGCGTGTTGACGTGAAACGAATCTTGAGGCGAATGTGGCTAGACAATCTGATGATCGACCAATCCAGACATTGTCGAGTCCACGTTTGATTTCGTGAATTTCATCTTGAAACCAAATAAAAAGGCGCTTATTGCCCAAGGCCTCTTCAGAGCTATTGGCCGCTTCTTCAATAGAAGGGTCTTCAATGGTGATATTATTAATTCGACGTTCAGGAATTTGTCTGCGATCTTGCCTGACCAAAGTGTCTTCAGAATCAAAAAACGGAAATAAAGGCGTCGCAATCATAATGCGGCGATCTTCAGAACCTCTACGTTCTTGAGTAATCACTGTGGACACAAATTTCCCCGTCTAACTAGATAATAGTCAGTCTTTCAATCTCCGGCAGCCAAACCGTAAACAGTGCAAATGCATAGGTTGCTAGTCCCAAGATTAGCCACAATGCAAAAAGAACTGATAGCGAAATGTCATGCGTGGAAAGACCTTCTTCAACTTTACTAGATATTACTTCCATAAGATATGTGTGTAGTTCTCAAAGTTACCTTCTAATGTCTAGGATACTACCATATAGCGCTTAGTTCCCTAAATTTTTTAAGCGATATGTTAGGGCGTGAAAACGTTTTATAACATCACATGAATAAGTGTTAGTAACTTACTGTTATAAGGTTGGGTGAGAATAAAGAAATGACAAATTGCTGACACACTCAATAAATTTTAAGTGTTGGGTTGATAATTTTTGTGTACGTAGCTTGTGACGATATGTTTGAATTCTTCTGCAATATTTTCACCTCGTAAGGTGCAAGATTTTTCACCATCAATGTACACAGGGGCAACAGGCGCTTCACCACTACCAGGTAAGCTAATACCGATGTTTGCATGTTTGCTTTCACCAGGGCCATTCACCACACATCCCATAACCGCCACTGAAAGGTGTTCGACACCCGGTAACGTTTGTTTCCATTCCTGCATGGAATTACGTAGATATAATTGAATGTCGTCAGCGAGTTCTTGAAAATATTCGCTCGTCGTCCGGCCACAACCCGGGCAAGAAGTGACCGCCGGGCTAAATGCTCTTAAATCTAAGGACTGTAAAATTTCTTGTGCAACAAGCACTTCCTCTGTTCGAGATCCGCCAGGTTGGGGAGTAAGAGAGACACGGATGGTGTCGCCAATGCCTTGATGAAGCAACACACCGAGTGCCGCAGCTGAGGCGACTGTTCCTTTTGTTCCCATGCCAGCCTCGGTTAAGCCGACATGCAGTGCGTAATTGCATCGCTGGGCAAGCTGTTTGTATACGTCGATCAATTTGGGTGCATTACTAATTTTGCATGAGATGACAATTTTATTTGCATCTAAGCCAAGTGATTCAGCATAGCGGGCGCTATTGAGTGCGGAGTTAATTAGGGCTTCCTGCATCACTTCTTCAGCAGATTTTGGCTCGGCGAGTTGTTGGTTAAGATCCATTTGCTCAGCGAGTATTTGCTGATCAAGGCTGCCCCAGTTGACCCCGATACGCACGGGTTTATCATATTGGCATGCTGTTTCTATCATGGAAGCAAATTGACTATCACGCTTACTGCCTCGTCCGACATTACCTGGATTAATACGGTATTTATCTAAATGCTCAGCACATTCAGGCGCATCGGTAAGCAGCTTGTGTCCATTGAAATGAAAATCACCCACGATTGGCACTGAGATATTCATGCGTGCAAGTTGTTCTTTAATATGAGGCACTGCTCGCGCCGCTTCGATATTATTGACGGTTATTCTGACCAATTCCGAGCCGGCCTTTGCAAGGTCGGCAATCTGGGCAGAGGTGCGAATAATGTCACTAGAATCAGTGTTGGTCATGGACTGAACGACAATGGGGGCATCGCCACCCATAGTGACATCGCCAATTTTAACGCCGATGGATTTGCGTCTTAAGTCTGAGGTGGAATTTGTTTGCATGAGTGTGTGTGCATTTTGTTACCATTTAATGGTGCATAGTGTATCGAACATCTATGCCTTAAACGAAGCTAGATTTACAAATCAATGTCTAAACAAGCCAGTTACTCTCAACATAGCCTAGAAATAGCCACCTCTGGGCGTGGAACAATTGAAATCACCCGTGATATTCAATCCATATTGCGCAGAATCGAGATAAGCACAGGTGTTTGCCATGTGTTTGTCCATCACACCAGTGCATCATTGATTATTTGTGAGAATGCAGACGCGGATGTCAGGGTGGATTTAGAATCATTTATGCAAAAAATCGCCCCTGATGGTGATCCAATGTTTATTCATACCAGTGAAGGCGAGGATGATATGCCTGCACATGTCCGCTCAGTCATCACACAAACAGAAATCACTATTCCTGTCACCCAAGGGCAGCTAGCCTTAGGCATTTGGCAGGGAATATACCTATGGGAGCATAGGCATCAAGGTCACCCACGTAAACTCACAGTGACCATTCATGGAGAGTCATAGCCATTATGGTTAAGCCTGCGAATTTTGAAAACATACACTGCGTAACATTAGATTTGGATGACACGCTTTGGCCTGTTGAGCCCACCATTGTGAATGCTGAACTTAAACTTTATCAGTGGATAATAGAAAATTACCCAAGAATCACTGATCTCTACACCCAACAAGATATTGCGGCAAAAAGAACAGCGCTTCAAAATAGCCGCCCTGATTTAGCACATAATGTGACTGAGCTGAGAATTTGCTCGTTATTAGAAATTGCAAATGAATTTGGCTATCACAAAGACTTTGCTCATGAAGCCATGAAAGTGTTTCGTCATCATCGAAATCAAGTGGAATTATTTGAATTCAGCGAGCCAATTTTGTCGAGATTAAAACAACACTTTATTGTTGGCGCCATTACTAATGGTAATGCACAGCTAGAACAAATTTCTATTGGTAAATATTTTGATTTTATTGTGACTGCAGAAGAGGCGGGTGTGAGTAAGCCGCACCCTGAAATATTTAAGCAAGCAGCCAGTTTAGCTCAGGTTCAATTAGCACAAATTATGCATATAGGAGATTCGGCACAAACAGATGTGTTAGGTGCGATGAATGCAGGGTGTCAAGCGGTTTGGTTTAATCCTAAACGCCAGCCTTGGCCAGGCGGTCAAAATCCTCATCATGTGGTTCATTGCTTAACTGAACTGCCAGCGATTCTGAATATAAATGGTGACAATTTAATAAGCTAGGAGACTTTGATGTCAGACGAAATAAAGCAGGAAAAAAAATTAGAAGAACGAATGAAGTCAATTGAGACTTTGCAGCGTAATACACGCATTGCCATTATTATCTTGGTCGGTTATTCAATTTACGATGTGATTTCGGTCGATAGTGGTTCTGAGATCGTCTATGCGCATAAAGTGAAGGCGCGTGAGTTTGAGCTGATTGACGGCCAGGGAGCAATTTATGGTAGTTGGCAAGTGACAGATGCTGAAAAAAGAACCGCGGGCCTAGTAATGGAAAGTGCTAGTGGTAACCGAATGACAATGACAGCGGATGAACTCAAACTGACTAGCGATAGAGTAAATCCAGCACCACGTATGATTTTGAATGATAAAGGTGTGAAATTGTATGAAAAGACTTACTCAGAATCTGTTGATTCTGAGTAAGTTGAGTATGGTGGTTATTTGTTGCTATCTAACTTGCGTGCTTTTTTTACCCAGTCATCACGGGAAATTCTATCCTTGAAGCTACCAAGTTTGGTAGAAATTTCATCGATGTCTTTTTGAGTCCATGCAGCAATTTGAGCGAACGTAAAAATACCTAAATCATTTAGAATGCCTTCTAGTTTTGGACCTACGCCTTTAATCAGTTTTAAGTCATCTTTTCCTGAAGTTGGCTGTGCAGTAGTGCTGTTTTCATTGTCTTGTGAGTGTTGAACTCTTTGAGTAAACAGCTCATTCTTAGTGCTACTCAATTTAGAACGGTATGCATCTATTGTGAATCTATGTTCTCGAAGTTGATTTTCAAGATCTGTTTGTGCCTGTGTTCCCGCGTTCAGCTTGGCGACTTCTGATTCAAGTTCTTTGATTTTTACGCTCTGATCTAATTGAACAACAGGTGCCTTTTGAGCACGATTTTCTGCGCTACGCAATTGAGATCTTAGGCCATTGATGATCGCGTCTTTCTCTTCACAGCTATCAGTGAGTACACGTTCTGTTTCAATGGTTTCTAGTCGAGCTTCTCGAATTTGATTATGCATGCGGCCATAGACTTCTTTTTTCGAAGTGCCGAGTAAGCGAATTCGGTCTACCAGGCGTAACGCTTTGTTGTCACTCACCTCAACGGCAGGAGGTAATGGTGGCATTGGATTGTTTCTACGGTCACGCAAATCGGCAAGCTCTTTGGTGACTTCAGACAATCGAGTATGAGTGCGTTCAAGGTTGTCCTCGTTAGCACTTAAAGAAGATTGAATGTTATCAGCATAGCTACGTAGCTGAGTGTAATCAGCTTTTGTTTTCATTAGTTTTGTTTGGAAAACGCGAATCCAAGTGCGTAATGGTTGTTGTTTGCCTTCAATCTCAGTGAGTCGGTTATGAGCACGTGTGAGGTTGTCTTTATAAGCGCGATCACTTTTCGCGGTGGCCGTTGCATAATTACGTAGTTGACCATAATCGCTCTTAGTTTTGACTAACTTGGTTTGGAATACTGATACCCAGTCTTTTAAATTGGCAACTTTCGCATCGACTTCTGTGAGCCTGTTATGCACTCTAGAAAGATTCTCTTTGGTAACTTTAGCTTCCCAAGCTTTGGCTTCAGCATACTGACGGTTTTGTGAAAGTTGAGTATTCTTATTTGCTAGTTTCGTCTGTAATGATTGAATCCACTTTAGCTGATTGGGTGCTTGGCGAGCCTGTTTAAGTGTACTCTGCCATCGTGAAGTCATTAGATGCGCATTGCCTTCAGCCAGAGCGACGTCACTACGTAATTGCACTACTGTGTTTTGAGTAGTGGCAAGCTGCTGCTCTTTTAAAGTTAGAGTGCTTTTGACTGAATTGAATTCAGTGGTTACTGCTTGTTTTTGTGATTCAATTTCGGCAATTTCTTTTTTGCATTTGCATCGATTTAAAAACCAACCTATTAGTGCGCCAATAATGGCTGCGACTAATATGTAGGCTAACATTTCGCCATGAAGATATGACATATAACTACTCTCCGTTTTTAACTTTAATTTCTATGCGTCGATTTTTAATGCGACCAGCTTGTGTTTCATTGGGTGCGATAGGAAATTGATCTCCAAATCCATTCGCTTCAATTCGACTGGCATCTACACCAGCATTGATTAAATAATTAAGTACTGATGTGGCACGCTGTTGGCTTAGTTTTAAATTTGATTCGGGGTTGCCAGAGCTATCAGTATGGCCAGCAATACTAATGGCGACTGAAGTATTCTCTAATAATGTTTTTGCTGCGCTGTCGAGAGTTCCCTGAGCAATTGCTGTTAGTGCAGATGAATTCTTCTCAAAAGTAATATTGCTGAAATCCAGTTGACTGAACTTTTCTCGCGCAGTTTCTATCGCTTGACTTGTGTCCTCTTCAAGCGGTGCAAATTCTTCAGGCATTGGCTCGACTGTTGCGCTTAACTGAGGCAGTGGAGAAAATTCTGCAGGCATGGGTTCTAGTTTTGCCGCGGGTGTTGTCTTCGTTATGATGGCTTGATCATCGACGGTGGGTTGTCCCACTGTTATTTGATTATCTACCTGTCTCACACCGATAGTACGCAAAGCTATTTTTTCGGCTTCAGTGCTGGATTCTTGATTCTGTAACACGCCTGTGAGTGTCACATCACGTCCGTCTGTGTTTACGGTGACAGAATTTGCTTGCTCCGACTCGAGCATATTTTGAGATACACGAGATTGAATATCCTGTTGAATTTCCAGAGCTTTTACTGTGGTCGCACGTGAATAAAGAAGATACAGCAAAATGAGACCAAGGAGTAAGATGGCCCATATCCAAATAGGGCATGGCGTTTGTTTATTATGAGTATTTTCAGGCATATGCGTAGTTAACTTGGGGGCCAAGTTATGGTCTTTCTATTATTATTAGTTATAGGTGTAAGTATTGCTTGCTTGAGGCAAAGAAGCAATGATCTCTGCATTATTCTAGCGAGCTTATTGCTAGAATAATGCAGAAGGAATTGTCGAGAAAGGGTGCTTTCTTTTAGGGGCGAGTGATCACAAAGGCATCACTGCTAGCGGGCTATTTTTTGATTTAAGTTCTCTTTAATTTGGTCTAGAAGCGAGAAAAGCTCATTTACTTTACTACCTGAGTGATCAGCGGTCACAGATTGAACAATCTGTTCGAGGCGTTGAACACCCATTTGTGCGATTTTTCTGCCTTGAGCGGTGACTTGTATTTCAACCACACGTCGATCAGCTAAATTATGTGTACGACTTACTAGATTACGTGATTCTAGAATATCTAAACTTCGGCTGACTGTCGCTCTTTCCATCCCGAGTTGAGAGGCAACCTTTGACGGGTTATCGACCTCTTCTTGGGATAAACAATCTAATATCAGCCACTGACTATATTTCACGTCATACTTGGATAGGCGATTATTCACTTCTAGTCGACATAGCGTGTGTAATTGATCCCCACACTGAAGAAGTGACCGTGTGAAGGTTTTCAGATCAGATTGAGAAAGTTTTTTTGATTTACTCATTTTATTATGTTCGGCCTTGAAAATTGTTGGTTGCTGCAGATAGATCCAGCCAAAACTAACCGCTTATACTTATATTGAAGCGCTTTATAGCATTCTTTTTTTTAAAGCAAAGCAATTGTTGAGACCTACAATAGTACAAATTATGATCGATATAGTTGTCTAGCCTTTAAAGGCACATAATCTTTAGGTTATGTGAAATCGAACAACACATGAATTTCATTAATAATCAATTGGTTATTGATATCATAATTTCAGCGAGTGATATGATACTTCGGTAAAAATTGCGAAAGGCTCGTTTAGATTAAAATGATAAGAATTGTCAAATATTCATATACAGTTCTTGTACAGGTATGAATTAACCTAATGATATTGGCAGAGTTTTTGAGATAAATGACCTGTCAGACCGAAACGGTAGCCGAGATTTGATAATTTCATTATTAGAAGAAAGGCTATTCTTCGTATTGCATATTCAAGCGCACAAACTAGAATTTACACAAACAGGCGCTGCGTGAGGGCATGACAAAAAGTGTATGTTGCCTAAATTTTTTAGACGAATTCAAGTGGGTAGTAAGACAATGACGAAACTAAAAACAGATCTAAGTCCTGAAGCGTTACGAGCTCGATTGACTCCAGAACAATACCGCATCACCCAAGAAGCGGGCACAGAACCACCTTATTCAGGGGAGTATGTTGATTGCAAAGATGATGGTACCTACGCTTGTGTGGTCTGTGGCTCCGAATTATTTCGCTCAAAAGAAAAATTTGACTCTGGGTCTGGTTGGCCAAGTTATTGGTTACCACTTGCAGAAGATAGAGTGCGCACAAAGTTTGATGAGTCTCATGGAATGCGACGCGAAGAAGTTGTATGTGCTAACTGTGATGCGCATTTAGGACATGTGTTTCCTGATGGTCCAAAGCCTAGTGGCTTACGATATTGTATTAATTCAGCTTCTTTGAACTTTATTGAAGAAGATGCTGATTGAGGCCATCGTAGCTCTTACAGTTTTTTCGCAAAGAGATGTAATACATTTGGTTACAGTTAAGTAAGGGGCTTTTAAAATGGTGCCCCGATGAGGATTCGAACCTCAGGCCTTCCCCTTAGGAGGGGGACGCTCTATCCAGCTGAGCTACCGGGGCAATTAGCTGATTGACGACAATATTTTAGCAGGGTGATGGTGGAGGGTAGTACTGGAAATTTGATATAGAGTGTCAGTTTGAAATGGGGATGTAACTTTCGTCTAAGAATAGATAATTGCTGCGCGATACTAGACTCACGTGTTAAATCAATACGCAAATGATAAAAAGTTGTGCTGCTTCGCAATATTAAATTTACAGGTAGTAGCCACCTGTAAATCTGGTGCCGAGGGCGAGAATCGAACTCGCACTTCCGAAGAAACCGGATATTGAATCCGGCGCGTCTACCAATTCCGCCACCCCGGCATATGTTAAGGTTTGCGAAGTGTAACCGAAACTCCCATAACATCAAGCATGCTCATATGATCTGTTTCGTGTTAGTGCCTGCTCAATAAGATTTAATAACCTTTAGATGAAACAAAATCCAAAAAAATTTACGACCTCAGATTTCGATTATGAACTGCCAAAATCGCTGATTGCACTAGAGCCTGCCGCAGATCGGGATGGTAGTCGTTTATTGGTAGTGTCTCGATCAAAAGGTGAATTTGAGGATAAACGCTTTTCTGATCTCAATAATTATTTGCAGCCAGGCGATTTATTGATACTGAACGACACGAAAGTTTTTCCAGCCCGCTTATTTGCGCAAAAACAAAGTGGCGGAAAAATAGAGATTCTTGCTGAAAGAGTGCTCGAGAATAATTTGGTTAAAGCTCAATTAAAGTCAAATCGCACGCCTAAAGTGGATGCTATTCTTGATGTAAATGAAGATGTGCGTGTACAAGTATATGCACGTGATGAAGAGTTTTTTATATTAAAATTTCTTTCAAATATGTCCGTGATGGATATCTTCCAGCGCTATGGGCATATTCCGTTGCCTCCTTATATTGAGCGTGAAGATAACAATAGTGATCAATCACGTTATCAAACGGTTTATGCGGATCAATTAGGCGCAGTGGCAGCACCGACCGCTGGTCTGCATTTTACTCAAGACCTGTTAGCACAAATAAAACAACAGGGGGTAGATATTGCCACTATCACATTGCATGTGGGTGCGGGCACATTTAAGCCAATTAAAGTGGATGATCCAAGTCAGCATAAAATGCACTCCGAGTTTGTGCATGTGTCTCAAGAAGTGTGCGATAAAATCAATCTAACCAAGCAGCAAGGAGGCCGAGTAGTGGCTGTTGGGACTACCTGTGTGCGTGCACTTGAATCTGCCGCAAGCACAGGCAAGCTAAGCACTTTCACAGGTGATACTGATATATTTATTTATCCAGGTTTTGAATTCAACGTGGTTGATGTGTTAATCACAAACTTTCATTTGCCTCGTTCTACTCTGCTAATGCTGATTAGTGCATTGGCAGGATATGAAAATATTCGGCGTGCATATCAGCATGCGATTGATAAACAATATCGCTTTTACAGTTATGGTGATGCCATGATGATTACTAGTTAACGCTTTAATTTTTTTTAAATTATGGGAATTGCTAAATTTAACTTAGAAGCCACTAACCAAGGTGCGCGTGCTGGAACATTACAAACTAGGCGCGGTGACTTACCTACGCCCATTTTTATGCCTGTAGGGACTTATGGTTCAGTCAAAGGTGTGACTGGCGAAGAATTGCAAGCTTGTGGGAGTAAAATTATTTTAGGCAATACATTTCACCTAATGCTGCGACCAGGTGTTGATGTAGTGCAAAAATTGGGGGGCTTGCAGAATTTTATGCATTGGTCAGGTCCAATATTGACCGATTCCGGTGGATTTCAAGTGTTCAGCCTTGCTGCAAATCGAAAAATTACTGAGCAAGGCGTGAAATTCAAATCGCCCATTGATGGCTCTCTGGTAGATCTTGACCCAGAAATATCCATGCAAGTACAGCGTGGATTAGGCTCTGATATTGTGATGATTTTTGATGAATGCACACCTTATCCTGCCACACATGAACAAGCGGCAGATTCCATGAGGTTATCTGCGCGCTGGGCGAAACGTAGTAAAGATGCACATGGCAGTAGTGATGCTGCTTTATTTGGTATTGTTCAAGGGGGGATGTATGAGGATTTGCGTGAAGAATCTCTCACCGCGCTAAAGGAAATTGGTTTTGATGGCTATGCCATAGGTGGGCTATCCGTCGGCGAGCCTGCCGAAGAAAGAATACGCGTACTTGATTACCTAAAAGATAAAATGCCTGAAAATAAAGCGCGTTATTTAATGGGAGTAGGTAAGCCGGAAGATATCGTTGAGGCGGTTGCACGAGGAATTGACATGTTTGACTGTGTTATCCCCACCAGAAATGCACGCAATGGCTACTTATACACCAGTGAAGGTGTGCTGAGGATTCGAAACCAGAAATATCAGTATGATGAGCGCCCAATTGACGAGAAATGTGGCTGCTACACTTGCCAACGCTACTCCCGAGCCTATCTGAAGCATCTAGATAAATGTGGGGAAATGCTTGGTGGAAGGTTAAATACTATCCATAATTTAAGTTATTTCCACGGGCTCATGGAAAGTATGCGTCAAGCAATCCTAGAGGGGGAATTTGCTAAATTTTACGATGAATTTTATGCGGCAAGACATACAAGAGAGTCTTCTGTGGCATAATACGCCGCTTCGTATTTGGGTACGTCGTACCAATAAAGAATAAATAGTTGAGGACACATTATGTTTTTAATAAGTGATGCACATGCAGAGGCCGCACCTGCCGCTGGCGGTGGTGGTACAGAAATGTTGGTCATGATAGGCATTTTCTTCGCCATCATGTATTTCATGATAATTCGACCTCAACAAAAGAGGCAGAAAGAGCATAAATCATTAATGGATTCACTCAGTAAGGGTGATGAGGTCGTCACGAATGGCGGCATGATGGGCAAAATTAAAGGGGTTGGTGACGATATCATTCGTATCGAGCTGGCAGAAAATGTCGTTATCAAAGTTCAAAAGCATGCGATTGCAAGCATCCTACCCAAAGGCACCTTAAACCAGGATTGATTGCTTAATTAATAAGCATCCACGAACAGACCGAGTATCGAGAAAATTCCATGTTAAATCATTATCCATTTTGGAAAAATGCAATGTTGCTGTGCATTTTAATTGTTGCAGTTATCTATGCTTTGCCAAATTTATTTCCAGAAGATCCATCTGTTCAAATTTCCCATGACAGTGGGGAGTTACCTGCTGGTTTGCAAGCTCAGGTTGAAGCCACGCTATTGCAAAATAAGATAGACAGTAAAGGGTTGGAGGTCACTGAATCTCAACAGTTACTTATACGATTCTCAGATACGGATGCCCAGCTTGTTGCCGCCGATGAGTTGAAAAGTACGCTCGACTCTGAGCATGTGGTCGCGCTCAATTTAGCGCCTGCAGTGCCAACATGGTTGCGAGCATTAAATGCTAGCCCGATGAGTTTAGGTCTAGATTTGCGTGGTGGTGTGCATTTCTTGTTACAAGTAGATGTAGGTGCAGCTGTAGATAAAGCGTTGGATCGATATGAAGGTGAATTTAGAACCGCATTAAGAGATAAGAAAATTCGCTATGTGTCGGTGAGTAATGATGGTGTTGGGCTGATTGTTAAGTTTCGTGATGAAGAAAACTTGCAAGCAGGCTTGGCTGAATTAAAAGATAACTTTAGAGCGGATTTAGATTTCCTAGAAGTGGATTCAGAAAAAGGTTTTGATCTAAGAGTTGATTTTAAAGACGCTGCAAAACAAGCCCTACAAACATTTGCGGTTCAACAAAATACAACAACACTAAGAAAGCGTGTTAATGAATTAGGTGTTGCAGAGCCTGTCATTCAAAGGCAGGGACTGGATCGGATTGTTGTTCAACTGCCAGGTGTGCAAGATACAACTCAAGCAAAAAATATTTTAGGTGCGACGGCGACCTTAGAATTTCGCATGGTGGATGAACAAGCGGACGCATTTGCTGCTAAGCAAAGTGGGCAGGTACCTATTGGAGATAAGCTTTATTTTGAGCGAAATGGTACGCCGGTGTTGTTGAAGCGTAAGCCAAAGTTGGAAGGTGAATACATAACAGATGCGTCTTCAGGAATTGATCAGGACTCTGGTGGTGCGGCTGTCTTTATTAATCTCGATGGTGAAGGTGCGAGAAAATTTAGAAAAATCACTGGCGACAACATTAAGCGATTAATGGCTGTGGTGTTCATAGAAAATAAAACTGAATACTACAAAGATGACAACGGTGAGCTTCAAAGCCGTACGCGCAAAGTTGAAGAAGTAATTAATATTGCGCGTATACAAGATGAGTTAAGTCATCGCTTCCAAATCACTGGTTTAGACTCTACTCGTGAAGCGCGCAACTTAGCATTATTGCTAAGAGCGGGAGCACTCGCCGCGCCAATGAGTATTATTGAAGAGCGAACTGTAGGGCCAAGCCTAGGGCAACAAAATATTGATCAAGGTAAGCGCTCAGTGATTCTGGGTATGATTTTAGTGATGATATTCATGGTGATTTATTATCGAGTATTTGGTTTGGTGGCTAATGTTGCATTAGTGGTAAACCTGTTGCTGATTATTGCGATTCTATCAATGATTCCAGGTGCGACATTAACTTTGCCAGGGATTGCTGGCATTGTATTGACTGTGGGTATGGCAGTCGATGCAAACGTATTGATCTTTGAGCGGATACGAGAAGAATTGCGAAATGGCAATTCACCTCAGGCGGGGATTCATGCAGGTTACGCAAAAGCGCTGTCAACGATTGCTGATGCAAACGTGACAACATTGATTGCGGCAATCGTTTTATTCACGTTTGGAACGGGGCCGATTAAAGGCTTTGCTGTGACACTCTCAATTGGAATCATGTGCTCTATGCTGACAGCTATTATGGGTACGCGAGCGTTAATTAATTTAATCTACGGAAATAAAAAGGCGCCTAACCTGGCGATATAGAGACTATGCAATTACTTAAAGATTCATTAAACATCAATTTTCTTGCTAAGAGAAATATTGCTTGGGTTATTTCTGGCATATTGATAGTCATCTCTATTGCATCGCTAACAATGCGAGGTTTGAATCTCGGTATTGATTTTACGGGGGGTACTTTAGTTGAAGTGGGATATCAGCAAGCAGCAGAACTTGAGCCAATACGCACGGCATTAACAAGCGCCTCATTTGAAGATGCAATTGTGCAGCATTTTGGTACAGCCAAAGATGTATTGATTCGCCTGCCATCCACGGATAATGCAAATGCAGCTGAGTTAAGCAACCAAGTGCTTGAAGCGCTTAAGCCTACTGGTGAGTTATCTATGCGACGCGTAGAGTTTGTCGGTCCTCAAGTCGGTGAAGAATTGAGAGATGACGGTGGTCTTGCTGTGTTATATGCGTTATTTGGTATTTTGATTTATGTCGCATTAAGATTTGAGTATCGATTCTCGTTGGGTTCTGTTGCAGCATTGGTGCATGACGTGATCATCACTGTTGGTTTCTTTTCTGTCACACAAGCGCCATTCGATCTGACTGTGTTGGCCGCTGTGTTGGCAGTGATTGGTTATAGTTTGAATGATACGATTGTTGTCTTTGATCGCATTCGCGAAAACTTTCGACGCATGCGTAAATGGACGCCTGAGGAGGTTATTAATGGCTCAATCAATCAGACTTTATCGCGCACCTTGGTCACATCTTTAACCACATTATTAGTATTGCTGGCGTTATTCTTTATTGGTGGCGAAGTGATACATTCATTCGCTTTGGCACTGATTGTCGGAGTAGTGATTGGAACTTATTCTTCTATTTATATCGCAAGCTCAATGTTAGTGCTGCTTAATGTGACATCGGAAGATTTAATTCCTGACGAAAAAGAAGACGAAGAGCTTGATGCAATGCCTTAAACTTATGATGATTTAGCGGCGTTATTGAGTGTAGTGATTAGATTTTTATAAAGTTGGCTGTTGGCGGCAACTACATTGCCTGTTTCCAGGTAAGTGTGCCCTCCTTCTAAATCACTGACTAAACCGCCTGCTTCTTGAATCAAGAGTACGCCTGCAGCAATATCCCAAGTGTTTAATCCGAATTCCCAAAAGCCATCAAAACGTCCTGCGGCAACGTAAGCAAGATCTAGTGCAGCAGAACCTGCCCGTCGAATGCCGGATGTTTTTGCTAACAAAGCACGGAGTGTAGAGAGGTATACGTCTAATTCTTGATCGTCACGGTAAGGAAGGCCAGTACCAATTAAGCTGCCAGTTAGATCGCGCTGTTTGCTGACACGAATACGCCGATTGTTTAAAGTTGCTCCTTCACCACGTGCAGCACAAAATAATTCTTCTTTAAGAGGGTCATAAACGACGCCCAGTTGCAGCTTATTGTTTTCACGCATCGCAATTGACACTGAAAACTGTGGAATACCATGTAAATAATTGGTGGTGCCATCGAGTGGGTCAATAATCCACTCACATTCATCCCCAGATTGTTTCCCAGACTCTTCGGCAAGAATGGCATGACTAGGGTATGCTTTTTGGATAATAGAAATAATCGACTTTTCGGCCTGATAATCGACTTCGCTAACAAAGTCATTACTCCCTTTAGAGTGAATCTTGATATCAGGCAGACGATTCATGTTGCGTAGGACGACCTGACCGGCTGCCCGTGCTGCGCTGACCGCAATATTTAATGCAGGTTTCATACTTGTCGCGGGTGGTGTGAATTGGCGGCAAAGAGTATCAGAGACGAATCAATTTGTAAGCTTAATAATCAATGAAACAGAAACAAACAAAATTAAAACAACCAAGAGTCGTAATGGTGGAGACGTCTCATCCTGGCAATATAGGTGCGGCGGCACGTGCAATGAAAACTATGTGTCTTTACGATCTCGGATTGGTGCGACCTAAAGAATTCCCGGATCCAGTTGCCTTTGCCCGTGCATCGGGTGCTGCCGATATTCTAGAAAATGCTCATCAATTCGATACTTTGACGGATGCCATTTCAGATTGTCAGACAGTGGTGGGAATTACTGCGCGAAGCCGAAAATTATCTGCGCCAGTCGTGACGCCTAAAGTACTCATGCAGCAAATGTTCAATGATTCAATGCAAACACAAGTGGCCTGGGTATTTGGGCGTGAAAGAAATGGGCTGAGTAATGAAGAAATAGATTTATGCACAACCGTATGTACGATTCCTTCAAATAGTGAGTATGGGTCTCTAAACATTGCGGCGGCAATTCAAATCTTATGTTACGAATGGCATGTGGCCCAATTAGACTGGCAGCATGAATCGCCTGGTGATAGCTTGCCTCAGTCCAAAGCACTTGCACCGGTGGTGGAAAAAGAAGGGTTTTATGAGCATTTGTGGCAAGCGCTAGAAAAAATCGAATTTCTCGATAAAGATAATCCCATCCCTTTAATGAGAAAGATTAGGCGATTATTTGACCGGTCACAAATGAGTAGCGCCGAAATCAATATTCTAAGAGGTATACTAAAAAATATTATAAAACAATAAGTTATAATAAATTCATGCATTTAGTATGGTAGACAGGCGAGACAATCTAGCCCGTTAGCTATACTTGATTAAAATAGTCGGGTATTGGTATGATTTTCATCAAGATGACAGTGGTGATGAAAAATGAAACTTAGTACTAAAGGTAGATATGCAGTCACAGCCATGTTTGATGTGGCCATCCACCAAACAGAAGGCCCCGTATCGCTAAGTGATATATCGGAAAGACAAGGTATCTCACTTTCTTACTTAGAACAATTGTTTGGCCGTATGCGACGACGCGGCCTAGTGGCCAGTACTCGTGGACCAGGGGGTGGTTATCGTCTGGCACATGCAACAGATCAAATCGCAATTGCCGATATCATTACCGCCGTCGATGAGAATGTTGATGCAACACGATGTGGAGGTAATGCAGACTGTCAAAATCAACAGCGTTGCCTGACCCATGAATTATGGGAAGAGTTAAGTTCGCAGATTCATGTGTTTCTTTCAGGAATCACATTGGAAGATGCCATCAATAAACAACGTGTTGTAGAAGTTGCTGAAAGACAAGATCGTATGCTCGGGAATGAGCAGCGAGTTGATTTTCAGTAAGCAAAAATAATTTAAGCATTTAATAAAGGACATTATCAGTGAGCGAGTTAAAACTACCCATCTACTTAGATTACAGTGCTACGACACCGGTTGATCCACGTGTGGCTAAAGCGATGATGGAATGCTTAACCCATGAAGGAAATTTTGGAAATCCAGCTTCACGTAGTCATGCATTTGGTTGGAAAGCAGAAGAAGCGGTAGAGCAAGCAAGAAAGAATGTGGCTGAACTAGTCAATGCTGACCCTAAAGAGATTGTTTGGACTAGCGGTGCGACTGAATCTGATAATTTAGCAATCAAAGGTGCAGCACATTTTTATAGTAAAAATGGTAAGCACATTATTACCCTGAAAACTGAGCATAAAGCAGTGTTAGATACCTGCCGTCAGTTGGAGCGAGAAGGTTTTGAAGTGACATATCTAGAGCCAGAAGACAATGGTTTAGTTGATATGGGTAAACTTGAGGCGGCTATTCGAGAAGACACGGTGTTGATCTCGGTAATGCATGTGAATAATGAAATTGGTGTTGTTCAGGATATTAAAGCGATTGGTGCCTTAGCGCGAGAAAAGAAAATTATCTTCCATGTGGATGCTGCACAAAGCCCTGGGAAAGTGGAAATCGACGTTAAAGATATGAATGTCGACTTAATGAGTTTTTCAGCACATAAGACATATGGCCCTAAAGGAATTGGCGCTTTATATGTGTGTCGTAAACCACGAGTGAGAATTGAAGCACAAATGCACGGTGGCGGTCATGAGCGTGGCATGCGTTCGGGTACGCTGCCTACCCATCAGATAGTGGGGATGGGCGAAGCATTTAGAATTGCTAAAGAAGAAATGGCGAGTGAAAACGAACGTATCCGTATGTTGCGAGATCGTTTGTTAAATGGCCTCAATGATATGGAAGAGGTTTATATCAATGGTGATCTTGATCACCGTGTGCCTCATAACCTAAATATGAGCTTTAACTTTGTTGAAGGTGAAAGTTTAATTATGGCGCTTAAGGATATTGCTATCTCTTCTGGTTCAGCATGCACCAGTGCATCCTTAGAACCGAGTTATGTTTTAAGAGCGTTAGGACGTGATGATGAGCTTGCGCATAGTTCGCTACGATTTAGTATCGGCCGATTCACGACGGAGCAAGATGTTGATCATGCAATTCAAGTCATTCGTCAAGCGGTGAATAAATTGCGTGACCTATCGCCATTATGGGATATGTATAAAGATGGTGTGGACTTGAAGTCGATTGAATGGGCCGCACATTAATATTTAAGAGTAAGTAATTTTAAAAAGTTAGGAGTCAAACAATGGCATATGGTGAAAAAGTATTAGATCACTACGAGAACCCTCGCAATGTGGGCACTCTGGATAAAGAAGATACAAGCGTTGGCACTGGAATGGTGGGTGCGCCTGCTTGTGGTGATGTGATGAAATTACAAATTCAAGTTGGAGAGAACGGTGTTATTGAAGACGCTAAGTTCAAGACTTATGGCTGTGGCTCAGCGATAGCTTCATCTAGCTTGTTAACTGAATGGGTGAAAGGAAAAACATTAGATGAGGCAAGTCAAATCAAAAACTCTGATATTGCTGAAGAACTAGCTTTGCCGCCTGTAAAAATTCACTGTTCAGTATTGGCTGAAGATGCTATTCGTGCGGCGATTACAGATTATCAGGGTAAGCAAGAATCAGACACTGAAAAGAAAAGTGCGTAATTCAAGCTAATGTCTATTTCACTTACTGATAGCGCAGCAAATAGAGTTAAAACCTTTCTGGAGAAACGTGGCAAAGGTGTCGGCGTGCGTCTTGGTGTTAAGACCACGGGTTGTTCAGGAATGGCTTACACCATCGAGTTTGCTGATGAAGTTGAAGACACCGATAAAGTGTTCGAAGAAAATGGTGTGAAAATACTGATTAATCCAAAAAGTTTAGTCTATTTGGATGGCACAGAACTAGACTTTGCTAAAGAAGGTCTGAATGAAGGGTTTAAATTCAACAATCCTAATGAAAAAGATCGCTGTGGCTGTGGTGAAAGTTTTACCGTCTAGTTCTTTAATCGCATAATATTCTATGGATTTTAATTTCTCTCGAAATTACTTCGAGCTGTTTGAGCTTGAGGTGCAATTCCATATTGATCAAGAAAAACTGTCTGATCGTTATCAATCGCTGCAATCACAATATCATCCAGACCGATTTGTCGATAGTAGTGATCAAGATAAGCGAGTAGCTATTCAAGCGACTACCTTTATCAATGAAGCGCATAAAACACTACAAGAAGTCCCTTTGAGGGCTCGTTATTTGCTTGAGTTACAAGGCGTGGCCTTTAACTCAGAACAAGATACGACTAAAGATATGGATTTCTTGATGGCACAGATGAGTTTGCGTGAACAGGTGGATGATGTTGATAGTCTAGAAGATCCGTTTGAGTCGCTTGATGAACTCGCGAGTAAGACTAGACAAGAAAAATTAACATTGATTGACGCCTATCAATCTCATTTCAATGAGAAAAAATGGGATGAGGCAAAAGAGATTGTTTTGAAGCTTCAATTTTTTACAAGATTGCAGCAACAAATAAACCAAAAACAAGAAGCCCTAGAGGATCAGTTACTTTAAACACATGGCTTTATTACAAATTTCAGAACCGGGTATGTCAACAGCGCCACATGAACATCGATTAGCGGTGGGCATTGATCTGGGGACAACAAACTCTTTAGTGGCCTCCGTGCGTAGTGGTGTTGCTGAGACGCTTGAAGATAGTCATGGGGATGCGTTGCTTCCTTCAGTCGTCTATTACGCACAAGACGAAATGCCCGAAGTGGGTGCGACAGCATTAAAGAAATCTCTGCAAGATCCGCTAAACACAATTGCTTCAATTAAACGCGTGCTTGGACGATCCATTGAAGAAATGCAAACAGAGAATAATTATTTACCATTTCAGTTTGACGCTAATCACGAAAGTGTGCCACGAATAAAAACAGCGTCAGGGCCGCGAACTGCGGTAGAAATTTCTGCAGATATATTGGTTGCATTAAAACAGCGTGCCGAAAAAACACTAGGCGGAGATCTGGTTGGTGCGGTCATTACTGTGCCGGCTTATTTTGATGACTCACAAAGACAAGCAACTAAGGATGCAGCTACTTTAGCGGGGCTGAATGTATATCGCCTTCTTAATGAGCCGACTGCGGCGGCAATTGCTTATGGGCTTGACCAGGCTGCAGAAGGTGTCATAGCGGTCTATGATTTGGGAGGAGGCACATTTGATGTCTCGATATTGCGATTACGCAAGGGTGTTTTTGAGGTCATGGCTACGGGAGGTGATTCTGCTTTAGGTGGAGATGATTTTGATCATGCTATTGCAAACTGGCTGCTAGAGACATTAGACCCTGCAATTCGTGAAGACGACATGGTAATGCGTGCAGTGCTGTCTGAGTCGAGGCGTGCAAAAGAGGCGCTGACTACTCAGTCTGTTGTGACTATTAAAATAGAAGAATATTCAGAAAAAGAATTAACACAAGAAAAATTTGAACAGCTCATAGAAGCGCATGTGAAGAAAACCATAATGGCATGCAGGCGTGCACTACGTGATGCAGACATAGATAAGTCAGATGTGTCAGAAGTCGTGATGGTCGGTGGGTCTACACGCGTACCATTAGTGAGAAATCAGGTAGAAAAATTTTTCGCTAAAGCACCACATACAGATATAGATCCCGATAGAGTAGTTGCGATAGGTGCTGCAATACAAGCAGATATACTGGCAGGCAATAAGCCAGGTGATGAAATGCTATTGCTGGATGTGATTCCGTTATCTCTGGGCATAGAAACTATGGGGGGGTTGGTTGAAAAAATTGTTAATCGCAACACGACAATTCCCGTGGCGCGTGCCCAAGAATTCACTACATACAAAGATGGTCAAACTGCCATGCGCATCCATGTGCTGCAAGGAGAGCGAGAGTTAGTTACTGATTGTCGTTCATTAGCCACATTTGATTTAACTAACCTACCTCCATTGGTGGCAGGTGCAGCAAAAATAAAAGTAACCTTTCAAATTGATGCAGACGGTTTGTTAAGCGTGAGTGCGCAAGAGGTCAATACAGGTGTATCTGCTGGGATAGAAGTTAAACCATCCTATGGACTGACAGATGCTGAAATTGAAGGCATGCTAAAAGCGTCGATGGAAAATGCTCAAGAAGATATGATGACGCGTAGTTTGCGCGAAGAGCAAGTTGAGGCTGATCGAGTTGTAGAAGCGCTTAATTCAGCGTTAGCAAAAGATGGTAAGGAATTGCTCGACGAGAAAGAATTAAAGATAATCATTGATAAGCGTGAAGCATTAATCGCAGCAAGAAATTCTGCTAGCCATGCGGATCAAATTAAACAAGCCATTAAAAATGTAGAAGCAGCCAGTGAAGAATATGTTGCACGGCGTATGAATAACAGTGTGCGTTCAATGATGCAGGGCCGCAAATTAGAAGAATTCGAACAATGAAGAAACGATTATGCCTAAACTAACTTTTTTACCTCATGAACAAATTTGCCCTGAAGGCAAAACAATCGAAGTTGAGCCTGGCTTGAGTGTGTGCGATGCAGCGCTTACAAATGGAATCGATATCGAACATGCTTGTGAAAAGTCATGCGCTTGCACAACATGCCATGTTCATGTTCGAGTAGGATTAGATTCGCTTGCTGAGGCAAGTGAAATGGAAGAGGATTATCTTGATAAAGCATGGGGCTTAGATACTGAGTCACGCTTGAGTTGTCAGGCGATTGTGGGTGAGGAAGACTTAACCATAGAAATTCCAAAATATACAATTAACCTTGTTTCTGAATCTCATTAATCTGATTCTAAGTAAAGGAGAGAGGCAGTGGGCTTAAGATGGACAGATACCCTGGATATTGCGATTGAGCTTGATGAAAAGCATGCAGATGTCGATCCTCAATACGTGAGATTTACTGATTTGCATGCCTGGGTATGCCAGTTAGCTGATTTTGAGGATGATCCTGAAAAATCCAGTGAGCGCCTGCTAGAGGCAATTCAAATGGCCTGGCTTGACGAAAGGGATTAACACCGTTATTCGTTAGTCAAACGCCTCGAAAATCACTCCCAACGAGGCTTTATTCCTATTTTAAAATTTAGTTGGCTCATTTCGTTGGGCTAACCGTTCACACATGGGCAATATCCGAGTAGAATTAATCGATTAGACCTTATATCTGTATATTAACTTAAACCTTAGGAGTTCGAGAAAATGGCAAAGGAGCGCACTTGTTCCATCATTAAACCTGATGCGGTAGCAAAAAATGTAATTGGTGAGATTTACAGTCGTTTTGAAAAGGCGGGATTACAAATCGTCGCCGCTAAAATGCTACAGCTAACACAGGAACAAGCAGAAGGATTTTACGCGGTACATAAGGATCGTCCTTTTTATAATGATCTTGTGAAATTTATGACATCTGGCCCGGTGGTGGTTCAGGTGCTAGAGGGTGAGGGCGCAATTAAAAAGAATCGTGATGTCATGGGCGCAACCAATCCTGCCGAAGCAGCTGCGGGAACAATACGTGCAGACTTTGCTGATAGTATTGATGCCAATGCCGTGCATGGCTCAGATGCACCTGAAACGGCTGCTGTAGAAATCGCACACTTCTTCTCAGAAGGTGAGCTTTGTCCGCGAGCATAAACAGTGTAGATGATCTAGTGAGTTTGGTTGGTATTGACCGACCATCACTAGAGCAATTTTTTGTTGAGCGCGGAGAAAAGAAATTCCGCGCTCAACAAGTATTGCAATGGCTGTATCAACGTGGTGTCACAGATATTAATGAGATGACTGACTTAAGCAAACCGCTACGTGAGTTATTGCAAAGCGCGACTCAGATTACTTTTCCGGTGATCGAGTCAGAACAAATGTCAGAAGATGGCACAATAAAGTGGTTATTAAATGTTGGTGAAGATAGCCGTGGACAAGCCAATGCTATCGAAGCGGTTTATATCCCCGAGTCTACACGCGGAACATTGTGTATCTCTTCTCAAGTGGGATGTGCATTAGATTGCACATTCTGTGCGACCGCCAGACAAGGCTTTAATCGCAATCTGACTGCGGCTGAAATAATTGGCCAAGTGTGGGTCGCCGATCAGCGACTACGGTCTTTGTATAATAATAAACAAATGCTGACTAATGTGGTCTTTATGGGGATGGGAGAGCCATTGCTGAATTTTAAGAATGTCTTACCCGCTGTAAATTTATTATTAGATGATTTTGCATATGGGATGGGCAAGCGTAAAGTCACTGTGAGTACTTCAGGGGTTGTGCCTAAGATTGACGAATTATCTCAGTCTGTCGATGTGAGTTTAGCGATTTCCTTGCATGCACCCACTGACGAAGTTAGAAATGAATTGGTACCAATCAATAGAAAATATCCTATTCAGCAGCTATTGGCGGCATGTCGACGATATTTGGAAAATAAAAATCGCAAAGAAAGTGTTACATTTGAGTATGTCATGTTAGATGGAGTGAACGATAGCGAAGAACAAGCGCAACAGCTTGTCGATTTATTAAGAGGTATTCGCGCTAAAATCAATTTAATTCCTTTTAACGCATTTGATCAATCAGGTTATCAACGTTCAAGTCAGCAAGCGATAGATAAATTCAGCCAAGTACTTATGCGAAATAATATTGTGGTGATCACGAGAAGACCTCGCGGAGAAGATATTGATGCCGCATGTGGTCAATTGGCTGGACAAGTTGCCGATCGCGCACATCGCGGAAACCACTATGTAAGAATGTATGAGCGCTCGCTTATCAGCAGGAGAATTGAAACAGGATGCGTTTAATAATCATCATCATGTGCATGGCGTTAGTTTCATGTGCGACACAAAATGTTTCTACGAATTCAAGTGGCGATAACATTCGAATTGAGCGAAACCCTGAGGCAGCGAAGATAAATGTACAACTGGGCGCAAATTATATTGCAAGCGAACAATATCAGTTGGCTGAAGATAAGTTACAGAAAGCATTCAAACAAGACCCAAATTCGTCTGTTGCGCGTTGGACATATGCGATTATGCAAGAGAAGCTTAAACAGCCAGAGACTGCTGAATTGTATTACAAGAAAGCTTTGGCAATAGATTCGACGGATTCTCGAGCTCAATATAGTTATGCTTCTTTTCTTTGTCGTAATAAAAGATATCAAGAAGCCGACAAACATTTTGAGAAAACCTTATCAAACCCTCTATATAGTGCTCGAGAAGAGACAAATTTGAATGCAGGGGTATGTGCAATGGAGATCCCTGATTATCAAGCTGCACAACAGTATTTTTCAGAGGTGATTAGTTTGAATCCGAGGAATAGAGTGGCGCTATATCAGTTGGCCAAATCACACTTTTTGCAAGATGATTTTGCTACATCGCAAAGTTATTTGCGTGACTTTGAAGAAGTATCGCAACATACAGCGCAATCATTATTATTGGCGTATCGCACCGAGCGTGGATTAGGAAATACTAGAATTGCACAAAGTTACGCTAAACTACTCAATAATCAATTCCCCGGCTCAAAAGAAGCCGAACAATTGGCAAGGTTGAATTAGTGACTGATCACGCCGCATCGACATCCTCCGATATGCAGTCAGACAACATGCGCATCGGCGAAACATTGCGTCAAGCACGAGAAGCTGCCGCGTATAGTGTTTCATATGTAGCTGCCCAGACGCATTTGAAAGAGGAAGTTATTGTTGCTTTAGAAGGGGATCAATTTGATCGATTACCAAGTGATGTGTTTATCAAAGGTTATATTCGTAGTTATGCGAAGCTGTTAGACATTGATCCGCAAGAGTTGCTTGTTGCTTACCCGAATGCTCGGGATGAACACACTGAAACCGTGGTACCTAAGGTTAAAAAGGCTAAAAAGCTTCATTCATCCGGTGTTGATCCTATTGTGATATGGAGTTCGGTGACGGTTGTTGTGATATTGGCTGGACTGCTAATGTCCTGGTGGGTCTATCAAGAAGACAATAATCCTGTTGAGTTAGCGTCGGTTGTTGAGCGTTTTGATGACGAGCATTTGTCTGATGTAAGTGAAGAGCAAGTACAACAATCAGCAGAGCATGATGTGGTACTTGGCGGTGTAGATCCAAAACATAGTTCTAAAGAGCAAAATGCCATCCCTGATGTTGTCGAAGAGGATTCAGCTGAAATGATTCCCCAGCAGCAAGCCCAAGTGGTTCCTGCCATTATTGAAGCGCCTTTCAGTGGCGGCGAAATCGACAAAGTAAGAATTACAGTAAAATATACACAAGAAAGCTGGACAGAAATTTTTGATGCAAGAAAACGTAGATTATTGCATGGGTTAATTAAACCTGGTGCGACGCGAGTGATTTCTGGGCAGGCGCCTTTTAATGTCTTTCTAGGTAATTCACCCGGAGTGCAGTTGGAAATAAATGGAAAGCCATTTGATCATTCTGTGTATATGCGTCGTAATAATACGGCAAGATTCTTGATCGACGATAACAATTCTTAAGCACACGTTTATATTCTTTAGTTTTTCAAAGCATGAGTAAAAATATCCAATCCATTCGTGGGATGCATGATTTTGCCCCTATTGAAGCGGCGACCATGCGCATGCTCGAGGCTAAGCTATTAGCCGTATTGAAAAGCTATGCGTACCAAGAAATTCGTACGCCTATTGTAGAAAAGCTCGAGTTATTTAAGCGATCTATCGGTGAAGTGACTGATATTGTTGAAAAGGAAATGTACGCATTTGAAGATGGTACTGATCGCGCTTGGCTAGGATTGCGACCTGAAGGCACAGCAAGTACTGTGCGAGCAGGCATTCAAAATGGCTGGCTACATAACCAGCAACAACGCTATTGGTATTTAGGTCCATTCTTTAGGCGTGAACGCCCGCAAAAGGGAAGATATCGTCAATTTCATCAGTTGGGAGTAGAAACCTTCGGTATTGAAGGTCCCGATATTGATGTGGAATTAATTTTGTTAACACGATCTATGTGGCAAGCCGTTGGATTGCCAGCTGACAATTTGCAGCTACAAATTAATAGTCTTGGTGATACTCAAGCACGAGCGAAACACAGAGAGAAATTGATTGAGTATCTGTCTGGGCATCAAGCTGTTTTGGATGAAGATGCGCGTAAACGCCTGCATGCAAATCCATTGAGAGTGCTAGATAGTAAAAATCCTGAAGTACAAGCTATCGTTACAGATGCACCGAAGTTGCTTGATTTTCTCGATCAAGAAGCCAAGGATCATTTTGCATCAATGCGAGCGCTACTGGGTCAAATGGATGTCGATTTCACGGTGAATCCAACATTAGTGCGCGGCTTAGATTATTACAATCGCACAGTATTTGAGTGGGTAACCTCAGAATTAGGCGCTCAAGGCACTATTTGTGCGGGTGGCCGATACGATGGGCTGGTACAACAAATGGGTGGAAAATCCACTCATGCAGCGGGATTTGCTATCGGTTTAGAGCGATTACTCAGCTTGGTAGAACAACAAATGGCTGAGTCTGTGCCAGCAATAGACGCCTATTTTGTTATTTTGGATGATGAGGCACGTCGTTATGCCATGCAGCTATTAGTAAAAATTAGGCAACAATTACCTGATTGCGCTATTCAGATGAATTGTGGAGGTGGTAGTATCAAGGCACAGATGAAACGTGCGGATCGCTCGGGAGCACGTCTTGCCCTGATTGTTGGTGAGGACGAAGTCAATCATCAACAAATTGCTGTAAAACACCTTCAGGAAAAACAACCTCAACAGGTCTTATCTGAAAATGAGTTGTTACAGTTATTAAAAACAGAGAATTAAAATAAATGTTTAGGAGGCCTTGTGGCTGATCACGAGACAGATGATGAACAATTAAGAGCCATCAAAGAATGGTGGAAAGAAAATGGTCGATCAGTGATTGCCGGTGTAGTCATTGGCGTAGGGTCATTGATTGGCTGGAAAGGCTGGAACGTATATCAAGAGCAGCAAGCGATTGAAGCCTCTGATCAATATAATCAGATGCGTAAAGAAATACTTGCGCAAAGGATGGATAGTGTTGTTGTTCAAGGCGAAAAACTAAAAACAGATTATTCGTCGACCCCCTATGCTGCTTGGGGAGCGCTTTTAGTTGCTAAAGCAAAAGAAAGCAAGGGTGAATCGGCAGAGGCGATTAATAACCTTCAATGGGTGATTGAAAATGGTAAGCAAGACACTGTCATTACAATTGCCAAGTTACGTTTAGCGCGCGTCTATATTGCCACCGGTGACTACCCAAAAGCACAGGCGTTGCTAGATCAGGACTATCCGCTTGCGTATAACTCTTTGCTAGAAGAGTTGCGCGGTGACTTGCATGCAAGTCGGGGAAACAACCAAGCCGCTAGAGAAGCGTACGATAAAGCAATTTCTTCTTCGGAATCTGGTGATGTCGAATACTTGAAAATGAAACGTGACAATCTGGGCGCTTCAAATAAAGTCAATGCCTAAGGTTTTTATTTAGATGAACAATCAAGTCAATTCGATGCGTGCAATAATTTTGATAGCCATGCTTGTCGGTATGTCTGCCTGTAGTTATATCCCCTGGTTTGGAGATGACGAGGAAGTAGAGATTGAGCTACGTGAGCCTACAGAGTTAACTGAGTTTGTGCCGGAAGTGCAGATAAAACAAAATTGGCAAATTTCACTTGGTGGTAATGCTGAAGAAAAATTTATACAACTCAAGCCACATATATTAAACGATAAAATAGCCTTTACTGAAACAGGCGGCAAAGTGTCCGTGCATGATCTATCCACTGGTCGTGTCATTGTGTCTGGCAGTGCAGGTGAGCAAGTCTCTGCAGGTGTGGGAGGTAATACGCAATATTTAATCGTGGGAACACATGACGGGATAGTCACAGCAATTAATAGCCAAGATGGATCAAATGCTTGGTCAACTAATGTGGCTAGTGAGGTCATTTCAGTCGCACATACTAATAACGACTTGGCTGTGTTGAGAACGAACGATAGTCGTATTATTGGCTTATCCATTAGTACAGGAGAGCAGTTGTGGGCAGTGACGCAAACACCTCCCGCCTTAACATTACGCGGTGGTAGCGTTCCAATACTGCGCGACGGGGTTGTGTACGCAGGAATGGATAATGGAAAAGTCATCGCGGTTTCAACTGACACTGGGAATGTTATATGGGAATCTAGAGTGTCAGTGCCTTCAGGCAGAAGTGAATTAGAACGTCTGGTTGATGTGGATGGTCAAATAGCTGCTGATGAGAGTTATATATATGCAGCCAGTTATCATGGGCGTGTTGTATCAATTGATCGTGTTAACGGCCGAATAAGGTGGGCGCGAGATATTGCTTCAATTTCTGGAGTCTCAATTGATGAAACGTTGGTTTATGTAACAGATAAAGATGATAATGTCTGGGCATTAGAAAAAGAAACCGGCGTCAGTGCTTGGAAACAAGATAAATTACTCTATCGTCAAGTTTCTACGCCTGTTGTACAAAATAATGTAATTTTGGTTGGAGATTACAACGGGTCAATTCATGCATTGTCTAAACAAGATGGGCGTATTATTGGCCGAACTAGTTTTGGTAAGAAGCCAATTTACACTTCTTCCATGTCAACTAACGACACAGCATACATTACTGATGTAAGTGGTCGTTTAGCATCTTACTCTGTCATTTCTGCTAATTAGTTCAGAGATAACAGAGAGGTTATTTTAATCGCTAAAATCGAAATATTTCGATTGGCTGACTTTATTAATTATGCGTCCTGTTATTGCACTCATTGGCCGACCTAACGTTGGAAAATCAACTTTATTTAATTTCTTGACTAAGTCTAGAGATGCATTGGTGGCTGACTATCCTGGACTGACTCGCGATAGAAAATATGGTATCTGTGAGCGATACAACAAGCCGTTTGTTTTAATAGATACTGGCGGTATTGTTGATGAGCAAGATGAAATTGAAATAGGCATGCAGTCACAAACTGATTATGCCATTGATGAAGCAGATTTTGTTTTGCATTTGGTTGATGCAAGAGATGGCTTAATGCCTGAAGATTATGCCATTGTCAGCATGTTGCGAAAACGTAATATAGAATTTGTATTGGTCGTCAATAAAATTGATGGTGTTGATGCGGATATCGCCTCAGGTGATTTTCATCAAATAGGCGCACCAAAATTGTACCCCATTGCTGCCCGACAAGGGCGTGGCATTGAGTCGATGATCGAAGACTTGTTTAGCGATATACCTGAACAAGCAATAGAACCAGAAAATGAAGATGAGCACGATACTACAACACGTATCGCTATTATTGGTCGGCCAAATGCGGGTAAATCGACACTCATTAACGCACTGATAAAAGAAGATCGTTTGGTTACATCATCTGTTCCTGGTACTACGCGCGACAGCGTCAGAATTCCATTTGAATTTAACAAACATCAATTCACATTAATAGATACAGCGGGCGTTAGGCGTAAGAGTAAAGTGCGTGAAGCGGTTGAGAAATACAGTATTGTGCAAACCTTGGATGCGATTTCATCGGCTCATGTGGTTATATGTATGGTCGATGTCATTGAAGGGATTGCAGATCAAGATAGTACTTTGTTGGAGATAGCTTTACGTGAAGGACGAGCAATTGTATTGGCACTGAATAAGACAGACAGTGCAAGCCAAGATGATTACCATATGCTGAATTATTCGCTGGATACTAAATATCAATATCTGTCCTATGTTGAAAAGATAAAAATATCAGCCGAAAAAAAGATCGGGCTAAAAAAACTAATGAATGCGGTTATTGCAGCTAACAAATCTGCATCAGTGGATTTGTCGACTTCAGAAGCTAATCAGCTTTTAGAGCAGGCGGTAGAGTCTAATGTGCCACCTCTAGTGAAAGGGCGCAGAATTAAGTTGCGCTACACACATCAAGGCGGTTCTCACCCTCCCACCTTTGTATTGTATGGCTCTCAAACAAGTAAGCTGCCAAAGTCATACATCCGCTACCTGGAAAACTTTTTTCGTAACAAGCTTAAGCTAGTCGGCACACCGATTAGATTTTTATTGCGCACACCAGAAAACCCCTATGCCGGAAAATACAATACGCTAACACCTAGACAACAACGTAAGCGTGAAAGAATGATGAACTTTCATAAGCGAAAGTAATTATTTGGTTTTATGGTTATTAGAATTTCATTTTGAATAAAAACTAATAATGGCCAAAGAAATAGATATTGCTCCATTTCATGTGATGGATATTCTTGCGCGCTGTAAGGAAATGGAAGCACAAGGTAGAGATGTGATTCATATGGAAATCGGTGAGCCTGATTTTCCAACGCCGTTGACAATCGCTGAGGCAGGGATGGAGGCGATTCAAAATCAACGTACTCAATATACATCTGCGCAGGGTCTGTATGAGCTTAGAGTGTCTATATGCGAGTATTATCAGCAGCATTTTTCAAACAGCATTCTCCCTGAGCAAATTATTATTACACCTGGCGCATCAGGTGCATTGCAGCTCGTGTTGTCATACGTGTTACGCACAGATAAGAAGCTGATGATTTCTGACCCCACTTACCCTTGTAATCGAAATGTGACTAAACTCGTGGGTGGTGATGTGGTCGCTGTCCCTGTCAGTAGTAAAACAGAATTTCAATTAAATGTTGGCTTAATAGAAGAAAATTGGAGTGATGATGTTGCGGCAGTACTTGTAGCTAGCCCGTCTAATCCAACGGGTACGGTATGCAAGCAAGCGCTACTCCTGGAAATGGCAGAATTTTTGGCAGATAAAAACAAGCTGCTAATTGTTGATGAAATATATCAAGGTCTAACGTACGGGATTGACAGTGAAACGGTGGCGGGTCTTAGAGATAACATTATTGTGATTAATAGCTTTTCTAAATATTTTGGTATGACGGGGTGGCGTGTAGGCTGGGCGGCAGTGCCAGTGAAATATGTGCCACATTTGGATGTGATTGCACAAAACACTTATTTAGCAACGTCTACTATCGCGCAATATGCTGCGCTTGCGGCCTTCTCAGCTGAAACGAAAAAAGTGTTAGAGCAACGTCGTAAAATGTTTAATCAACGCAGAGACTTGCTATGTCATGAATTGAGTGAGCTTGCTATTGATGTTCCGGTGATACCTCAAGGCGCATTCTATGTGTATGCGGATATTTCTAAGTTCAGTGATAATAGCTTTATCTTTTGCCAGGAGTTGTTAGAAAGCAAAGCAGTCGCCATTACCCCGGGGTGTGATTTTGGCAAGTATCAAGCTGACTGCTATGTGCGATTTGCATACACCACAAGTGAAGACCGAATCAAAACAGGTATGAAAAGATTGAAGGAATTCTTGTCTAATTAGTATTGCTTGTGTGAGACATTGATTTCACATAGAAAGCGGTGGCGCCTGCGACCGCGACAGGCATGACAATAAAGTTCAGTATAGGGATCATTGTGAAGACACTGACCAATGCGCCAAAACTTAAGCAGCGCGTACGTTGCTGTTTGGCAAGCCCTCTTGTTTTTTTGAATAATACGCCGTGATTGCCTAGTGGATAATCTAAATACTCAAGACTCAACATCCATGCTGAAAATAAAAACCAGATGACTGGCGCGATGACATTGATGCCAGGGATGATGAATAAAATAAGTAAGGGGATGGACCTGATCAGAAAATAAAAAAGTTTATTAATTTCGCTGCTAACAGTTCTAGGTAATTCCCTCAGTAATTGTTTGATTGTGGAGTTATTCTGTATGGGGGTATTCCCACGCAAATGATCTTCAACTTTTTCTGAAAGTAATCCATTGAAAGGCGCAGCAATTATATTGGCGAGTAATGCGAATAAATAAAAAACAATAAGAAAATAACTGAGTGCAAAGATTGGCCATAATATGAATTCTGCCCAGGCTAGCCAGGCAGGTAACATGTTTTCTAAGAATTGATCAAACCATGTCATTCCTAACCAAAATCCCAATGCGAAAATGCTGATGTTGATCAATAGCGGAATGAAAACAAAACGTTTTATTCCGGACGTTGTGATTAATTTAAATCCACTAAAAAAATAGCTTATTCCACCAAGCATACAGTGCCTTACGCGATATTTATTTAAGGTAGTTGAACTACGCTTGGCGCTTCCCAGCCAGGTTTGCGATATTCCACTACGACTTGTGTATAAATCCCGCCGCGTACATTCCATTCTGCAGTTAAACGCATAAAGCGTGGATTAATTAAAGATGATAATGAGTTTAAAATTTGATTTGTAATTGCTTCGTGAAAAGCGGCTGTATCCCGGAACGACACCATGTATAATTTGTAAGACTTAAGTTCAACGCATAGTTGGTCGGGTATATACTCTAAACGCAACTGTGCAAAGTCTGGTTGTCCTGTGAGCGGACACAGACAAGTAAATTCAGGTGTAGTGATTCGGATGGTATAATCATTACCTGGTTCGGGATTCTCAAAAGTTTCTAACACATTTTTATTTTTTGACATATTTACACAATCTTTTGACATTAATTTATCAACAATTCGTTATAACTAGCTGTAATTTTACTGGATATTAACCTATGCGTCTTCGTAAAGTAAAAATGGCTGGTTTTAAGTCATTTGTCGATTCTACAGACTTCCTTTTCCCTAGTGATATGGTGGGAATCGTCGGGCCAAATGGCTGTGGAAAATCTAATATTGTTGATGCTATTCGCTGGGTGATGGGCGCTAGCTCAAAAAACATACGCGGCGATACCTTGGAAGATGTCATCTTTAAGGGGTCTAGTAACCGTAAGCCTGTGGGGCAAGCAAGTGTCGAATTAGTATTCGATAATGCGCAGGGTAAAGCCGGTGGTCAATACGCCTCTTACAGTGAGATCGCGATTCGACGCCAAGTCACTCGAGACGGGCAATCAAAGTATTTCCTCAATGGTACGCATTGTCGTCGTCGAGATATTTCAGATATTTTCCTTGGTACAGGTTTGGGTCCTCGAAGTTATGCGATTATTGAACAAGGAACCATCTCGCGCTTGATAGATGCTAAGCCTGAAGAAATGCGCGCGCATTTGGAAGAAGCGGCTGGCATATCAAAATATAAAGAAAGACGTAGAGAAACAGAAAATAGAATTCGTCATACGCGTGAAAACTTAGATCGATTAAATGATCTGATTGAAGAAGTGGCCAAGCAAATTGCTAAGTTAAAGCGCCAAGCTTCTGCCGCAGAAAAGTATAAGCAATTGAAAGCTGAAGAACGCCGATCTAATGCTGAGTTGCTATTGTTGCGTATGCAGTCAATGCATGACGATCTTGATGGGCAGAATAAAGATGTTGAACATAAAGAAACTAAATTAGAAGAAACGATTGCCCACCTACGTGCATTAGAAGCTGAGTTAGAACAGTTGCGTCAAGAGCATGGATCAGCTAATGAGCTAATGAATAAAGTACAAGGCGAGTACTATCAAGTCGGTGCTGATATTTCTCGCTTGGAGCAATCAATTCAACATGCAACAGAAACTAAGCAACGCCACGAAAGTGATCTGGAAAAAACAAAATCAAACTTGGATTCATTAGTAGCGGAATTGGCCAAGCAAGATGGTGCGCAGAAAGAATTTGAGCAACAAATGCAGACAATGCAAGTTGAACTTGAATCTCTCGGTGAACAATATTTAGAAGTAGGTGAAGCGGTATCGAGCGCCGAATCAGCAGAATTATTATGGCGAGAAGCATGGGAAGAACTCATGCATGAAACAAATGAGCCTAGCCACCAAGTTCAAGCGCATTCGCAGCGTGTTGAATTTTTGGACCAGGAAATTAATCGTTTGCAAGAGAGGCAACAAAGGTATCAATCTGAGCATACTGAACTACTGCAGAGTGAACATGAGTTTGATTTAGATTCAATACGCAAACGTTTAGAAGCTCGTGCTGAAGCAGTGAGTGATTGTAAGCGTATGCTTGATCAATCAATCAAAAGTATTGCTCAGTCACGTGAAAAAATAGAGGAACTCTCAATTCAGCTTGATGACCGCAAGAATGAACATCAGCAGATTAAAAGTGAATTAGCCACGCTGCAAGCACTACAAGATGCAGCCTTAAAGGGCGAGCAACAACAACTGCAACAGTGGATTAGTGACAAGCATTTAGATCAAGCGCCAAGGCTTGCTGATCAAGTGGAAGTCGAAGCGGGTTGGGAGCAAGCGGTTGAGACTGTTCTTGATGGATACCTGGAGGCGATCTGTACCACCGAGATAGACCAAATTGCACTTCAATTAGGTGAGTTGCAAGAAGGGAATATTATGTTTTTTGATGCAGACTGCTCTCAAGACATTCAAGTCTCATCAAATACACTAGCAAGTAAAATCAAAACTGAGATAGGCATTAAGACGGAGCTGCAAAAAATCCTAGTGGCAGATAATTTAAATCAAGCGCTAGCTATTCGAAAACAGTTGCAAGATGGTGAGTCAGTAATTACGGCAGACGGGATTTGGTTGAGTCCATCCTGGGTTCGTTATGCAAATTCAGCCGATGCTAGTGATGGTGTATTGAGTCGCAAAGCAGATATTGCTGATTTAAGTGAACAACTAAACCAAGTGGATGAAATAATTGTTGCTGTTTTTCAAGAACATCAAAATGCTTTAGATCAGTTGTCAGACCAAGAGCAACAACGTGAAGATGCGCAGCAGGCGCATAACTTAGCATTCCAGCAACATGCGGAAATTCAATCTGAATTATCTAAGCGCCAAGCGGCAATTGAGCATTGGCAGCAACGTGATTCACAATTGCGAAATTCAATTGAAGAAGTGGTATCACAGCTAAATGACTATGCTGCTCAGAAACAAGCGGCCACTGAGAGTTATGAGATTGCGCAAGTTAATCTAAAGTCATTGCAAGTTAGAAAAGATCAGTTGTTAGGACGCAAAGAAGAAGTAGTTTTTGAGTTCAATGAGCGCAAAGAAGAAGCAAGCCAATTGCAGGAGCGTAGGCATTCACTGCAGTTAGAAATTGAAGCCTTGCGTACCCGTTCAGCGACATCTAAATCTATTTTTAGTCGCTTACAAATGGAACAGTCGGAAGGTAATCTTCGGCTTGAGCATCTAGCTGAAGCAATTGCAGAGAGTGATCAGCCTATTCAAGAATATTCTGCAACTTTGAAAGAAAAATTAGATGGGAGATTGCTGGTTGAGCAAAAGCTCACAGAGTCAAGAACGAGTTTAGAAAAAGTAGAATCAACGATTCGAGAAAAAGATGAACAGCGCATCAGCGTTGACAATCAAATCGGTGAGCAGCGTGAAGAATTGAATCTTCAGCGTATGAAGTGGCAAGAATTGAAAGTGCGTGTGCAAACAATTAAAGAGCAATTAGATCAGTTTGATTGGACAGTAGAAGAGCTTTCAAATGAGTTAGCTGAAGATGCATCATTGGATCGATGGGAAAATCTTGTTGCCGAGATTGAAGATAAGATTAAACGCCTAGGTTCAATTAACTTGGCTGCGATAGATGAGTTTAAAGAGCAAAGTGAGCGCAAGGAATATCTTGACTCGCAAAATGAAGATCTTACAAAAGCCTTAGAAACATTAGAGACGGCAATCCGAAAGATTGACAAGGAAACAAAAGAACGTTTCAAGGATACCTTTGATTTGGTTAACTCTCATATGCAAAGAATGTATCCGCGTTTATTCCCAGGTGGTAAAGCCTATCTTGAAATGACTGGTGATGACTTGTTAACTGCCGGAGTGACAATTATGGCGAGACCTCCAGGCAAGCGTGTTTCTTCAATTCAGTTGCTATCTGGTGGTGAAAAAGCATTAACTGCAGTTGCCTTAGTGCTCGCAATTTTTGAGCTGAATCCTGCGCCATTCTGTCTGCTCGATGAGGTTGATGCGCCATTAGACGATGCCAACGTTGGCCGATTCTGTGACTTGATCAAAGATATGAGTGAGCATGTGCAGTTTGTATTTATTACTCATAATAAGAGTACCATGAGTTACGCTGATCATATGTTGGGAGTCACAATGAATGAACCTGGTGTGTCTCGTTTGGTCTCAGTAGATATAGAGGAGGCAGTTAAGCTTGCCACGGCTTAATATGCCGTTTTTGATTAAATCAATAACATAGGTAGGTAATATGGTGTCTGCTTTTGAGTTGCGCATTGCTCTTATTATTCTTGCGGCGATAATCATTGCTGCTATTTATGTGTGGTATCGCGCAAATTCTAAAGATCAACAAATAGATGTGTTAAGTGATAATGACTTGGGCTTAACCGATGAGCTCGATGATATCCCATCAATGGCACAAGTTGATGAAGCATTGGGTCTGCCTGATGATCTGCGAACTCAGTTTCAAGACGTCAGTAAAGAACTGCGTGAAGAAACAATTTCAAAGCGTGTACAAGAGGCAAAGCAAGTGCGTGCTGATGCTGTCAGGAAATCATCTATTCAACAGGCGGCTACTGATAAATCAAGTAAAGAAATGTTGGTGATTTTCCATGTGGTCGCTCATCAAGGCGAAGAATTCACCGGTCCAATGATAGCGCGCATGATGTCAGATTTAGAATTAGAGTATGGTGAAATGGGCGTATACCATTACAATGTAGAAAGGCTAGATAAAAAACATAGTATGTACTGTGTGGCTAATATGCTTAAGCCGGGAGTGTTTGATCTCGAGCAAATGGATACATTTAAAACGCGAGGGTTAACTATGATTTTGCAATTGCCCGGACCTGAGGATGAACTTAAATCATTTAATATCATGGTAGAGCATGCGCAACGCCTCGCTGCATTTCTAAATGGTGACTTGCTGGATGAGGATCATAATCAAATCAGCAAACAGTCAATTACTTTGTATAAAGAACAGGTCCAGCTATTTGGTTTGAGAGCGACCAATCAGAGTGTCACTGCGTAATCTGTAAGTTAGACTAAACTAATAGCTATGGTCATTTGCATTGCATGACTTCAGATTTTAAAAGAATTAACGATTTGCGTTCGCAAATTCGTCACTACGATCATCAATATTATGTGTTAGACGACCCGTCTGTACCAGATGCTGAATACGATCGCCTTATGCGTGACCTTATAGCGATGGAATCTCAGAGTCCTGAATTGATCACACCAGATTCTCCTACTCAACGTGTCGCAGGCACGCCGCTTGATTCGTTTAAACAGGTACAGCATGAAGTGCCTATGTTGTCGTTAAGTAATGTCTTTAGCAAAGAGGAGCTAGAAGCATTTGATAAGCGTGTCAAAGATCGCTTGGGAAATGACAAAATCATTGAATATAACGCTGAGCCAAAATTGGATGGATTAGCAGTGAGTTTGCTGTATCAAGATGGTCTATTGATTCAAGCGGCGACACGCGGTGATGGTAATACTGGTGAAGATATTACAGAAAATGTTCGGACAATTCGCTCCGTGCCATTAAAATTAGAAGGTGAGAATATTCCTCTAAATTTAGAAATACGTGGAGAAGTATATATTTCTAAAAAAGGATTTGCGCGTATGAATCAACAGGCACGCAGCAATGATCAAAAGGAATTTGTCAATCCAAGGAATGCTGCGGCAGGAAGCCTGCGTCAGTTAGATGCAAAATTAACTGCGCAAAGGCCGCTTGATATTTTTTGTTATGGAGTAGGCCTGGTTAAGGGTGGTGACTTGCCTGGAGACCATCATGGTATGTTAGAACAACTAAAGCAATGGGGCTTGCGAGTTTGCCCTTTAATTGAATTAGTTAAAGGCACTCAAGGCTGCTGGAAGTACTATGAGAAAATTCATCAGCAACGTGAACAGCTTGATTATGAAATTGATGGCATAGTTTATAAGGTTAATTTGAAGCAATATCAAGATGAGCTTGGCTTTGTGTCTCGCGCGCCCCGCTGGGCGACAGCACATAAATTTCCTGCGCAAGAAGAGATAACTGTCGTCAATGATATCGAGTTTCAAGTAGGACGAACAGGTGCAATTACACCCGTTGCAAAACTTGAACCTGTATTTGTTGGTGGTGTGACTGTTAGTAATGCCACCCTGCATAATATGGACGAAGTTGAGCGTAAAGATGTACGTAAAGGCGATACAGTGATAATTCGCAGAGCGGGTGATGTCATCCCTGAGGTAGTTAAAGTGGTGCTGGAACGCCGCAAAAAAGGCGCACGAAAAATAAAGCTTCCTAAACAATGTCCTGAGTGTGCAAATGATGTAGTGCGTCTTGAAGACGAAGCTGTGGCTCGTTGTATTGCAGGTTTCTTATGTCCAGCACAACGCAAAGGCGCCATTAAACATTATGCATCACGTAAAGCTATGGACATTGAAGGTTTGGGAGATAAATTAATTGATCAGCTGGTAGAAGAAGGACTAGTAAAAGACCTTGCAGACTTATACCGATTAAATGAAGTGCTGCTGAGCGAGCTTGATCGAATGGGCAAAAAGTCGGCACAAAATGTTTTGCGCTCAATTGAAAGCAGTAAGCAAACAAATTTTGCTAAATTTTTGTATGGCTTGGGTATTCGAGAAGTAGGTGAAGCGACGGCAATAGCGCTAGCCGAGTACTTTCACTATGATATGAAAAAGCTCATGGCGGCAGATGAAGAAACCTTGCAGCAAGTACCTGATGTGGGCCCTGTGGTGGCCAAGAATATAGTTCAATACTTTTCACTAGAAGCCAACAAGCGATTAATAAATTCACTTTGTAATGAAATTGGTATTAATTGGGCGGTCCCAGAGTCTAGTGATACCGATTCAGAAGGCATTTTATCTGGAAATACTTATGTATTGACCGGTACACTTGCTAGTATGACAAGAGATCAAGCAGCACAGGCAATTCGTGCTCAAGGAGGAAAGGTGGTATCTACCATATCGAAAAATACTACTGCTCTGGTGGCTGGGGAAAAAGCAGGCTCGAAATTGCAGAAAGCTGAAAAATTATCTATTCCAGTGTTAAGTGAACAAGATCTAATTGCGCTGGTAAATGTGGAGTAAAGAGAATAATTATGTCTTCTATCGAACGCAGAGCATACTTGAGATACAACGTGTCAGTTCCTGTGACGCTGATCGATCAACATGGTTCTAGATTTGAGCTGTCTACACGAGATATTTCTTTAGGTGGCATGCGAGTGGAGTGTGAGTCAGCACTGTTAACTAAATTGTTGCCAGAGGGAATACAAACAGCTCCCGGTGATTTAGCTATCATGACTGCTGAATTTAATAATTCAAAGACAGGTGAAACTGTTTCAATCTTAAGTCATGTGCTAGCAGTGCTAAGGTTAGCTGAAAGCCAATTCTGTATTCGATTTACTTTTGTAGATATTGATGAAGTGCAACAAGATAAACTTCAGCGTTTATTAAACAAGTAATAATAGATAGTCAAGTCTACCCAGATATTATTCTGTATGGCAAAAATCCATTCCACCGCTATTGTATCCAGTGAGGCTGATTTAGCTGACAATGTAGAAGTTGGGCCCTATTCTGTCGTGCATGCGAATGTGCGTATTGGGGCAGGCACCGTGATCGCTGCACACAGTATTATTCATTCATATGTTGAGATGGGTGAAGATAATAAAATTGCGGATCATGTCGTACTAGGGGGAGAGCCACAAGATATTTCATATCATGGAGAAGAAACATGGTTGAGAATTGGTGATCACAATATTTTTAGAGAATTTTGTTCTGTTCACCGAGCTAATAACAATAAGGAAATTACACAAATCGGGAATCGATGTTACTTGATGTGTAATACTCATATTGGCCACAATTGCTTACTTGGTGATGAAATTATTTTAACGGCATATGCGGCATTGAGTGGTCATGTTGAAGTGGGCAATAAAGCAGTTATCGGAGGAAATGTTGGCGTACATCAATTTTGTCGAATCGGTGCATATTCAATGATAAGTGGATTCACGCCGGTAGCTAAAGATGTGTTGCCATTTTGTTTATTAGGACGTGATCCTGTTGTGCACTATAAATTGAATACAATTGGCTTGCGAAGAGCAGGGATTACCGGTGATAAATATAAAGCGCTAGAAAAAAGAATTCGACAGATTCGCGCAGGAGACCGTAATCAATATCCTGCTTCTACCCAGGAATTAGAGATATTAGAGAATTGGTTGGCTGCTCCATCAAAACGCGGTGTATATCATTTTTTACGTCAATGAAATTTATTATTCAGTATTACATTCGTTTGGCATTATTAAGTACTAGTCCGCAAGATTTCCCTCCCTCTTATGCTTGGCAGAAAATATTAATTAGTCTTTATTTGGGGTTATCAGTTCTAAATGCACTTGCTATTTATGGCTTTAGTCGAGGAGCAATTCATGGCGTGCTGGATTTGATATTATTGTATATATTTACTCGTTTGATTCTGCGTGGGAAGGAAGCTCGTGTAAATCAAACATTTAACGCATTTTTAGGCGTGGGTGTATTGATAGGATTGTTTCATACGCTTTGTTCTTATACGTTTATTACCGATCAGAATACGCAAGATATCTCAGGGTTAGGGAAATTATTATTCTTTCTTATATTTATATGGATCATTATTGCGTATGGGCATATCGTAAGGTGTGCAGCTGAGTTAAATTTAGCATCAGGGATATCAATAAGTTTGGGTTACACCATGCTAAATGCCATGATGTTGCTTTCAATAACAGAATTGTTAAAGGTGTAAAATGCATATCCACTTTCTTGGAGTATGTGGGACATTCATGGGTGGTTTGGCATTGCTTGCTAAGCAAATGGGTTACCAAGTCACAGGTTCTGATGAGGGTGTCTACCCGCCAATGAGCACGCAATTAGAGGCGGCTGGGATTGAGTTAATTGAAGGCTTTGATGCAGGGCAATTAGATACACGACCGGATCAAGTAGTCGTTGGTAACGTCATGACACGAGGCCATTCGGTTGTTGAGCGCATGCTTAGCGAACAATGGCCAATGGTATCTGGGCCTCAATGGTTAAGTGAACATTTGCTGCAAAGTCGTTGGGTGTTAGCTGTGTCAGGTACGCATGGTAAAACAACAACAGCGAGTATGCTTGCATGGATATTAGAATATGCTGGATTGAACCCAGGGTTTTTAATTGGAGGTGTCCCACAAAATTTTGGTGTGTCCGCTCGTATAGGGGATAAGCCTTTTTTTGTGATAGAAGCAGATGAATACGATACAGCATTTTTTGATAAACGATCTAAATTTGTCCATTATCAACCACGCACATTAATTATTAATAATATTGAATTTGATCACGCAGATATTTTTCGTGATCTGCAAGATGTGCAGAAACAATTTCATCATGTAATGAAAATTTTACCGCAATTAGGCAAATTGATATTTAATGGTGATGATAAGAATGTTCAACAAGTTTTAGATCAAGGATTGTGGTCAGAAAGCGAATCATTTGGATCTGGCTCATCAAATTATTGGCACTTAAATGATGTGCACGATAAAAGAAAACCATTTAAATTTTCTGTACAAGACAAGAAAAAATATGAAGGTCATATTTCTTTGTTAGGAGAGCATAATGCGTTGAATGCTGTCGCAGCAATTGGTGCGGCAAGACATGCGGGTGTCACTGTAGAGCAATCTGTAAAAGCGCTCGCTAACTTCTCAGGCGTGAAAAGACGTCTGGAGAATAGAGGTGAGTATGATGGCGTCACTATTTATGATGATTTTGCTCATCATCCCACTGAAATCAAATGCACCTTAGAAGCCTTTAAGCAACAATTTGATAAGCAGCGCATGGTTGTTATATTTGAGCCGCGATCAAATACCATGCAAATGGGGATTCATGCGCAAC
>JBGCFN010000001.1:0-15253 GCA_045106935.1 Gammaproteobacteria bacterium | reverse complement strand
GAACATTGTGTCAGATTGGATTGAAGGTGATGTACCATTATCACAAGCGATCATTGATGCAGGTGCAGAGAAGTATGCAGCAGACAACGGTATCGAAAGACGCCCTTGTGATGCTAACAACAATGACGATGACTTCGATATCTAATATCGGATCATAGTTGTAATAGTTAATTGCCTACCGGAACGATGAGGATTCGGTAGGTTAATTTAAAGATAGCCATAAGGGTAAACGATGAGTACCGATACACCCATATTATCAATTAAAAATATTGAAGTTCTCTATTCAAGAGTAATCTCAGCACTGCATGGTGTCTCAATAGAGGTTCAGAAAGGTGAGATTGTTTCGCTATTGGGTGCTAACGGTTCAGGTAAAACAACCACATGTAAAGCTGTTTCAAGATTGCTAGAAGCAGAACGTGGAGAAGTCAGTAAAGGGTCAATTGAATATAACGGAACTGATATTAGTACAATGTCACCATATGACATGGTGAAATCAGGTGTAGTACAAGTATTAGAAGGTCGTCATATCTTTGGTCACCTAACAGTAGAAGAGAATCTCTTAACAGGCTCATTTATTCGTAATGCTGATAATGCATCAGTTAAGCAAGATCTAGAGTATGTCTATGATCGTTTCAAGAGAATAAGAGATCGCAGAAAGAATTTAGGTGGATTATGTTCAGGTGGTGAGCAACAAATGGTTGCCATGGGACGAGCGATGATGGCTAAACCAAACTTAATTTTATTGGATGAACCATCTATGGGTTTGGCGCCTCAACTAATTGAAGAAATTTTTGAAATTGTAAAAACTCTCAATGAAGAAGACGGAGTTAGCTTTTTAGTTTCTGAGCAAAATGCAAACATTGCATTAAAATATGCCAAGATTGGCTATATTATTGAGAATGGGCGTGTCGTACTAAAAGGCTCAGCCAAAGAGCTTTCTGAGTCAGATAGTGTTCAAGAAATGTATATGGGTGGTGGAGGTGATGATGTTAGCTTTAGCGATGTTAAGTATTATCACCGTCGCAAGCCTTGCATGGTGTAATCATCATATTTAATATTTGTTTCTAAATCTAATTGAGCAGTAAGCAACTAATTGCTCAATACTTCCATAGATTAAGCCAGTTACAAAACCAAATGCATGGGCATAAGATGACGTCTTGATGTCTGTCATAACGGTGGTGCTTATAAGTTCTCCCTCAAGAACTTGAAATAATATATAGATAGAAAGTGCGATGATGATGATCGTAGAAATCTTAATGTTATCTCTGATTGTTTTGATTGCAGCGTAAATGTATAAGCCTGTAAGTACCCCGGAAAATCCAACATACCAATCCAGTTGAGTGCTAAAAAGTATTAAGCCTGTGCTGACTAATGTGCATATCAAAAACGTAGCAAATGACCAATTCAAAGTCTGTTTTGATTGATTAAATATTCCAGCTAATAGAAGTACACCAATAATATTGCTTAGGCAGTGAACCCATGAAATATGTGTGAAATGCGCTGAAAAGAATCGCCAATATTCACCTTGCATAAAATGTTCAATATCTAGATAAAGCAACTCACGCATGTGTTGTGGTAACAACATCACCGCAATCAGAATGAAACTGTAAGTAATGAACAGCTTATGTTTGGATAAATTCATAATGTGCAGTTATTGTATTGAAAAATCATAGTTTTTATCTAATTGCACCTATATATTTAGCGGCTGTTGGTCTCCTTTTTTCTACCTTTGGTCTTCAATCTGGCATTTTCGCCGCGAAATATTAGATCCTCATCACATAAGTTAAAGCGTCTACCTAATCCCACACGCTATTGGAGGATCCAACCAGTTATGCACTTGATTCGTGTTCTATTTTTTATCTTGATTATGTTGTCAGCCCAATCAATATGCGCGCAACAGGAAAAGCAATTTCAAATTGATATACAAGGCTTTCAATATCAAGCGGTTGTGACAGAAAACACGCATCTTAATGATAAGGTTAATGGGATAAAAGATAATGTATCTGGTCAATATTATATTGGTAAATTACAAGGTGTGGAGTCGAGCTGGGTAAGAGCATCACTAATTGATGGTCAGTGGCAGGGTGTTGTTTCTGTTCATAATGCGATGCATATTATCCAGCAAGTAAGTTCTGGTGTCCCAGTGGGTGCTGGTGCGGTTATCAATAACACGATGAGCTCTATGCCCATCTCGGAGGTTGATGGTTTACAAGGGTCTTGTGGGCGTGGTGACGGGACCGATACTATGCTGGATCACGTTGCTCAATTATCTGCGACCAATTCTGTGGATAGTTCAGCATCTGCATCTTCACCTCTTTCAGCTACCTTGGCACAATTTTGTAGTCAAGAAGTGAATGGGATATGTGTGATTGCAGAAATTGAAATTGCATTTGATCAAACTTTCCAGACTGTATTTGGTGCGCAGGCGACGGCACAAGCAATGTCGATAATTAATATCGTTGATGGGCACTACATTAATGATTTAAAAATCTCTATCGATGCAATCACGCTTGAAATGCTATCAAATGACCTCTTCAGTACCAGTGTTGCAGCTAGTCCTATATTGAACGCAGGTGTATTACTTGATGATATTGAGGATAAAAAGAACAATGCTCAAATACCTTTTATATCAAATAATAATGCATTGACTCATGTTGTCACTGGCCGAGATTTCAATGGTGGCACTTTGGGTGTTGCATATCTAGGCAGTGTCTGTGAAGCCAATGGTTTTAGTACGGGAACATCCAGTGTTTTTTATACTAACCCTGTGGATACGACGACATACAATATACCGCTGACGGCAATCGTCGTTGCACACGAGTTAGCACATAACTTAGGGTCTGATCATGATGGGCCGGGTGCCAATGTGTTATGTCCAGCATCGACGTTCATTATGTCTCCAGGTATTGGTCCTGGGTTGAATTTGGCAAATTTTTCATCGTGTAGTGTTGCAGATATTGAAACAACAATTGCGGCAATTGCAACGCCAGAATTATGTATGGATTTCCCTACCGATGTATCCATGGCTGAGAATGCCGGAAATAATGGTGCATTAAATGCTAATTTAGAATTTACATCCTCGTACACGGCAACAATAGAAAATGGCTATAAAGCTGTAGATAGGGTTAATTTAAGTGGGACGGTGAATACTGCCCAAGGTATATTGATAGCTGTCGTAGCCAATGGAATTAATTGCACTATTAATGGCGGTGGCGGTGCTTATTCTTGTACTGTCTCAAATCCACCCACATCATTTCAAGTAACTGCCAACGTTAGAGTGAATGCAAATACTAGTAATATAATAATTACCCAAACAATTGATGAAGACACAGTAGATGTTCAAGAAGTGAATGCGTCGAATAATTCACTTGTAAGCACATGTGATATAGCTAATAACATGGTCATGTGTACGGCTACGTCAGTTGCACCAACTGCACCAACTGCACCAATCACACCAATAATGAATCCAGGAAGTATGAGTGAAGATGAGGGGGGCGGTGGAGGAAACTACGGCTTAGGTTTTTTGTTGTTGATGTTTGGCGTCTATATTCAGACTAGACGAAAGCCATTGAAATAAATGAAGAATAAACTTCTATTTGTATTGCTAATTAGCTTTGCTACGTATTCTCTTGCTTGCGAAAAAGAAATCTCAGAACAATTGCTAGAAATGGAACAACGTTGGAACTCGCAAGGAAGTGTCAACTATACTTATGTTGTTAAAAAACAATGTTTTTGTGCACCAGACTATACGAGAACTATGTCAGTGTCGGTTATCGCTAATGAAGTTGTTAGCGCAAATTATGTCGATACTGGGATGCCAGTGCCAGACAATATTGTCAAGCAACTTGCCACCATTTCAGAGTGGTTTCATCAAATATTATTGGCGACAGATAATAAGTTAGGTGAAGTGAATGCTGTTTATGATCAGACATTTGGATATCCTACAAGTATTAGCATTGATCAGCATAAAAGACGCTCAGACGACGAATATACTATCGTTATTTCTGAGTTAACCAAGCAATAAAACTAAAATTTACAGCAGGATCAATATTCTGATACTGTTAGGCTGTTAATTATGTAAAAGGTTTTATTGTTAATGTCTATTGTCCATTTTTGTTTTTCTAGAATTTTTTCTAAATCTATTTTCGCTATTTTTATATCACTATTTTCTGTATCTAGTATCGCATCATTTTATCAGGCGCAAACAATGGCAGAATACTGTCATGAATATATCAAATTAATAGAACTAGAAAGCTCTGTAGGGCAGTTAGAAGCAGGAATTTGTTCAGGATATATTGCTTCAAGTATAGAGCTAATGGATTTGTCAGGTCGTTTATGTGATAGATCTAAAATCAATCTTGATGATGTAGTTAAACTCTTTGTGGATCATGTTGAAAGTAACACAGAATCGAAAAAGCAATCTGCAACCTATGTGTTAGTCGCTTTGTTACAAGAGAAGTATTCTTGTGAAGAGCCTTGATTTACTGTGCAATCTTGATTGGCTTAAGCCAGTTGATTAGTAATGGAATAATTGTGAAAGTCGCAAATAGTGAAACAATCATTGCAATACTTGTGAATAAGCCAAAGTAGATTGATGGTTTAAAGCTCGATGTGACTAAAATTATAAATCCTAATGTGACTGTGATTGAGGTGTAGTACAACGCTTTGCCAACAGTTAACTGCACAGTACTGATTGCCTGTTTATAGTCAGCACCTTGGTTGGTTTCTTTTTTGAATCTATGAATATAGTGAATAGCATAGTCAACACCAATCCCTATAGTGATTGCTGCAATTGTGATTGTCATAATGTCCAGAGGTATTCCTAAAAGACCCATTGCACCTAATATAAATAAGGCTGTAAATATATTGGGAAGAGTACCTATGATGGCTAGCGAAAAACTTCTGAATAAAATTAGCAACATAATGAGGATGCAAATAAATACTGTTCCCAATGTTAATATCTGTGATTGATATAAGCTTTGCAATACATTGTTATACAGCACACTGATACCGCTCAAACGAATGCTCTCACCATTTGAAATTAAATTAGCATTGATGTCGGCTTCGATTTTGTTTAACAAGTCGTTACGAATTAAAGTGTGATCAGAATCTTTGATTCTTGCAACCAATCTTGCTTGATTGCCTTGCTGAGAAATATAAGGATTGATTAAGACATCTTTGATATTTTCAGGCACTTTTTTATGGATTAACGCTAAATGGAAATCCTCTAACTCATCGCCTTTAGCTAATTGACGAAAAACTTTTTCAGTGCTTGAAATGGAAAGTACTTTTCCTACTTGGTCGAGGCTTTCTAAATAGTCATGTACTGCTTTAACCTTGTTGATGCCGCGTCGATTATACCAATAGCTTTGTTGAGTGAAACTGTCTTCTTCTTCGTCAAGATAGTCTGCAAATTCATCATCATCGTCTAATGCTTCGCTGTCTTCCTCTGTCACTTCTGGTGCTTCAAGCAATAATTCAAGCGGGACTGTGCCGCCGAGTTCTTGGTCGATAAAAATTAAGCCTTGGTATAATTCAGTATCTGATTTGAAATAATCAATGAATCTGTTTTCAACAGTGATTTGAGTGATGCCATATATGCTTATTGTAGCAATGATGACAATAAATGAAGCCATCACGGGTCTGCTCTGTCGAATTACATTCAATATATCATTCAATAAACTCGAGGAGTTACCTTTTTGCCCTGAATTAATTTTTGGCTTGAATAAATGAATTAAAATTGGCAGTACAGTGAAGGTAAGAAGGAAAGCACATAACAATCCCATCACCATAATTAGGCCGAAGAAAATGACCGGCTGAATATCGCTGACAATTAACGATATGAAAGCAATTGCAGAAGTGGCGACCATGTAAATGCAAGGTGTAGATATTTGTTTGACTGCATTGATTAGATTATTGCTCAAGTCATCAGGGTTGTTAATGGAAACTTCTTGGTAGCGAATAATAACGTGAATTGAGAGTGTGATCGAAAATATAATTAATAGTGCAACAAAATTTGATGAGATAATTGTAAGTTGTAGTCCTAACATGCCAATGAGTCCAGAGACCATTAACACGTTTAAAAAGGCGCAGACGAGAGATAATAATACCCATGATAATCGGCGGAAAAATAAGAATAATACAAAGAACATAATGGCAATCATGCTGATGCCAAATACGCGAATATCGTTATTGATGAATGTCTTAATATCGTTAGCAATGAGTGGTGCGCCTGCTAGATAAAATTTTCCTTGGTTGAGATGAGTGGATAAAGTTGATCTAATGTCCTCTAATGCATTTTTGTAGCGTTGATTGATAATAGCTCTTTGAATGGGTATCTGTGTATTGATGTCATTTAGTTGATCAATTAAACCCTGGTTGTTTTCATTGCTTGGCTTGTTTAACTGGTCTAGTAGAATATATTTTTGTTCAATTAGTGATACTAATTCTTGATTTTTTTGGATGTCGACTTTGATGGCTGTTGACTTAGCATCAAGGCTGACTAGATTAGATGAGTATATTGGACTGGTGGCAAATTCATTTTCTGCGCTAGCAATATCAACATTAGGGTTGATTAGATTTTGAAAAGTACTGACGCCGTCTTCACCTTGTTTGCGTGGTTGTTGCAGTAATGGCACGTTCGTTATGCTGTTTACACCAGAAATGCCTGAGGCAGTTTTTAATTCTTCAGTTAATTTTTGAATAAAATCGATTGTTTGTTGTTGGTATAAACTGGCATTCGGCTGAAAACCAACAATAATGTATTCGTCAGATCCGTACTCTCGATGAACTTCACGATAAAATTCTAAATCTGGGTCACTGTCTAATAGTAGGGAGTCAGGTGAAGCGTCTATATTGATGTATTGAATGTTGATTGATAAAGCTGCAACGGCTGCCAGAATAATCGTCAAAGTAATAATTGGTTTTTTTAATATGGCCTGAATATACATATGTTAAATGCCTAAGAGGTTGACTAAATATCAAAATTTGATTGTGTAATTATACCGTTTTAATGCGTTAGCATCTATTTAAACAGCTATGCTATGCAGATTGACTTAATTTTTCCTGACGCTTCAGCCAGACATCTAATCCTTGGGCATTAAGAGTAATATCGGCAGTGAGTAGCTCAAGTATGATTGCTTTTTCTTGTTTGCAGCCTAGATTGCGTAATTCACTTAAGGTGTGTTGGGTAAGTTTTTCTACTAGCACTTCAACGCGTTGGTTTTTAGTTTGTTGTGCTAAAGCGATTTTTGCATAAGTGATTAAGTCATCGCTTAACTTGTTTGCAAATGTCTGAACATTTTCAATCATGCCAAAGTGGGTGAGGTACATGCGTTGTGGATTTTTATCTAATAGGCGTTCTATTGATTGTTGCCACGCATCAGGTTCGAACTGAACTGGCGTCGTTGTTGGCATTAAATAACGACCTGTATCAATGCTGATGTTGGGATAAGATAGACCAAAAGTATCGCCAGTGAACCATCCTTGACTCAACTCATCATAAAGACAGAAATGATGGCGTGCATGTCCAGGCGTATCTGCCACTAACAGCGGTCTGCCATTTAAGTCTATACAGTCATTGTCTTCAGCAGCAATGACACGATTTTCATCAATTGGAATGACCTCTCCATATAAAGAGTCATAAACTTCATTGCCGTACACTTGGCGGACGCTATCAATTAAACGTTGAGGATCGATTAAATGACGAGCCCCTTTGGGGTGAACAACCAGTTTGGCGTTTGGGAATTCTTTCATCAAAACTCCAGCACCACCAGCATGATCGAGATGTATATGTGTTGGGATGACATATTCCACATCAGTAAGCTCAAGCTTGCAATCCCGCAAAGCGGACAGTAGCCGTGAGGTGGTCAAGCTCGTCCCGCAATCAATGAACGCCGCTTTTCCTTGATGTATCACTAAATAGCTGCAAGCAAGACGTGGGCGAATATAGTCGACATCTATGCAATAGATATCGAATGCCAGTGATTCGACAAAATTATTCACAAAAATAATTCAAATACGTGGCAATTAAACGAGTTTTGTCGGCGATAATATTATGCCGTCTTCATCTGCGTAAGCGAATTGCCCTGGAATGAAATCCACATCTGCAAAATGTACGGGGATATCGATTTCACCTTCACCTTTTTTGACACTTTTAAGGGGCAGTGTGCCAATAGCTTTCACACCAAGAGTAATCGTGGCTATGGCACCTGAGTCACGGATGCAGCCATATACAATAATTCCGTTCCATCCATTATCAGCGCCCATTTGAGCCAGAATATCTCCCACCATTGCACAGCGTGTTGATCCGCCACCATCGACAATCAATACGCGACCACGGCCAGCTTGTTCTAGCTGTTTTCTGACAAGTGAATTATCTTCAAAACATTTAACGGTTGAAATTTCACCGCTAAATGAAATATTTTTTCCATAATCATTAAACAGAGGTTGCGCGATAGATAATGAATCTGAGTGATCATCACATAAATCTGCTGTCTTAAACATGTTCTGTAAACCTTTGTATTTATTACTAATATTGATATCTGATAGAAGCCTGGAAAGACAAATTATCTAGATTGGTGAGTGACTAGTTGGCTGAATAATAGGGGCCCAATAGCAGGTAGGCAAGGGGCTTCTTATATAAAGTAGGGATATGAGCTAGATATCACAAGACTCGTTTAAAAGTATTTGCTAATATACGGGACCTTTTTTTGGGCATCCTCCTGGATGAGGGTGCTATTTGGTGTTAATGCGCAAAATATTTTAGTGTTCTGGCAAGCGACAGACGTATTCTATTTTAGTGCTTAAGCCAAAAGAGCCATATACAAATTACAAACTTTTGGAGATCGAGATATGTCAAATTATCAAAGTGCTATTGAAGCAGTAAGAGCAATAAAAGCAAAAGCAGGTAGCTCTTGGGATGCTATCAACCCAGAATCAGTCGCTCGTATGCGCGTGCAGAACCGATTCAAAACCGGCTTAGACATTGCTCAGTATACTGCCGACATTATGCGTAAAGATATGGCTGCTTATGACGCTGATAGCTCTAAGTACACTCAGTCTCTGGGTTGTTGGCATGGTTTCATTGGCCAACAGAAAATGATTTCTATTAAGAAGCATTTTAATGGCAATACTGATCGTCGTTACCTTTATCTTTCAGGTTGGATGGTCGCTGCACTTCGTAGTGAATTTGGCCCATTGCCTGACCAGTCTATGCATGAGAAAACAACAGTCGCATCATTGGTTGAAGAGCTTTATACCTTCTTGCGTCAAGCGGATGCCCGAGAATTAGGTGGTCTATTCCGCGAGTTAGATGCGGCATCAAGTGATGCTGAAAAAGCAACTATCCAAGATAAAATAGATAACCACGTAACACACGTTGTGCCAATTATTGCTGACATTGATGCTGGTTTTGGTAATGCGGAAGCGACTTACTTAATGGCTAAGCAAATGATCGAAGCCGGTGCTTGTGCACTTCAAATCGAAAACCAAGTCGCTGATGAGAAGCAGTGTGGCCATCAAGACGGTAAAGTCACAGTACCTCATGCTGATTTCCACGCTAAAATTCGCGCATTACGTCATGCATTCTTAGAGTTAGGCATTGATAACGGAATTATTGTTGCACGTACTGACTCTGAAGGCGCAGGTCTGACTAAAGAGATCGCGGTAGTTAAAGAGCCAGGTGATGAAGGTGACATCTATAATTCATACTTAGACGTCGAAGAAATTGACGTCGCTGATATGGCTGAAGGCGATGTATGTTTTAACCGTAATGGCAAGCTAGTTCGTCCTAAGCGTTTACCTTCTGGTTTGTACGAGTTTCGTAAAGGCACAGGCCCAGAGCGTTGTGTATTCGACTGTATATATGTCATTAAAGCTGGTGCTGACTTACTTTGGATTGAAACAGCAACACCTAGTGTTAAAGACATTGCAGCGATGGTGAACGGTGTGCGTGAAGTAATTCCAAACGCTAAGCTTGTTTATAACAATAGCCCATCATTCAACTGGACGCTAAACTTCCGTAAACAAGCCTACGATACAATGGTTGAGGAAGGAAAAGACGTTTCTAGTTATAACCGTGAAGAATTGATGGATGTGAAGTATGATGATACTGAGTTAGCTGCTCTTGCTGATGACAAAATCCGCAGCTTCCAAGCAGATTCTTCTCGTGATGCGGGTATTTTCCATCATTTAATTACATTGCCGACTTACCATACAGCTGCGTTATCAACTGATAACCTTGCTAAAGAATACTTTGGTGACCAAGCGATGTTGGGTTATGTAGAAGGTGTGCAGCGTAAAGAAATTCGTCAAGGTATCGCCTGTGTTAAGCATCAAAACATGTCAGGTTCTGATATGGGTGATGACCACAAAGAATACTTTGCGGGTGAAAATGCACTTAAAGCAGCTGGTGAGAAAAACACTTCTAACCAGTTCTAATTAAACTAGAGAAAATCTACCACCGGTACATTCGTGCCAGGTAATTGCATGAAAGTCTAGCTGATGCCCAGGTTTGGGTGTCAGCTAGCACTTAAATTTTCCTATACACTCTATAGATAAACGAGTTAGCATTAATTTACATTGCTAATTATATGGTTATTTCATAGAGGTGTAATTATGAGTTCTGCGCAATTCGAGCACATTCAGCTTCCTCAAAAAGGTGAAAGAATCACTATCAATACAGATGGTTCACTCCACGTGCCAACGCATCCAATTATTCCTTATATAGAAGGTGATGGAATAGGTGTAGATGTTACTCCAGCAATGCACCGTGTTGTAGATTATGCGGTTAAGCAGGCATACCAAGACCAGCGTTCAATTGTTTGGATGGAAATTTTTGCGGGTGAAAAAGCGAATAAGCGCTATGGGTCGGATATTTGGTTACCAGATGAAACTCTACAAGCAATGAAAGACTTCGTGGTATCCATAAAAGGTCCCTTAGCCACGCCTATAGGTGAGGGGATGCGTTCGCTTAATGTGGCAATTCGTCAAAAAATGGATTTATACGCATGTGTAAGGCCAATACGATATTTTCCAGGCACGCCGACACCAATGAAAGATTCAGAAACGACCGATATGGTGATATTTCGAGAGAATACTGAAGATATTTATGCAGGAATCGAATGGCCTGCCCACTCTCAGGATGTACAAAAAGTACTCAATTTTCTCATTAATGAAATGAATGTTGAGCAGATTCGTTTCCCTGACTCTTCCGGAATCGGAGTAAAACCGGTATCTCAGCAAGGGTCAGAGCGCCTTATTCGAAAAGCAATCCAATTTGCTATCGATAACGATAGAAGCTCTGTGACCTTAGTTCACAAGGGTAATATTATGAAGTTTACCGAAGGAGCGTTTCGCCACTGGGGATATGATTTGGCTAAGAATGAGTTTGGTGCAACGCTAATGGGCGAGGGTCCATGGTGTGAGATAATTAACCCTAAAACACACAGAAAGATCATAATAAAAGATGTAATCGCGGATAATTTCTTGCAACAAATACTATTAAAACCAGAAATTTATGACGTCATTGCAACCTTAAATCTCAATGGTGATTATATTTCGGATGCATTGGCAGCCCAGGTGGGAGGAATCGGTATCGCGCCAGGTGCCAATATTGCAGATGCGGTTGCTGTGTTCGAAGCCACTCACGGGACTGCACCAAAATATGCCGGTAAAAATCGTGTTAATCCAGGCTCGATCATATTATCAGCAGAAATGATGCTTCGCTACATGGGGTGGAACAAAGCTGCAGACCTTGTATTGAAAGGTGTTGGTGGAGCAATTGCAGCAAAAACGGTAACCTACGATTTAGCTCGCGCAAGAGCAGGAATGTCGACTAAAATAGCAACAAAATTATCCAGTGCAGAAGACATAGAAAGGCAATTAGAAGAACTAATGCCAGGGGCGACGTTGGTAACAACGTCCGGTTTTAGTGAAGCCGTCGTTTCCCATATGTGAAGCAAGTTCTGACACTCTTATGAAATTAACTAAATAAATATAAGATGCATATCGCTCTACTAGAAGATGATCAAGACCAATCTGTATTAATGCAGGCCTTACTAGAGGATGCTGGTCATAAGTGCGTTGTATATAGCTCTGGTAAAGACATTACAATGGCATTGCTTCATGAAAGTTATGACTTACTTATTCTAGATTGGTTGGTCCCGGATATGGATGGATTAGAAGTGCTGAATTGGGTTAGAGAATCGCTTGACTGGAGAATTCCCGTACTCTTTATCACTCAAAAAGATGAGGAAGAAGATGTCGTTCAAGCATTGCAAGGCGGTGCAGATGATTATATGTCGAAGCCTGTTAAACGAGCAGAAATGTTGGCGCGAATAGGGTCAATCAGTAGTCGAACACAACAAGCGAATACTGAGGATGAATTAGAGTTCACTCCCTATACGTTACAACGCAGTTCAAAGATAGTGAAACTGAATGGTGAAAATATTGACATTACACGTAAAGAGTTTGAACTAACGTTGTTTTTATTTAGAAATGCCGGGCGTGTTTTATCGCGAGGTTATATTTTAGAAACAGTGTGGGGAAGAAGTGCCGATGTGAATACACGTACTGTCGATACCCATGTGAGTCGATTACGTCGCAAGTTAGTCATTGGCGCTGAAAACGGGTGGAAGCTGACATCAATTTATCAACACGGTTATCGTCTTGAGAAAAGTGGCACATCTAACTAAGACAATAAAATAATTTTACATAGACGCGAACAATGAAATTCATGGCTGTGAGAGTTGAAAGGTGAAAGACGTTAAGCCTTTAGACAATGATAAGTTCGAGCGGATACGCGAGATTTATGTGGAATCATTTCCTGAAAAAATCCAAGAACTTAGACGTTGTTGGGCAGAATTAAATTCTGCAGCCAATTATCAGCATTCGCTATCTGAGTTGCGTGTAGAAGTTCACAAAATTGCCGGTTCTAGTGGGTCGCATGAATTCAATGATATTCATTCGTTAGCAAAAAATGTTGAAAGCAATATTGTTGACGTTTTAGATGAAAAATCTACTTGGAAAAAAGAAAAACAAAAAATAGGGAATTTAGTTCAGCAGCTTGTCGATACGTTAGAAAATGAATTGCTCAACTATAATTTTAGTGACGATAATGAAGATAACATACCGCGTTTAGATTCGTTGCAATTATCGCATCGTGAGCTTGTGATATTTATAATTAGTCACCGTTCAGTTGAGCTTTCGCTGTTATCTAATTTACTCGAAACACGAGGCTTTACAGTCATTGCATTTAGTACCATTGAGCGAGCACAGTCTATGTCGCAAACAGTTGCACCTTCTATTGTTGTTTTAGATCTGGGTGATGCAAATCAAATTAAACTTGATAAAAGTACTAAAGAGGCTTTTCAATCAATAGAAGATCAGCCGCCGGCATTTGTTGTTATCTCACGCCGAGATGATGTGCAAACACGCAAAATGGCTGCACAATTTGAGGCCGAAGCATTTTTCGCTACTCCTATCAATGCACATAATTTTAGTTCAACTTTAGATGTAATTCTTGAGTCGCGAGGTAATGCGGGAAGTAGAGTTTTGCTTATTGATCAGCAGAAGCAGAGAATTACCTATATAGAAAAAGCATTAGCGTGTGAAAATATTCACTGTCGCGTAATTGGTGTTATCGATAATATTGTTGATGAGCTTGTTAATTTTAAGCCAGATTTAATATTAATAGCTTATGACAAAAATAATGATTATTGGTGTGATGGTGCGCGAATTGTGCGTTTGCATGAATCGCACTTTAATATGCCAATTGTGTTCTTGCTTGAGAATGAGGACAAGCAAGAAAAATTAGAGGCATTACACGCCGGAGCAGATGATTGTATCTATGGTCATGAATTGCAAGATGAGCAACTTCAGATTTTAAAGCAGAGAATACTGAGATTTAGGCGGGCGAATCATTTAATTATAATGGATTCGTTGACAGGTGCTTTAAATAGAGATGCTTTCCTAGAGCGTGCAAATGAAGAGATTAGTTTGGCAATTCGTCGAAAAGAAAGCATCTGCTTGGCCATGATTGATGTAGATCACTTTAAGCAAATTAATGATGAAAATGGACATGTTGTGGGTGATTATGTATTGCGGCATATTTCAGATTACCTGAACAATCGTTTACGTCGATCTGATGTGGTGGGACGGTATGCGGGTGATGAATTCCTAGTGCTTTTGCCAGATACAGATTTAGACAGTGCATACTTAGTGCTTGATATGATTAGGAAAAACCTAGTGGCACATAATATAAAAGTTAACAATGCAGATGTGCGAGTATCAATCAGTCTGGGCTTGATTGCCGCACGCCCAACAGAACCTCTAGACATAGAAACGCTAATCGTTGATGCTGATAAAAAATTATATGAAGCTAAAGTTGCTGGTAGAAATATGCTTGTTGCAGGTATTGCTTAATATAAATAATTCAAACAAGGAAGAGTTTAGTCAGATATGGCAAATGAAGAAATATTTAAAGTGATTTTTCATAACCAAGGCAAAGTGTATGAAGTGTTTGCTAGGGATGTGTATCAATCTGATATGTATGGTTTTATTACAATAGAGCAAATTACTTTTAGTGAGCGTGATTCCGTTGTTGTCGATCCTGGCGAAGAAAAGCTGAAGTCCGAATTTGACTCAGTTAAAAGATGTTATATTCCCATGCATTCAGTTATTAGAATTGACGAAGTTGAGAAACAAGGCGTTTCTAAGATTTCGGATATAGACTCAAAAGTAATGCAATTCCCCGGGACAATATATACTGCCGGAAACGATACAGATAAATCCTAATATCCAATTGTAATACCGATCAGGAGAGATGACAGAGTGGCTTAATGTGCTCGCTTGGAAAGCGTGTGTACTTTAATCGGTACCGAGGGTTCGAATCCCTCTCTCTCCGCCACCTAGTCTGTCCCTGTTCAGAGGCACTGTAAATACTTGAAATAACGCCTATTTATGCAGCGTTTGCGCGATCCACAATTCTAAAGCCAATTTCACTAAAGTGCTCTTTCGGTGATAATTGAATGATTTCTGATGGGAAACGATATTAAATTATAGTTGGTAGAAAGTGGATGCTTAATCTTTAATTTATATTATCGCATGACGCGGAAAGTATAGAATATAACATTTTAGTGGTATGACCTCATGGTGTCATTTTTCTTTATAAACTTCTATGTGTGCATTCTTCATTATGTAAGATGCGCGTCCTAATTCGCTTTTAACATCTTCAGTCTTCAAAATGCCTTGT